>NZ_JAYUWI010000108.1:0-3646 GCF_043753625.1 Nitrosomonas sp.
GGCCATGGCAGTTCCTCTTTGATGGTGGGCTCTCTTGGGTCAGTATGCGCCTTATAATAGAAAAAATCGGGCTTGGCTGAACAATCTTTCTAATCAGGAGATATTTTGAAAAATCGTTCGTGTCTATTAATTAATTGAATTTTGCTACTGAATAAATGGAATAGATAATCAAAAAAATCTATTCTTGTAATAAAAATTTATCGTAGCTAGATTGAAATGAAAACACATAACAATAAGACTTACGTTTTATGGTACAAGTTTATGAATAAAAGAAATGTACGAAAACCCACATAGTGAAAAGCTTTTTAGGAAAGGGTTTTGAGCTAAGAGAACAATAGACATGCTTTCTAATAACTCCACCGTGCACGTAAATAATTTTATGTGCTAAGTTTAGAATGGCTAAGTTTTTTGGAGTTTTTAATAAGAATACCGATTAATTATTGTGCTTTCTGAGAGCGTGTAAATTTCCACTTTATCCATGCTGCCAAGGGATTCATTAGAATCCATGTAGTTATTCCAAACAAGTCTCAGCCAGTTGATTCAATACAATACGCTCTTGCTTGCTATACCACAGTCTATATTTTTCCTTGATACGCTCCCATCGCTTCCCATATTCACACCAGTAAGATTTTAATGGCGGTAACCATTCATGCGGGGCCTTGTCTGATTTGGATCTATTGATTGAATCATTCACTACCAAAAGATTTTCAATGTCATTTGCAAATGCTCTGCGTTGTGCCTTTCTCCATTTGTCCGCGCCATGTCTATGAGCATGTGCCAACGGCACTATGTGATCAATATCTACGTCTGAAGCTTTGGTGAATGTCTTGCCCGTATAAACCCCATACCATTCACCATATATAACCGTACAGTGTCTTAAATCTTCGAATTGAAATGGTTTTTGTCTGGTAGCTATTAATATTTCTTGCCGGGTGTTCTGGCAATCGCCATCAGCATCTATCCAGTGCGGCCAAACTTTTCTACTGTAGGGAGTGGCGGGAATAGCATGATCAGAATAGTTAGTGGATTCCCGCTGTAGTGGGATCTCTCTCTTTTCTATTGCGCAACCTGAAAGCGTTGCCAAAAATGAAATAAGCAAAGCTAAGAAAACTTTTTCCTTCAAATGTTTATCCGATATTTTTTGATTATGTTTATGAACTAACCTAAATGCTGCGGCTCTTTCCCATCAGGCCACAGAGATTTCGATACCCTTCATCATGTCTTCCAAAAAATCGTTTTTCCTGAATCGCACGCACGTAAATTTAACTGTCGATTGATACTTTGTTTTAAAAACACTTCAGTCAAAGCGATAACCAGCCTATTAACTGTTTAGTGCCCCTTCATTTCATAACACAAATCAACTCCTCCCAGCTTGTAGTGTAATTGGGACTTTTATTTCCCTGTTTCATCTTCCAGGGTTGCTTAAAACCTTCAGATGCCAGTTTTAAAGTGCCTCGATCCATACGAGCATTGATTTGATCCATGACACTCATCAATTTGCTGGATTGATTATCTGCTACTGATACCGAACCAAAGAGATCCAGCTGCCGGTATTGCCTTGGTACCAGTTCAGACAACATCACGCCCGCTTTCTGATACCGATAACCGCTGCGATAAATTCTGCGTAATCCCCATAGCGCAACCTTGGTCAACAATCTCGTATCGTCCGTTTGTCTTGGCACCGCAATCGTCATGCTGTTGGCATAATACGGTTCTTTTTCATTGAATGGACTGGTGCGAATGCTGACATGCACTGATCCAGCATAGGATTGTTGTCTTCGCAGTTTTTCTGCGGCACGACTGATGTAGAGAGTAACCGATTCTTCCAGGCTAGCCAGATCGGATACAGGAATTCCGAACGAGCGGGAACTGACAATCTGTTTTTTCGGCGGATTGATTTCTTCCAGTTCGATACAGGCAGTGCCATTGATTTCACGAATGATCTTTTCCATCACGACCGAGAAACGGGCGCGCAGTTGCGATGGCGATGCTGTTTTGAGATCCAGCACGGTTTTGATGCCGATTTCGTGCAGTTTGGGTGCAAGCCGTCTGCCGACACCCCAGATTTCGCCGACATCAATTTTTCTGAACCAATCTTCTTCCTGCCTGAGTGACATGGCATTCAGATCACACACACCATTGAACTCAGGGTTCTTTTTGGCAATGTGGTTAGCAAGCTTGGCCAGCGTCTTGGTTGATCCAACTCCGACACAAACCGGCAATCCCGTCCATTGCTTGATCCGCTGACGGATATGCTGACCATAGAGAATCTAGTTTTGTTGTCTGAATCCAGTCAGATCAAGGAAACATTCATCAATGGAATAAATTTCCTGGTTTGGACTGAACACTGCAAGTATACTCATGACGCGATTGCTCATGTCGGCATACAAAGTATAGTTGGATGAGTAGGCAATGATTCCGTGTTTTTTGGCCAGATCTTTCAGCTGAAACCACGGTTGACCCATTTTGACACCCAGTGCTTTTACCTCGTTACTTCTAGCAACCGCGCAACCGTCATTGTTGGATAGCACTACAACCGGTTTGTCTTCCAGTTTGGGATTGAATACCCGTTCGCAACTCACATAAAAATTGTTCACATCAATCAAAGCAATAGCACGGTCCGTCATATTATTGCAGTGCGATGATTTCAACGTTCTTTCTGTTCAGGAATTTCAGCAGATAGCGGTAAGTATCACGATCAAAATGTGGATGAATCGCTATTTCATCAAACTCCTGATGATCTCTCGCTGTTCCAAGATGACACCATTGGTCAAAGACATGCACTTCTGTCATGTCATTATCCGGATTATGCTCTCTAATCCCGATGCGACCATCAAATGGCCACGCTAAAAGCTTGTAACCACTTAATGCTGTCAAAAGGCGTAAGCGATGTGATTCCGCAGATTCTTTGTCCGCACATAAGCCTTTGCAGTGTTTTAATTGATGCGCAAAACACACGCCAGAGCCTTTTTCCAGTCCTAATGCCTTATCACATAACCCATGCTCATCGGCAAGCTTATTTAGAATCTCCAGTGCTTGTCGTTTGGTTTTGAAAGTGCCATAAACATTCTCTAAGGTAGTCCAGTCGATATCACTTTCATAAATCAAGGTAACCAATGGCCGGGCTGTTGGGTCATCCGAAACCTTCCATGCGCATAATTGTCGCTCACGTCTGAGCTGCCGGTTGTGAATAGGCTGATATTCTTTAATCAAGCACGATTCTAATAGCAGTGCTCCGAGTTCCCCGCTGGTGACCCGGTACTCGATTCGCTTGATTTCTTGGGCAATGCGCATTTCCTTGGCTGAACTATGATCACCCTGAAAGTGACTGAGTACTCGAGTTCTCAAAGTGACACTTTTACCGACATACAGCAGCGCACTCTCCCCATAGAATAAATAAACACCGAAGGTGTCCGGTATCGCATTGATTTCAAGTTGGTCGAGATTAGCCGGAATGGCTTGCTGCTTCAGTAATGCCAGGGCGACTTCCTGAACAGCATGTTCACCTAATTCATTGAAGGCCGCCGCAATAAATGCCGCCATCATTTCCGTATCACCCATGGCCCGGTGGCGATTCTCACAAACCAGTTTGAATCTTTCTATAATGGCATCTAAGCCATGTCCTTTATGTTGCGGATATAGCTTT
>NZ_JAYUWI010000109.1:0-10998 GCF_043753625.1 Nitrosomonas sp.
TCGGTCGTGTATTCCTGCTTCGGTATCTTCTTCATCGTCTTCCTCACAAATGTAACGTTAATTGTACGTCACCCTTGGAAGACTATTTCTCGGGGGAAGCTCGGTAATCCCGGATAGTCGGACGGGGGCCTGCGGCATCTGATACAGGGGCATATGCGGGGCGATTGCTTTTTCTATCGGTGCCCAATCGATTAGTTGATCAATTTGATTGAGGAAGTTTCCTTTACGAGTGCGGCAGGTGACATCAAACTCCGAGAAACTTATATAAATTATCTCAATAATATGATTATAAACATTATTATGTCACTAATCGCATCTAAAACTGATTCTGGCTGTGCAGAGTTCTCTTGAATTTATTTCTAATACTCAACAATTGGGATTTCAGTTATTTTATCAGGATCCGGCGACAGAATCATAACCGTTACTCGGCGATTTCTTTTTCTACCTTCAGGTGTTTCATTAGTCTCTATGGCCCTATTTTCGCCATAGCCTATTGCTGTAAGACGATGCGCCTCAACGCCATTTTCTATGAATAGCCTGATCACACTACTTGCACGTGCTGAAGATAACTCCCAGTTTGATGGAAAATTTTCTGTCTGGATGGGTAAATTATCCGTATGCCCTTCGACATGAATCTCATGCTCGTGTCCCTTGATAACTTGAGCCACTGCTTGTAATGTCAGGCTTGAATTGTCTGCAAGCTTAGCTTGCCCTGGAGAAAAAAGAACGCTGGCATTGATTTCAACAGTAATCCCTAAAGAGCTTTGTGTTACTCGTACCTGCCCATCCTTTACTAAGGGCTCTAATGCATGGAGAATATTTTTCGCCATACTTTTCATTTTTTCTTGCTTCTTTGCTTTTTGAAAACTTAAATTATCAATTAGTTTGATTGAATCAGACTCATTTGATTGCTGGATACTAATAGGGGAAAATTCTGTTGAATGAGAAGGTGCAAGACTGGATGGGTTATCGTTCTTAAACGCGCTAACCAATGAAGAGCTTAAAACACGATACTTACCCTCGTTAACTGATGAAACTGCGTACATTACAATGAAAAAAGCAAATAATAGCGTAATGAAATCAGCATATGAAACAAGCCAGCGCTCATGATTATCCGCGTGTTCCTCATGCTTTTGCTTTCTTTTCTTTAACATGGATTATTCAAAAAATCATTTAATAATCGGATACCGCATGCTCAATTTAAACAAAATAACCTTTCAAGCGATTTTCTATTAACCGGGGATTCTCACCATTGGCGATAGCAACAAACCCATCAACCAGTATTTCTTGCATGACCACGTGTTCATTAATAATACTTTTTAACTTATTTGCTATTGGCAAGAAAATCAGATTAGCTAATCCAACACCGTATATGGTTGCAACAAAGGCAACCGCAATACCATTCCCTAAAAGTTCCGGATCCGATAAGTTCTCCATGACATGAATCAAACCCAGCACAGCACCTAATATGCCGATCGTCGGCGCATAACCGCCAGCCGCTTCCCAGATCCGGGCAGATTGACGTTGGTGCGCCTCTAGCGCCAATATATCAATTTCCATAACTTCACGTAATTTCTCCGGAGTACTTCCATCAGCAAGTAGCTGCAGCCCTTTCTTTGTCAAAGGATCTTTTACAATCGGCACATGCGTTTCAAGTGCCAGCAATCCTTCTTTGCGTGATATATGAGCCCAATTGATAATCTGTTTAATTAAAGTTTGCGGGGAATTGATTGGCGGAAAAAATACCCATGCACTCATTCTGACGCCATTGAGAAAAACTTTTACCGGGCTCTGTAGCAAAACCGCTCCAACCGTACCACCCATAACAATCAAAAAAGCCGCGACTTGCAGCAAGGAGCCAACATGACCGCCTTCGAGGATTTGCCCGCCAATAATTGCAACAAAAGCCAACAGAATCCCGATAACACTATTTAAATCCATCTTTGATTTTTTATTCATCACAGAATCCATTTATTGATACTGGATAATTTGCATGACACCTCAAAGATTTCTTAATCGGCTGCGCAAACGTGCGACAGCTTGCGTATGCAGCTGACAAACCCGGGATTCACTCACACCAAGCACTTCACCGATCTCTCTTAAATTCATTTCTTGTTCGTAATGCATCCCCATTACCTGTTTTTCCCGGGGAGGAAGATTATCAATAGCTGTAATCAGCTGATTCCGGAAATTCTCATCCAGTAGTACATTTAACGGATCGCCTTCAGAATCGATGAATAATCGATCCAAAAATGGCTCTTCATCATCCTGCTGAAAATCTTCGTAATAAATTAATTGAGCACCCCGTGCATTTTGCAAAGTCTCATGGTATTCATCAAGAGACATATCCAACTCCTTCGCCAGATCTTGTTCACTGGGTGCACAACCTTGGCGTTGCTCTAACAAATTAACAGCAGCTTCAATACGCCGCATTTTCTTACGTATGCTGCGCGGCAACCAATCCGCTTCGCGCAGTTCATCCAAGATGGAACCACGTATGCGCTGCGCCGCATAACTCTCAAATTGTCGACCATATGAACCTTCATAGCGATTGATTGCATCAAGCAAACCAATCATTCCCGCTTGAATAAGATCATCGACCTGCACACTCGCTGGCAATCGAGTCATCATGTGATAGGCGATGCGTTTTACCAATGGTGTAAATTCAGTTACAAACTGTTCTTTATCAATTGCTTTAGTTCCACTCGCAGTATACATAGTTAATTACACCATAAAATTTGCCATGCTAAGATGGCTTGTCCGAATCAATCGCTGCATGAAATTATCGATTCCCCCGTTATATTTATCCGGGCATGAGGAGCGCAAAACATTCCGAGCCAGATGTTTAAAACATAGCGCTGCTTGCGAAGCCGGGAATGCTTCAATCACCGGCCTGCATAGTTGCGTTGAGTTACGTAATTTTTCATCACTTTGGATATAGCCAATATATTCCAGTGTTACAGAAAGATATTGACGCGCTACTTTGTATAGATTCTGGTAAATGGACAGTGATTCTGTCTCTGAATCAACTTTATTCACAAGAATAAGGAAATGCTGTTTGCTAAACTCCTGGCTCATAATTTTAATCAGCACATACGCTCCCGTAAGGGATGCGGCTGAGCCAGAAATCACGATCATGACTTGTTCTGAAGCTAGACTTAAAGGTAGGACATGGGTTGTACCCGTCATTGCGGTATCAATCAGCACAATATCAACAGACTCGGTAAGCTCCGCAAAACTCTTGACGAGCCAATCCTGCTCAAGTGGATTCAGCTTGTTTAATGCATGAATGCCGCGCATGGCTGATAATATGATGATATTTTCCGGGCCTTGTAAAAGCACTTGATCCAGCCTTTTATCTTTATGGATCACGTGAAGTAAATCAAAGCGTGCCTGCAAGCCTAAATTCGTACAAATACTGTTATGGCAAGGATTCTCATCAATCAATAACACACGTTGACCATTTTGCGCTAATGCGGTAGCAAGATTCACCACAACACTGGTTTTTCCGATCCGTGCTGCTCCGCCTGCAATTGTGAAAACACGGGCTGAATCGGGCGCCTGAAATAATGTCAGATTACGTAACCCTGCCGCTTGATCGTGTAAAATCAATCTAGTCATAGGTAAATTCTGCCAATGATTTTTCTTCTGATTGTGATGGCACTCCACCATTCTTAGTTGCCATAATTAAAGCAAACTCGGCATCCCGTAAAGTAAAAGCGGATTCGTCCGGGATCGATTTAAAAATACGATGCAACAGATAACGCGGATTAGCGGCGTGAATATCTTCCGGGACCTTTTGTCCGTTTGCGACATAATGCAACGGTAATTTTCTGCGTATAACGACATCCAAAACCACACCTAAACTGGCAGCTTCATCGATTTTTGTAACTATGCAGCCGTAAATACCGTTCTTCTGGTGGGCAGAAATCACCTCATCCAGAGTTTTTCCATTCGATGCAGCGCTCAAAATGAGCATGCGTTTTACATCTGCGCCACAATTACTCAGCATCGCAATCTGCTCCGCAACCAGTTGATCACGCTGACTCATGCCCACCGTATCGATCAACACCATATGTTTGTTTTTCAGCTCCGACAGGGTTAACTGCAAATCTTCGGTATCTTTGATATTACGAACAGGAATACCCAATAATTGCCCATAGATTCTGAGCTGTTCATGGCCGCCAATACGATAACTATCGGTAGTCAGCAATGCGACTTTGTCTGCGCCATGCCGGATTACACAACGCGCTGCCAGTTTTGCTGTGGTCGTGGTCTTGCCAACACCAGTGGGGCCGATCAATGCATAAACACCACCTTTTTCAATGATGTCATCATTGGCAACTGTGCGCAGATTAAAAGCCAGTGCAGACATTGCCTGCTTTAGGCTTTGTTCATAATCAAGATCTACGGGTAACCTGTCGACTAATCGACGCGATAGTAGCGGGCTAAACCCCGTATCCAGCAAGGTACGTAACAGTTTTACTTTTTCTGGCCTACGCTGCGTAAAGTTTCCCCATGCAACAGAAGCCAGCTGATCTTCCAGTGTATTTTTCATCGCCTGTATCTCAGCAATAATATCGCGGGCGAATGATGCGGATACCGCATCATTCGCTGCTTTTTGGGTATTTACTGAATCACTCGCTAAAGACAGTAATGTTGAATAGGATTCAGCCCCACTCGGCACTTTATTTTTCCCGTAGTGAGTACTATCATGCGATGGCAAAGTTGCTGGCGTCTGGGTATGCATCAGGTCTGACATTTCAGAATCCGCCAGCGCCATGATTTCAACACCATCCCTGGTCTTTCTGTTCGATAAAATGACGGCATCAACTCCAAGCTCTTCTTTAACTTGACGTAATGCTTCTCGTGATGTGGAAGCGATATAGCGTTTTACTTTCATTTGTTACCCCCAACAATGGAAGTGAGTTTGATTTTTCGTGAATCCGGAATTTCTGAATGAGAAAGCACTCTTAGTTGCGGTAGTGCGCGGCGTAAAAATTTCGCCAGTAGGAAACGAATAGCACCTGGCACCAGTAATACAATCGGTAATCCAAGTTTTTCTTGTTGCAGTGCTGCGCTACGGGCTTCTTTTAACAATGTGTCGGCAAGCCCGGGCTCAATCCCTGTGCCTTGAGCACCGCCGGACTGCATCACCTGGATAAGTATATTTTCCAATTCGTGATGTAAGCCCATCACTTGCACCTCTGCACCTGCAGGAAAAAACTGATCCACAATTGCACGACCTAAAGCCGCCCTGATAATCGCGGTTAATTCGATCGCATCTTGTGTTTGTGCTGCATGCTCGGTCAGCACATCGATGATGGTACGCATATCCCGGATATGTACACTCTCTTCCAATAAATTGTGCAAGACTTTCTGTACTGTCGATAGCGGCAACAATTTCGGAACCAGATCTTCAATAAGCTTCGGAAATTGCACACTGAGATGATCAAGGAGTTTTTGTAACTCCTGTCTGCCCAATAATTCGGCAGCATGTGAATGAATCAAATGGTTGATATGCGTAGTTACGACAGTGCTGGCATCAACAACGGTGTAACCATTGACTTGCGCCTGCTCACGCAAAGTAGCTTCAATCCATACAGCGGGAAGTCCAAATGCCGGATCACTGGTCACTGTGCCAGGTAACTGCATCGTGACGCGTCCCGGATTGATCGCCAAATACATACCGGAATAAGATTCCCCCTGACCGATTACCGAACCCTTTAGTGTGATGCGATAGGCATTTGGCCGCAGCTCTAGGTTATCCCGGATGTGTATCACCGGTGGCAAGAAGCCAATTTCTTGTGCGAATTTTCTACGTATGCCATTTATTCTTTTTAACAAATCCCCCTGCTGTGCTTTGTCTACCAGAGGAATCAATCGATAACCGACTTCTAAACCCAGCGTATCAATGGGTGTCACATCATTCCAGCTCGCATCTGCTTTCTCTATGGAAGGTATTTCTGGAGCAATCGATTCGACGGTTGGAGCAACTGTTTCTTTTATCTTTAAATAAGCGATCGTCCCTAAAATAGAAGCAATGAGCAAGAATACAAAATTCGGCATGCCGGGCACCAATCCCATGATGCCCATAATGCAAGCCGTTATCACTAATACTTGTGGCTGATTAAATAATTGACTTAGGACTTGCTCACCCAGATCTTCATCGGTGGTCACACGACTCACAACCAAACCAGCTGCTGTTGAAATAATCAGCGCAGGAATTTGTCCAACCAAACCATCACCAATGGTCAACATCGTATATTGCTTAGCTGCTGCACCTAATTCCAAATCATGCTGCAGTACACCGACAAGCAATCCACCGATAATGGTAATGAGCATAATCAATATACCCGCGATGGCATCACCCCGCACAAACTTACTGGCACCATCCATCGATCCGTAAAAATCAGCTTCTTGAGAAATATCAGATCGACGCTTGCGAGCCTCATCTTCGCCAATCAATCCTGCATTCAAATCAGCGTCAATAGCCATTTGCTTACCCGGCATCGCATCAAGTGTAAAGCGCGCGCTGACTTCGGCAATACGTCCAGCACCTTTGGTAATCACAACGAAATTGATAATGACCAGAATAATAAAAACAATTATTCCAACGGTATAATTTCCTCCAACCAAAAAATGCCCGAAAGCTTCGATTACTTTGCCGGCTGCATCAGGCCCCGTATGCCCTTCCAGCAACACCACCCGGGTTGAAGCAATATTGAGTGATAGCCTCAATAAGGTTGTGATCAGGAGTATTGTAGGGAAAACTGCAAAATCAAGCGGATTCTTGGTGTAAAGACTCACCATGAGCACGATGATGGATATTGCAATATTGAAGGTAAATAGAAAATCCAGTATGAATGGTGGCAATGGCAGCACCATCATAGCCAGAATCATAATAATCAATATCGGACCGGCAAGAGTTTTGAGATTATTAGTATCTGTTAAGGCTGACAATGCGGCTGCGCTATTCATAGTATGTGTGATAAAAACCTATAATAAATATGCTCAAAAACTACACTTAAATCTTTTAAACCACCTGCTGTGCCGAATCCAGTTCAGCAGGTACAGGAACATCAACCGGTGGTTTTGGCGCCGCTCCACCATATTCGTTATAACGTCTTAACTGAAAGACATAGGCCAATATTTCAGCGACCGCAGTGTAGAGTTTTTCCGGTATTTCACTTTCCAATTCCGCGTGATGATACAAAGCCCGTGCAAGCGGTGGTGCTTCGAGAATAGGTATGCGATGCGCTTCGGCTACTTCACGAATTCGTGCAGCCAGTAAATGCACGCCTTTGGCAACTACTTTAGGTGCCCTCATGCTGTTACTCTGATAACGAAGCGCTACGGCATAATGCGTCGGATTAGTCACTATCACATCCGCTTTAGGTATCTCAGACATCATGCGACGGCGTGCAGCTTCACGTTGTAAACCACGAATACGGGCTTTAACAAACGGATCACCTTCACTGTCTTTATTTTCTTTTCGAACGTCTTCCTTAGTCATCCGTTGTTGTTTCGCATGCTCCCAGATTTTGTATGGCACATCGATCACGACAACCAGCATCATGGCGCCAACGATCAATAGAAAACTCATCGCCAGAAAATCACCAGTGCGGCTGATGCCTAAATGGACCGGCACGGTCAACAGTGCCATTACAGCCTCTTTGTTGTGCCAAATGACCAGTGCTGCAACACCGCCAATCACAACTGTTTTGAGGATAGCTTTCACCAGCTCGATCAAGCTGTTCACGGAAAAAATTCGGGCCAAGCCTTTAAAGGGATTAATACGATCAAATTTAGGCATAAGTGCCTTGGTGCTAAACATCCAACCGCTCAATAACATCGGAGCGAAAAATGCCACCACCAGAAGTAAAAATAGCATGGGTGCTATCGATATCAGACCTTCAAAAGCAAGCTCATACAAACGATTAAGCATGAGATCCGTTTGAAACGCCAAATCACGTTCCATTTGCATCCCTACTTTCATAATCCTCATGAGCTTATCTATCATGTCAGCGCCCATGAACAATAGCCCGGCAGCAGCTACCAGCAATACGGAAAATGTGGTAAGTTCCAGAGAACGTGCAACCTGACCTTCCTCTCGCGCTTTTTCCAAGCGCTTCGGCGTGGCCTCTTCGGTCTTTTCTAAATCACTGTCTTCAGCCATGACAAACTCCAAAATTCTACAAATGAATTATCATTGCGAATACCAGAATTCAATATAAGGAATAAAGAAGTAATCGTCCCCTTTATTGCTGAAGCAACAGTAACAGTATTATATTTTATGAACTATCAATGGGTTAATGGATAAACACATCGATTGAGACTTTTTTCCAGAACATACCCTTGATTGCGGATTAACAATTCCTCAATTACTTTCTTGCGGCTATGCATATTACTTTACGTTTTACTCGTTACTTTCTGATAACAAGCCTGCTAATTACTTGTTTATTAGTTCTTATGGCAGCATTATTACTGCGAGGCAGTTTGCCGCAATATGACGGCAAAACAGTTCTGCCTGGCTTATCCGCTCCTGTATTTGTCGACAGAGATGCGCTGGGCAGTGTCACCATAACGGGTGAAAATAGATTGGATCTGACGATGGCGATGGGCTATATTCATGCCCAAGAACGATTCTTTGAAATGGATCTAATGCGCAGGCAGGCTGCGGGTGAACTGTCTGAATTATTTGGTACCACTGCACTCATACATGATCGCAAGGCACGTCAATTTCGCATGCGTGCACGCGCAGCAGCAGTATTGAATCAACTTCCTGCGGAACAACGTCAATTACTCGATGCGTACCAGCTTGGTGTTAATAAAGGTATGTCTACACTAACCGTACGCCCATTTCCTTATTTACTGACACGAACTCAACCGGTTGCATGGCGCAATGAAGACAGCATTCTGGTGATATATGCCATGTTCTTCACCTTAAATGAGTCAAATATTTATCGTGAGTTGAAGCTATCCAGCATGCGCGCAGCATTATCCGATCCGGTTTATCAGTTTCTGACAATGCATGCAGGGAATTGGGATGCGCCACTCATCGATGAGCCTTTTATATTGCCGGAACTCCCGTCAGTAGAGGATATTAATCTGCAAAATTTGGATGAGCATTTATTCAAGGATGATCATATAAGTACCGAGCAGACACCAGGCAGTAACAGTTTTGCGGTTTCCGGCACATTAACCGGTGGATCTGCCATGGTAGCCAACGATATGCATTTGACATTACGTGTACCTAATTTATGGTTCCGATCTCGCCTTATTTATCCCTCCGAAGCATCTCCAGGCCAGCTTCATGACATTACCGGCATCAGCCTACCAGGTGTGCCATCCATTATTATCGGCTCAAACCGCCATATCGCCTGGAGTTTCACCAACAGTCATGGTGATTTTGCCGATTGGGTGCGGATAAATTTCGATGGAAACGATAAAACACGCTATCTTGGTTCAGCAGGCTGGAAGCCAATCAATATGATTCAAGAGATAATTTATGTCCGTAATGCTCCGGCCGAAATACTCAATATTTCTGAAACAGAATGGGGGCCAATCATGGCAAAAGATCATGATAAAACCCCATTGGCACTTGTCTGGACGGCACTTAAGCCCGAAGCAATTAATCTTAAATTAATTGAACTGGAGCAAGTAAATACCGCCGAGCAAGCGGTAAAAATTGCTCAACTAGCCGGCATCCCGGTACAAAATTTTATTGTCGGCGATCGCAGTGGCAATATCAGTTGGACGCTTGCCGGGCGCATTCCTGCGCGATCCGGCAACTATGACCCACAGATACCTGCAGACTGGACTAACCCTAATACTGGCTGGAGCGGCTGGTTGGATTCAGAGCAATACCCATTGATTGCTAATCCAGCTTCGCATCGGCTATGGTCAGCCAATTCGCGCACCGTTTCCGGCAATCAACTAGAAATTCTAGGCAACGGCGGTTACGATCTGGGCGCGAGGGCAACGCAAATTCGCGACAGTTTATTTGCGCGCGAGCAATTCACTGTTGAAGACCTACTAGCAATCCAGTTGGACCATCGCGCACTATTATTATCGAAGTGGTATCAATTGCTGATCGCAACATTGGATTCGGCTGACAACGCTCTGCCATGGGTTTCTGATATGAAAAAATCATTAAATGATTGGGACGGACATGCCTCCTCAAGTTCTATTGCCTATCGGGCAACACGCGCGTATCGCTATGAAGTTATGAATACTATCCTGGATGGGCTTGCCGCTCAGGTCAGACAAAATGATGCTACATTTAAATTGCCTAGACTCAGTCAGGCAGAATTGATTGTATGGCAATTGATCGAACAACAACCCCAGCATCTGCTTCCAGCAACCTATAAAAACTGGGACGATCTACTCTACCTTTCTGCCCAGAGAATCGCAGCGCAAATGCAACAGGATGGCGGCATTACTGAACGGAACTGGGGTGAAGTGAATGCAGCACATATCCGGCACCCATTCAGTCAGAAACTTCCCGAATGGATTGCAAGATGGCTTGATATGCCGAGAGATCCACTACCCGGCGATCACAATATGCCACGTGTCCAAACGCCTGATTTTGGCGCTTCACAACGTTCGGTAGTCGCCCCCGGTAAAGAAGAACAAGGCTATCTGGATATGCCGGGTGGGCAAAGCGGGCACCCGCTTTCTCCCTATTATGGCAGTGGGCATGCAAATTGGGTGAACGGAAAACCTACGCCTTTTCTTCCCGGAAAGCCTGAGAAGCAGATGAGATTTGTTCCAACGGATTCATAACTAAGTTGCTTCCTGATTCGGGAAACAGGCGTAATAAAATGGTAGAACGGGCATTTAGCTTTGTGCCTAAGCGATACGATACCAGACATTTCAGCTACACAAGCTTCCAAAACGATTTGTTAGAAATAGCGACAGTAATATTGCAGGAAGGGGAAAAAAGTGTACTTTCTCCTGGAAAAGGTATTGTTCAAAATAATTTTATGAGAACAT
>NZ_JAYUWI010000110.1:0-10952 GCF_043753625.1 Nitrosomonas sp.
AGACTTAAACCTAGCACCAATGGCAGCATTATCGCTTGCCCAGCTCGGAGTTCTGCCTCAGTCTTGGCCTTCTTTAACCGTTCCATTGCCACCACAAGTTGCTCCGCCCCACTTGCCTTCCGTGCCATGATGGCCTCTACCAATGGTAAAGGCTATATTATTAATGCTTCTATCGAAAATTGGAATAACAAGGCGCTGCCTACATTCCAGAACAGTGTGTCGCCGCTAACCAACTAAATTTGTTAAACTTTTAACCGGACACTACTGATTCCATTTCTCGATAGAAATAGAAATATATTTAATTCATAAAGACTGTATCTAATAATATAACCAACACGATTATTTCTCCTTCTATCGAAAATTTGAATTACTTATTCAAAGGATTCAATAATCGATTAGGAAATTTAGGATAAAAGAACTATAACAAAATATTCTAAAGTTTATTTTTCTTAGGTCGTAGAAACAGCTTCATTGCTGAGAATCTATTAATTAACCCTTTAATAAATAAAACTTACCTGGAATAGCGTTATGAAAATTCTTGTTCACTTCAAGTCTGGACTTAAGCAAACATTTATTGTTCCAAAATGTATGCTAGCACTTGAGTTCAGAAACATAGCCAGAGAGATTGGCGGCAATATAGAAAGTATTGAATTCTCATCACCCTCCCGTCGCCAATCAAATATCCCCACGGTAGAATTCCGGACGGGAGTACTTCGCTTACCTGACAAACATTAATTCAGTTATTCGGCTAGAACGGGATATCATCATCCATATCATCAAATCCACCTGTACCCTTAGCTGAAGAAGACCGATTAGGAGCAGAATTGTCTTCTTCATGATCAGGTGATTCAAAGCTACCGCTTCCTGATCGATTGCCCAACATTTTCATGTCGTTTGCAACAATATCCGTCGTATAACGTTCTACACCATTCTTATCAGTCCATTTTCGGGTTTCCAGCCTACCCTCAATATAAACAGGACGGCCTTTCTTTAAGTATTCTCCTGCAATTTCTGCGAGCTTGCGATAAAAGGTTACTCGATGCCATTCAGTCTTTTCCTGTTTCTCACCATTTTTGTCTTTCCAGGTATCCGTCGTTGCCAATGTAATATTCGTTACCGCATCACCATTTGACATGTAACGAGTTTCCGGGTCTTTTCCCAAGTTACCAATGAGTATAACTTTATTGACTGATGCCATTTATGTCTCCTCCCCTAGCAATTTAATCACTTTCTCTTCATCAAAACCTTTCATGTCAACTTTCAGATAGGCCACTCTCTCATTAACCAGCACCAAAGCTTCATGCACACCCGTTATCGCTGCAAGCTCACGCGATAGTTCTATCGATTTATTCGAATCCATCTCTTGCACATGATACATCTTGGAACGCACTGCAGCCGGAGCTTTCATCGTTACAGCAAGCATTAACCATACGATGAGTAATAATCCACAAAAGGAATATAGCGCATAGCTTCCATAATTTCCAAATAGGTAACCGCCTACTGCTGCACCTACAAAAGCACCTAAAAACTGAGTGCTACTGTAGATTCCTATTGCAGTTCCCTTTGCACCAACCGGTGCAATCTTTGAGATCAATGACGGCAAGCTAGCTTCCAGCAAATTGAATGCTGTGAAGAAAACCAATAACGCAATCGCTGTACCCCAAATAGAATCAAAGGTGGTTGCCAGCAATACTTGTCCGATCAGCAATAAAGCAATCGCTGCAACAAATACAAATTTTAACTGAGCTTTTTTCTCAGCATAGATAATCGCTGGAATGATTAATACAATCGACAAAAGTAAAACGGGTAAATAAATTTGCCAATGATCATCCGCTTCCATTCCCGCTTGACGCAGAGTGAGTGGCACAACTAGCCATAGCCCCATCAACGTAGCGTGTAAAGCAAAAATACCATAGTTTAAACGCAACAACTGTGTATCACGCAATACACTACCAAAACTTGTGGGCGATGCTTCTGTGTCAGAATGAAAACGACTGATTTGCGGATCAGGAACTATTTTCTTTATCACAATCATTGCCAGAAGTGCTAATACACCTGTCATGGCAAAAATCCCTGGAACGCCAATCCATTGATTCAGAATGGGGGCAACAATTAAAGAAATGGCAAAAACAGTGCCAATGGTCATACCGATTGTAGCCATTGCTTTGGTACGATGTTCTTCGCGCGTAAGATCCGCAGCAAGTGCCATCACTGCAGCCGAGATTGCGCCAGCGCCTTGGATAATGCGGCCCAGTATCACCCAGTAAATATCTATTGCAAGGGCAGCAACCACACTGCCAATAGCAAATAAAATCAGACCCATATAAATAACAGGTTTACGTCCGATACGATCAGACAACCAGCCGAAAGGAATCTGCAAAATGGCTTGCGTTAAACCATATGCCCCTAGTGCGATACCAATCAGTGTGTAGTTATTTCCGCCAGGCAAATCCTCAGCATAAAAAGCAAATACCGGCAGAATGATAAATAATCCAAACATCCGCAAGCCATAAACACCGGCCAAACCGATGGTCGCGCGCAGTTCTGCTGGAGACATTTTTTCAGATGAAGATGAAGCAGACATGAATCAGGTTGTGATATTTCCAAAAAGTTGGGTATATTAGCAGGTTGACTCATACATAGATAGCCAATGGAATCCATAAAAATACGTGGTGCGCGCACCCATAATCTGAAAAACATCAGTCTCAATCTGCCACGTAACAAACTCGTTGTCATCACTGGGCTATCCGGATCGGGAAAATCCTCACTCGCGTTCGATACGCTCTATGCGGAGGGTCAACGTCGCTATGTGGAATCACTTTCGGCCTATGCGAGACAGTTCCTTCAACTCATGGAAAAACCGGATGTTGACTTGATCGAGGGCCTTTCTCCGGCAATCGCCATCGAACAAAAGGCAACCTCGCATAACCCCCGCTCGACAGTAGGGACAGTTACTGAAATCCACGATTATTTGCGTTTGCTGTTTGCCCGCGTCGGTGACCCACATTGCCCCGAGCACAACATTATCTTGACAGCGCAAAGCGTTTCACAAATGGTCGATCATGTGTCACAACTCCCGCTTGACACGCGTTTAATGATTCTTTCGCCATTAATCGTCGAACGCAAAGGTGAGCAAGCCGATTTATTTGATGAACTTCGTGCGCAGGGTTTTATTCGCTTGCGGATTGACGGGGAAGTGTATGAAATTGATGCTATACCCAAGTTGCAAAAAACCAAAAAGCATACGATTGAAGTTGTTGTTGATCGCTTGAAAGTTTCTCCGGATGCCAAACAGCGGCTTGCCGAATCATTTGAAGTAGCGTTACGTTATTCCGACGGACGCGCTTTAGCGGTTGAAATGGATACGGGTCATGAACACCTTTTTTCTGCCAAATTCAGCTGTCCTGTTTGCAGTTATTCCTTATCCGAATTAGAACCCAGACTATTTTCATTCAATAATCCATTGGGTGCCTGCAATAAATGCGATGGCCTGGGGCAGATCACTTTTTTTGATCCCGCACGCGTAGTAGCTTTCCCGCATCTCTCATTGGCTTCCGGTGCGGTAAAAAATTGGGATCGGCGCAATCAATTTTACTTTCAGCTATTAACAGCACTCTCAAAACATTATGAATTTGATCTGGAAATTCCATTTGAGAATCTAGATGAATCTATTCGCAACATTATTCTGTATGGATCTGGTAAAGAAAAAATACATTTCTCCTATTTAACCGAAGGTGGCCGAAAGCACCAAGAAACACATGCTTTCGAAGGCATTATTCCCAATCTGACACGTCGCTATAAGGAAACGGAATCACAGACGGTTCGTGAGGAGCTGGCAAAATATCTCAATGCGCAAACCTGCCCGGAATGCCACGGCACACGCTTATGCCAAGCTGCCCGCCATGTACATGTTGCCGGACAGGCAATTTACGAAATCAGTGCTTTCCCGTTGAAAAAAGCCAAGCTGTTTTTTGACCAAATTGAATTAACAGGTCACAAACATGCCATTGCCGAGCGTATCATCAAGGAAATTTCCAGTCGCGTGCAATTTCTCAACAATGTTGGATTGGATTACTTATCCTTAGATCGCTCGGCTGATACGCTGTCGGGTGGTGAATCCCAGCGCATACGTCTTGCCAGTCAAATCGGCTCCGGCCTGACCGGCGTCATGTATGTTTTGGACGAACCTTCCATCGGATTGCACCAACGTGATAATGGGCGCCTACTGGATACGCTTAAGAATTTGCGTGATCTGGGCAATAGTGTCATTGTGGTTGAACACGATCAAGATGCCATACAGATTGCGGATTACGTGGTCGACATGGGGCCTGGTGCTGGAGAGCATGGCGGTTTCATTGTCGCTCAGGGCAGTCCGCAAGCCATCCAGGAAAACAGTGATTCTCTGACTGGTAAATACTTATCTGGAAAATTATCGATCAAAATACCGGAAAAACGTCACGAACCCAATCCAGAACGAATACTCCGAATTGACGGCGCATCCGGTAATAATCTCAAAAATGTCACACTTAACCTACCGATAGGACTATTTGTCTGCGTAACAGGCGTTTCGGGATCCGGCAAATCCACTTTAATCAATGAAACGCTACATCGTGTGGTAGCCCGGCACCTTTATGCCAGTAACGCCGAACCCGCACCTTATCAACAAATTGACGGCTTGGCTTTTTTCGATAAAGTGATCAATATGGACCAAAGTCCCATCGGACGCACACCACGCTCCAATCCAGCAACTTACACCGGATTGTTTACCCCCATCCGGGAATTGTTTGCCGGTGTGCCACAGGCACGAGAACGCGGCTATGCCCCCGGCCGTTTTTCTTTCAATGTCAAGGGTGGGCGCTGCGAAGCTTGTCAAGGGGACGGCATGATCAAAGTGGAAATGCATTTCCTGCCTGATATTTATGTTACCTGTGATGTATGCCACGGTCGGCGATATAACCGGGAAACACTGGAAATTCAGTATAAGGGTAAAAATATCAATGACATTCTGCAAATGACTGTGGAAAAGGCAGCTGAATTTTTTACCCCTGTCCCCGTAGTCGCGCGCAAATTGCAAACACTTCTGGAAGTAGGCCTCGGCTATATTACATTGGGACAATCTGCCACGACACTCTCCGGTGGTGAAGCACAACGGGTAAAATTATCATTGGAACTGTCCAAACGCGATACGGGACGCACTCTGTATATTCTAGATGAACCCACAACCGGCTTACATTTCCAGGATATTGATCTGCTGTTGAAAGTTTTACACAGACTGCGTGATCATGGGAATACCGTAGTGGTAATTGAGCATAATCTGGATGTCATCAAAACAGCCGACTGGATTATTGATTTAGGACCGGAAGGTGGCGACGGCGGCGGATGCATCATTGCAGAAGGCACACCCGAAGCAATCGCGGTGAATAAAAACAGTTTTACAGGCCATTACCTGCAATCCATGCTTACCAAATGAATCCGCGCAGCTATTTGCTGGAAAGTTTCTTAGTCGCGGTTAAAGCAGCCGATCCGGCTCATATCGTACCGCAACATCTGCCCAATCCCCCTAAAGGCCGCACGCTTGTTGTCGGTGCCGGCAAAGCTGCCGCCGCTATGGCGCTGGCGGTTGAAAACACCTGGCCATCTTCTGCTCAACTGGACGGCTTAGTGATCACCCGTTATGGGCATAAATTACCTACCCAAAGAATTAAAGTAACAGAGGCTGATCATCCGATTCCCGATGAAAATGGAGAACGAGCATCACGAGAAATTTTGGCCGCAGTTAAGGCGTTAAAATCTGAAGATCTATTGCTCTGTTTGTTCAGTGGTGGAGGATCCAGTCTGCTTTCGTTACCGAGTGACGGTATTTCATTGCAGGATCTAAAAGAAGTGACAAAGCAATTATTGCGATGTGGAGCCAGCATCCAGGAAATCAATACCGTCCGCAAACACTTGTCTGCTATTCAAGGCGGCCGGCTTGCGGCGGCTTGCAAGGCTCCCGTACTGGCATTAATTATTTCTGATGTTACCGGCGATGAAGCAACACATATTGCTTCTGGCCCTTGTTCGCCCGACCCAACCACCTTTTCTGATGCGCTTGCCGTGCTGGATCAGTACAGTCTGAATGTACCGCCATCGATTAGAAAAATTTTACTTGAAGGCAAAGCACACGCAGCCAGTGAAACACCTAAACCCGGCTCCCTTATTTTCTCTCGTGTTGAAAACAAAATTATTGCGAGCGCATATCAATCACTGCTTGCATCAGCAAATTATTTTCAAGAACACACTATCGCCACCTTGATCTTGGGCGACACAGTCACTGGAGAATCGCGGGAGATTGCTAAAAGTTATGCGGCGCTAGCGAGGGAGATCCGCTTACACCCGCAATTGTTAAAAGCGCCTATAGCGCTTTTATTGGGTGGTGAAACAACAGTTACCATCAAAGGCAATGGCCGCGGAGGCCGTAATTCTGAATTTTTACTATCGCTGCTAATTGAGCTTGCTGATCTTAAAGACATTTATGCACTTGCGTGCGACACGGATGGATTGGATGGTACTGAAAATAATGCTGGCGCATTTATCTCACCCGATTCATTAATTCGTGCAAAGCAACTGGGATTGAATGCCACATCATTTTTGAACAATAACGATGCCTATGCATTTTTTGAGCAGCTAAACGATTTAGTGATTACTGGACCAACTTATACCAATGTTAATGATTACCGTGCCATCCTTATTCTTTAGTCGAACACACGCGATCATCAAAATCAGTTTTCTGATTCCGGCCAATCTGTATTGATGATAAAACCAATCCCTGTTGAAACCACCTGTTAATCATATATTCATAGAATTCCTGATTTCTTGATAGCTTAAAAGCCGAGGCCATTTTTTTACCACGCTCTGTTAGCAGTACATGCCCCAAGTCCAGATAATTATTTCCATCGTTCTGGAAACCTATTTTTGTCGGCTTTCCACTATAAAATAATCGCGTATGCTTACCCAATCCTTTTTTAACGAACCCATTGACGTCAAAAATAATCAAACCGATTTCTTCGAGATGTTTGAGTGTTGACAGCGTAATTCCCTGTTTCGTATAAATTTCATTTTCCACATCAAAAATAAGTGGCAATGGATCTCCCTGAATCCATAAAAATTGACACAATGCTTCAAAAATCCGGCCATCTTCTGGATTTAAATTAAATTGTATATTCGAATCATTTTCACAAAGGAAATTTTCTGAGCGAGTTACTGAAGTAATAAATTGCAACAGTGCTGTCAATAAATTACTCGTTTTCATATGCAAACTATTGTTCTGATTTTTCTTCTATTTTCTTAGAACTCTTTTCAGCAGCCTGAGGTTCCGTTGCGGATGATTCTTTCTGTACATCCTCTTTAATCTCGTTTACTTGCACATCCGTTTTGTCTTTCGATTTCGGCTCATCTTTTATCTTACGAGATTTAATTTCCTTATTAATTTCGGCAAGAAATGTAATATTATCCTTACGTTGTTTCTCACTTTTATACCAAGATGCACACGTAATTGCACCCATAGTTATCAAAATGATGCTCATCACATCAACGCCATCTAAAAAGATAAATGCAACTCCCGTAGAAATGGCAAATGCGCCTAAAAATGCTGTAAATAGCCATAATTTTGAGCCGGAACCTAAATTGTTATTCCGTTTGTTCCAGGCTTCGAGATTATCTCGCGTCATAACCAATTCCTCATCAGTCCATTCTTTCATGCTCATAACTACCCAATCTCCTTAAGAATCTATCGATGTTTCTTGAGATATCAATTTTCAACAAAAAAATTAACAGGATTGATTATATTTCTTTCCAGCAATAAAAAAGGCACCAATTGGTGCCTTTTTTACAAGACTAACTTTGATTAGAAGTTGTGACGCATACCTACCGAGTAAGTGTTGCTATCTTTAAATACTGGGTTTGTTGTATCAACCATTGCGCGCTGATAGCCACCGAAAAGGCTCGAACGCTTACTCAAATTATGTATCGCACCCACTGTAAAGCTACTTACTTCACGACTTACTTGGCCACCGGCTGCATGAGCATTGGTCATGCCGCCTTGAGCGATCAGACTGGTGTTGCCTAAGTCATACTGACCTCCCGCAAACCAGATATTACCACTACCATTCTGATTCATTGCTGAATTGCACTGCCCACGTGAATCACTTGGTTGGCCCAAACCTGTTGCGGGATTACCTAACTGACCAGCATTAGTACAGGTTGCTGCACCCACTGCATTGTTAATATTCTCGTACTGACCACTCAGCTTGAAGTTTTGGTAACTCCACATTGCACCACCACGCCAGACGTGTTCATTGTTGTTAAAACCTTGTGTTCTTTGACGAGTACTAACGTTATCGCGAGAGTATCCGCCAAACACGCCTAAATTATGGCCTTGTATTTGCTTCTCATATTTACCCGCAACTTGGAAGTCCCATTCACCATCTTCACCACCGGAATTTGATTGACTACCAGCAAAACCGCTTGATGCAGCAATAGGATTTGCTGGATCTAATCTATTTGAGTCACCTGGCATTAACAAACCTGAAAAGCTAAAGCCTTCAACTTTTGGTGAATCGTAACGCGCAGCGCTATTTACAAAACCATTAGCGCCTGAACCCAGACCATTTGCTGACGCAGTCATGGTACCGCCGCTGCCTGAAGCTTGAAGGGTCGTGTATGCAAATGGATCAATGGTCATACCACCGGCAAAATCTTTAAATGGAGATTGAACACGACCAAATTTCACTTCACCCCAGGTATCGTTAGCCAATGCAACCCAACGTTCCCGAGCAATTCCCAAAGCGCCACTTCCTGTGCTAAAGCCATATTCAACACGCGCTTTTACTTTTAATCCGCCGCCCAGATTCTCGGTAACATGCATACCCCATCTTGAACGACCTGTATCGTCGCCGATAAGTGCTTGACTGCTTTGACCATCACGATTGACTGTAGCATACTCAGCTTGAACACTACCAAAAAGTGTCACATTTGTTCCTTGTGCTGACGCAGCCATCGGGACTGCAAGTGCACCGGCTACTGCCAACGAAATAAGTTTCTTCTTCATACGGAAGTTCTCCTTTAATGTTAAAACGACTGGGGCCGTCCTATTGTTGCCTACTACACTCCAGTGGAATGTACCCCGCTTGTTCGGACCTCCCGAATCAGGAGGTTTGATCGGATTGTGCCCAACACAGAGGCACTCTGCAAGAAAAACGAGTAAATCTTGCAAATTAAATAACAGATCTGTTGTATTCAAGCAACATGATTGTTGTTTTTCTGACTATAAGTTGTAGCAATTACTCATTTTCAACGTGTTCAATATTACCGAAATCCCTTTTATTATAACCCTGAGCACAATAATTTCATGCATCATAATTTACAAATAAAAGGAGGCGATCGGGTCGAATTCGGTTTCTCTTCTTCACTAAAAATTCACAGTTTTTTTACCCACAATGTGGGTGATTCTGATGATTCTTGCACGCCAAGTAAATCTACACATTTGTTAGAACTGCTTGCAAGAGCCTAATCATTAGAAATTCTTCCCTTTCATTCCCAAACAATTTCAGGATGAGATATGACATCCAAACTTTCAGATTTTAATTCCGGTTTATTAAAAATTGGGTTTGATGTATATATATTCCAGTTAAACTTCTGCAGATATACTTCTTTTTCTCGTTTTCAATCAGAAATTTTCAGTTATCATTTCGTTTATCTCTCTATAACTAGGCCCATATTGTAAGGTATGTTTATGCTTAGAATCATTCTACTTATATTTGCTATAACCAATCTAATCGCTACTCCTTCAATACGAGCCGAAACCTGGACACTCCCGCCCCCGGATATTGATATTTTTGGTCAAATACGAACCACGCAAGCAAGTAGTGAAGAGACGCTACTGGATATAGCACGTCAATACGATATCGGTCAGATAGAAATTTTGTTAGCCAATCCTAATGTCGACCGATGGCTACCAGAAGATGGCGCGAAAGTTATTTTGCCAAGCCGCTATATTATTCCTCAAGCTGATCGTAAGGATCTGATACTTAATTTACCGGAAATGAGGATTTATTACTTTCCAGAACCTAAAAAAGGGGAGAAACCAATGATTATTACTCATCCGGTAGGAATCGGCAGGATGGACTGGATAACGCCATTGGGAATTTCCAGAATAGTTGAAAAAAAGAAAGATCCTACATGGACACCTCCCAAATCCCTTCAGATGGATAGAATAGCAAATGGCGAGCAACCATATCCCAACATAGTACCCCCTGGCCCTACCAATCCACTTGGACGACATGCCATGCGTTTGAGTATCGGCAGTGGCAGCTACCTCATACATGGCACTATCAAACCATTTGGCGTTGGAATGCGCGTTTCAGCTGGATGTGTTCGTATGTACCCAGAAGACATTGAGGCGCTCTTTGATAAAGTTCCAGTAGGTACGCAAATACAGATTGTTAACCAACCTATTAAGCTCGGCTGGTTACTTGACTCACTTTTTATTGAACTTCATCCACCGTTGGAAGAAGATGAAGGAAAATACACCAACTATAAACAAATAGTCGCAGCTGCAATTAATGATTTTCTTGAACTAAAGAGTAGTAAGAAAAATATTCCTTTAGATTTTGAAATAGACCAAGAAGCCTTAAAACAAGCAATAATCGAGAAAAGTGGCATGCCCGTTCTAATATCACGCTCACCCTCTCAAATTCAATTACATACTTAAAATCAGTAGTGTCCGGTTAAAAGTTGAACAAATTTAGTTGGTTATTGGCACCACACTGTTCTGGTGTGTCAATGACGGAGTAAAAAGGTACCAAATAGCGCGCGAAAAGTGTACCAGTTAGGTTAATAAAAAGAGGGATCTAACCTCTGGTTTTGCGCCTCTGATTTTTTATTTCTTGGATTTCAGTCAAAGCGCAGTGTTT
>NZ_JAYUWI010000111.1:0-10922 GCF_043753625.1 Nitrosomonas sp.
ATCATTTATAAACAAGTCGCTAACCAAAAACTATTAATTGATAATTTTATTCCAATTCATTGGGTTACATTACCACCACTAACTAACGATGACATAGCCTTTTATAAATCCTAATAATCGAGAAATTGCGTGACAAAATTTGGTACTGGCGTCAATCTATATCATCATTTTCAACACATATTTCTATTTAAAAACTCCACAATATATTTCTATAGATTTCACAAAAAATACATATGCTATAGAATAAAATATGTATTGATATAATAATGTCATTGCTTGGTAACTTCCGTAATATCTCGTTGGCACGTTTTAACTCCCGATTCTCTCGTTCCAATTCCTTGAGTCTTTCCCGATCCGATGTCGACATGCCTGCTCGAATCCCTTGATCGGCCTCCACCCGCCTTACCCAAGTCCGCAATGTTTCCGCTGTGCAGCCAATCTTCAATGCGATCGATTTGATTGTAGGCCACTCGACCCATGCTCTTTTTTCTGTTCAAATACTAATCGTACCGCTTGATTCTCTATACACCAGATTTGACTATAGCTCAGGGAGAGTGAAAATCTTATCTGGGATTTTTGGTGATGCAGGATTGATTTTGCAACATAATATGATATGGAGTCCATGTAAGCTCAAGTTCTGTGGTAGCTTTAGTACTATCAAGTTTTATTTCTTGTCTGAATAGTTTTAATAAAGATGGGGGAATACCATGAGGTAGCCACGTAGCTTTAATATGAACTTTCTTGAGAATGTGTTCGATTATTTTGATGGGAATGCCTAATAAGTAAGCGTCGAGTTTTATTGCTCTATTACTAATTCTTTTAATCGGTGTTGCACCGATACTGACACCGAAGTCTACAAAGTATTGGTTCCATCTTGGGCTGTCTGGTGCGGATAGGTTAAAAATTTTTACTTCACCTTCTCGTAAAGATACATTCAGTGCTTTTGTAGCAGCTTGAGCAACATCAGCGACATCGACAATATTCGACCAACCATCGCCAGAAGCCCCAAGGTCGCCAAGTTTACCTTGTTTTAGCCAAGTAATTATGCGTTCTGTCCAAAGTGGACTATCTTTTCCGCTAATACAGCCAGGACGCAAGATAATTGCTTTTCCACCATTTCTTCCGTAATCTTCTATAGCATATTCAGCAGCTATTTTGGCGTGACCATACCAGCCAAGGTCGTCGTGCAGAGGAGTGTTTTCTGAAATAATCCCAGTTTGTGTACCGTAGACTGATTGGCTGCTGAGATGAATAATTTTTGGCATTCCACTCAGTGCGGCTGCGTGGCAAAGCAGCTGAGCACCTTGCGTAATGGTAGTTGCATCACCTGTCACACAGTTGATTACAGCATCAACCCCTTTTAGCCCATCTTTTAATTCTAAAAGATTAGTACTGTCAATTTTTAGTGCTGCAACACCTTGGACTATCTTGTCACCAAGTGTCCGGCTACCGATCAAAGGTGTTACATGATTCATTTGCATAAGTTGACGGACTATTTCATTTCCTACGAATCCATTGCCACCTAATACTAGGACTTTGATTTCTGTGGATTTCATTTCATTGTCTTTATATGAGCAGCCAATTTTAGTGCTATAGCTGTAATGGTCAGTGTAGGATTAGCTTGACTCGATGTTGGAAAAACTGAGCTGCTGGCAACATATAGATTACTTATGCCATGTACTCGGCAATCTTTATTTACAATGCTTGTTTCAGGGTCATCTCCCATCCGGGTAGTACCAATATGATGTCCTCCATAAGCCCCAAAACGCATTAATTCTGTTTCTAAATTATCTGCATCAAATTCAAAATTTCCTATTTCATCTTTGGCGATTTCTTCAGAGAATAATTTTAAGGTTCTTTTTACAGCTTCAACATCTTCTGTAAGATACTGCCAATCAACATTAATCTTTGGCATATTCAGTGCATCTTTTTCGCTGGTTAAGTAAATGCGACTATTTTTGTTGGGTATTTGCTCAGCATGAACTTCTAAACTAAATTGATTAGATTTATTTGGTAGAATTACCGATGGAAACTTACGTTCAGCTAATGTTCTTTTTGTAAGCCAGTGTAGTAAAAATTTAAACGTATTAAAGGGGTCAGTCAAGATATTCAGAAAATGTTTAGCTTTGAGTTTAAGTGTGTTCTCCTCGTCATCTTTGAGTCGCTTGCCATATTCATAACTCACAAAGTTCTTAGCCATAAATAAACCAGACAAAATCCCGCTTTTATGCGATGGGTCGGTAATTTTAGGGAAATGTAAACGAGCCACCATATTACTTACCCCGAGTTCTTTTTGTTTTTCGGCCGTTAATTGAATACGTCTTCGGCAATAGATCCCTTCGGGAGAAATCTCATAGCCATGTTGTACTTTATTAGTTGCCCCGTTAATTTTTAACCTGCCCACATTGCCTGCAATATGGCACATATAAAAGCGACCTAAAATATCATTGTGGTTAGCAATACCATTTTTATGTATGTTATTAGAGACCAACATAAGGCGAGTTGTTTCAATACCTCCCATCGCTAAAACATAAAATTTAGCTTTCACTTTAAAAGCGTTACCATTTAGTGTGGCAACCTGTAAAAAATCTACTTCGGTCCCGAGGTTATTTAATTCAATTGCTATTACATTAGCATTAAGTAATAAATCAATATTACTAGACTGCGCAAAACAATTTCGATAACGTTTTCCAAGATCAGTTGGACATGAAAAACGTTCAATTCCGTCCGTAGAGAAAGCACTACTTGAAAAACCTTCAAACATTGGTTTTGGTGCTGGATTAAAGGCATTCCTGGCATCGTAGCAGTAATATCCTGCTTCGAGATAGCTATTGGCTTTTGGATAGAAATCAGCTAAGTCGTCTACGTTAATGGGCCAGCCACTATGTGGAATATAGCTGCGTTTTTCAAAATCGATTGGGTCAAAAGGAACGCAACGACCACCCCATATTGTGGTAGAACCACCAAATCTGCGTTGCCGATATTTGTCAGGAGGGCTGTGCATAGCCTTGTTGCTAACTGAACCGCTGTAAAGATCTTGAGTCTTTTTTTCTTCTTTAAAGTCACCGGATTCTAAAAGTAGCACTTTTGTAATTGTTTGTTCAAACTCAAGCGCCATAGGTATGCCTGCTGCACCTGCGCCGATAATACAAATATCAGTTTCCATTACAATATTATGTTCAATAGAGTTTCCAGATTTGATCATTTAGTTACCCTTCTTAGTCACATTAGGGCGTGCCGAAACCCCAAAGACTCGTTGGTGAACTTCAGAAATTCTGTCAGAAAAGCAGTCTAGCGAAAATCCCTTCTCATAAAGCTCTCGACCTTTTGCGGCAATATGTTCGCGATAAGTTTTGTCTAAAATTAATTTATCAAGGGCTTGTGTAATTTCTGCTATATTGCCCGGCGAAACAAACAATGAATTTTCGTCTGATTTAAGGTTGTTAGAAATTTCACCAACAGGCGTACACAATATGGCCACTTGATTACTTAGGGCTTCTAAAATAACTAATGGAAGTCCTTCATCGTAAGAAGGCAAAGCTAATATATCTGCAGTAGCCATCCACTGAGCGGCTTGTTTCTGATCGGCCCAACCTGTGAATTGAACCATATTCGAGATGCCTAGGTGCTTGGCCTTATTTTGATAAAACTCAATCCCTTCAGCACCCACAAAAATAGCCTCAGCCTTACTATCTCGAAAAGCTTGACTTTTTGCAATTGCGTTTAAAAGATCTGATACTCCCTTACGTTCACTTAAATTTCCTAAAAACATTACGCGTGTTTTATTATGAGTGGCAGAGTAGGGCGCTCTGGGGAAGGTCGGTTCTGGCACGCCATTTAAAACAATCTCGACTTTATCTGGAGCTATTTTTAAATCGGCGATCACGAATTTCTTGGCTGTTTCGCCAAGGACAATAACTTTTGAGGCTTTCGAGAAAGTCCAACGGATATATGCTCTTAAGAATGAAGGTAAGCTGGCGTAAAAGTGATGCAGTTGGGCTGCATGTAAATGCAGAATAACAGGCAATCCAATCAACCGAGAAAACAGTATCACGATGCTTTTTCTAAAAAAACTAAGTCGCTCGGCCATATTGACGTGGATCCCAGCGGCTTGTCCTAAGATTCTATAAAAAAGCAAGGTCGCAAGCGCGGCAATTAAATAAAAAATTGAGAAAATGGGGTGTTTACCACCTCGGGTGTCTAAAGGAACCAATTGAGCGTAATGAATGCTGTTTGCTTTTTCAGGTGTTTGACTCTGAATTAAGTAATCAGCCACTTTAAACATCCCTCCACCTAGCGGAGTCCAGGGACAAGCAATAAATATTTTTTTTCTCATTGTCGTTACCAATTTAATTTTCATTCATAAGTTTAATCACAAAAATTTATTTTAACCTCTACGGCTTCAATTCCTCGTCCCTTGAGGCAACAACTGGTTAAAAACCAGCAGATTGAAGAACACAGGTAATACCCGCTGCTTGTGGTGGAGTGCTTTATTAAAGAGAAAATAGATGAAAGTTTCATTGGAAGCGTGTGAAATCGCAGTCAATTTATTGGATATAAGCAAAACATATGATTGCTAGAAATGCAAGATGCTTATGAGATGCACAGGCTAAATTAAGTATGTATGAACTCAGTAGTTCCCGGAAATTCTTTCCATATTTATGTATAACTATATGATAGTAAATATCAAATAGCATGCACATGAATGTCATCGACTTGAGCATGATTTTTTTGCGAAACTGGGGTTATCTTTCCGGGGGTTTCTTATCATCTATTCAGGTTAGCTGGTGTTTGCGCAACTCATGGAATATTTGCTCCAATTACTCAGCAGGTGAAGTTACGATGGCGTTATATCTATTAAATCATCTGGTTTCACAAGATATGCCTTTACAATGCGATCTTTGAATTGTGGGTCTTTGAAGAAACATTAAAAAGACTGGAGATTTAGTAGTTGCTAGATAGTTTTGATTAATAAAGCAAGCCAGTTAAGAAAATTTATGAACTGGCTTGTTATTTTTTATACTAGCTCGCGATGAGTGTGGATTCAATTTCAGCAAAACTCTTGGCTACATTATTGCGTGGAATAATTGTACCCAGTTGTTTTTCTATTTGAGTCCAGGAGAAAATGCCGCATATTTTAGGTAACCCGCTGGCATCATAATCTATGACCAGCTGATGCAAACGATCAGCTTCGCGCAAACTGGCCGCAATGTTGCCAACTCTCGCATGCGCGACTTCTTCCAAAGGAATTGCTTCCAGATTTTCAAGCGACGTCATCATGTCACGCACCAAAATCTCGCTGTGCTTAACCCCTCTTTCTTGAATAAACCGCATGGGCTTTTCGCCCAGAATATCGCCTGCAGTAATAATTCCAGCCAGTGAATCATCGCTATTCATAACAAGCAATGAACGCACGCCACGATGCATCATATAGTTATTGGCAACTTCCATGGTGATATTTGGTGCGATGACGGCCGCATGCAATTTACGCAAATCAGTCATTACTTCAGATGCAGGTGAATCCAATGTTACTGAGTTTGGTGAAGCGGGCTTGGATATCTGCACAGTCCCGGTCAGATACTGTACAGAAAGCGATTTAAATTCATTCATCATATTGTGCACTCCCTCGAGGGTTGATGGGAATCAACTGACTTCAAAATAGATAATCTACTCTGAGCTGGAACTCTACGCCGAATGGCACTCGGAATCAATAGGCCTAATATCGATGCGGAAATGATTATTGCCGGTTATAAACCCAATGCACTAGCGTATCCATTGCGACACGGGACTGCCCAGCCTGATCGTGATTGACAAAAAAAACTACAATGACACGTCGCCCCGTTTTGTCCAACAAATAACCCGCCAGTGCGCGCACATCGTTTAAGGCACCTGTTTTCATATGCGCCAGCCCCTTCACCGGGGTATCCGTAAAACGATTTTTCAAAGTCCCATCCACTGCCGCAATGGGAAGCGATGAAATAAACTCCGGCATAACCGGGCTTTTAAAGGCCGCAAGCAAAAGCTGCCCCATGTGCCGTGCGCTGATCCGTTCCTTCCGTGACAACCCGGAGCCATTTTCCACTATCAATTCTAGGAAGCTCAATTGCTTATCTGCCAGCCAACGCCGGATAGCTGCATCCGATTTTGCCAATGTGGCCGGAGAATTATTGGCGACCGCTTCACCCGTACCTAGCGTCAAATAGAGTTGGCGCGCTGCGATATTATTACTAAATTTGTTGATGCCACGAATGACATCCGCCAGCGGCGGGGATTGATAAATCTTAAGCGGCGGCAAACCTTTTGGCGTCTGATTTACGATCACATTGCCATGAAACAAACCACCCTGCTGCGCCCATAGGCGTTTAAATAAATCACGCGTATAGATCGCGCTATCTTGCAAGCTCAACATATACGACTGCTTGCCGCACTGCTTGGAAAAGCTTCCGTTCAGAACCACGGTAAAGTTATTTTTATCATCTTTATCCGTTATCGCGTCAATCGTCAGTGAATTGCGCCAATCTCCGCATGCTCCCTGGGTAAGCTTCAAGTTATTTTGTATCTGCAAAGATTCCGGCAATGGATCAACGACGACACGAACTAAATTCTTTTCCGGTTGAGGAAACAGATGAATCGTGGACGTGCGGTAATTCACCAACAGTGCTTCGGGAAGGATGTTGTAGGTGCGATAAGGCTGCCCGTCAAACTCGCCCGGATCATCATTGGGAATATCATAATGCGTATGATCCAATACCAGATTGCCTTTAATTTCATGCAATCCGGTTTGACGCAAGCGATGAATCAATAACCAGAAATTTTCCAGATCAAGCTTGGGATCACCGTATCCTTTGATGATCAAGTCGCCATGTAAAACACCATCAGTGATTTTTCCATTGGCATACAGTATGGTCGGCCAAGTGTACGCAGGCCCCAGCAACTCCAACCCGGCATACGTTGTCAACAACTTCATCACCGAAGCAGGATTCATTGCCGCATCGGCATTAGCCGCCACAATCGACTGATTCGCACCAATCTCATGTACATACACACCGATAGCGGATTCCGGAATGGCAGCTTGTAGCAGTTTTTGTTTAACGGCAAGGGGCAGTTCATTGGAAAATACAAAAGCCGGTAGCGCAATTTGCAGGATGAACAGACTGAGATACAGACAAATGCGGATCATTCGTATGAGCAACCGTTTAAGTTACTATTTCTTCCCATTGCACATCGAGAATCCGTCATCCCAACCCATCCGGTATTGGTCATCTTTCTGATACCGATTCAGGTCTTTAAACGCCCAGCTGGTTCTTTTGGCAGTTTCACAACCATCAATATAACCTTGCTGTGTGTTTATCGGATAACCCGTTAAGTTGTATTTCGGTTTCGCGCTTTCCGGTAACGGACCTGCCGGACGTTCAGGTTTTCTGGCGGGAAGTTGTTGTTTCTCCGGCACTCCGCTACAAGCAGAAACGACTAACACCACTAAAATGATAAAAAACGATAAACGATAACGCATGCATAGCACCTTTGATAGTTGTTGAAAAGATTAAATTATAAAACCGATTTCAATAACTTTCCCATTTCAGCCGGATTATGGGTGACCTTAATCCCGCAGGATTCCATCACTTCCAGTTTTTCTTGCGCCGTTCCCTTGCCGCCTGAAATAATCGCCCCGGCATGTCCCATGCGCTTACCGGGTGGTGCGGTCACGCCGGCGATAAATCCGACGACTGGTTTTCGCATGTTCTCTTTCACCCAGCGCGCGCAATCCTCCTCATCGGTACCGCCGATTTCACCGACCATCAGTACGGCATCGGTTTCGTCATCATCATTGAACAATTGCATCACATCAAGGTGTTTCAACCCATTCACCGGATCGCCGCCGATCCCGATGCAGGTGGATTGCCCCAACCCCAGAGCCATCAATTGCGCCACGGCTTCATAGGTCAATGTACCCGAACGCGAAACCACGCCGATGCGGCCTTTTTTATGAATGTAACCCGGCATGATGCCGATCTTGAGTTCATCCGGCGTGATGATTCCCGGGCAATTTGGGCCGATCAGCCGGGTTTTCTTACCCTGCATTTTGTAACGCGTGCGGAGCATATCGCGCACCGGGATGCCTTCAGTGATGCAAATCACCAGATCCAGCTCGGCCTCGACGGCTTCATCTATCGCCGCTGCGGCAAAAGGCGGCGGCACATAAATGACCGAAACGTTCGCGCCGGTCTGCTGTTTGGCTTCCTTCACCGACGCATAAACAGGTATGCCTTCAAAATCCTCTCCGGGTTTGCGTGGATTCACGCCAGCGACAAAACATTCCTTGCCGTTTGCATACTCACGGCACATGCGCGTATGAAATTGCCCGGTTTTACCGGTAATACCCTGCGTCATCACGCGGCTGTTGCGATTAATCAGAATGGACATGGCACGACTCTCCTTTTATGACTGACACTGACAACCACACGACGATGACTTGGTCTTGGCCGCGCTGACCGCTTTCTGCGCCGCATCGGCCATATTTTCCGCCGAGATGATTGTCAAACCGGAATCGGCGAGAATTTTTTTCCCGAGATCCACATTGGTGCCTTCCAGGCGCACTACCAACGGCACGGTCAACTGCACCTCGCGCGCTGCAGCCACTACACCTTGCGCAATCACATCGCATTTCATGATGCCGCCGAAAATATTCACCAGAATCGCTTGCAACTTGGGATTTCGCAGCATCAACTTAAACGCCTCGGTCACTTTCTCAGCCGTTGCGCCGCCGCCGACATCGAGGAAATTCGCAGGATTGCCACCATATAACTTAATAATATCCATCGTTGCCATCGCCAGCCCCGCGCCATTTACCAGACAACCGATGTTGCCGTCCAATGGAATATACGATAACTCGTGTTTGGATGCCTCAATCTCAACCGGATCTTCTTCATCCAGATCACGTAGCGCAACGATTTCCGGATGACGAAATAAAGCGTTGTCGTCAAAATTTATTTTGGCGTCGAGCGCGATCACCTGTTTCTCAGCAGTTAACGTCAGCGGATTAATTTCCAGCAATGAAGAATCAGTGTCATCAAAAGCCTGGTATAGACCTTGCAACAACGTGATTGCTTGCGGCACACTTTGCGCAGGAATGCCGATTTTTAATGCAACTTCCTCGGCTTGCTGCTGACTGAGCCCCGCAATCGGATCAATAAACACTTTATGAATCTTCTCCGGTGTTTCAGCCGCGACTTTTTCGATCTCCATGCCGCCTTCCGAGCTTGCCATCAGGCACACGCGCTGACGGCCACGATCCACCACCATGCCGACATAAAATTCTTTCTCGATAGACACGCCCTGTTCGATAAAAAGCCGGTGTACGATTTGCCCTTCCGGGCCGGTCTGATGCGTCACTAGCCGCATGCCCAAAATCTCCCCCGCACGTTGCCGCACTTCATCCAACGACCTACCCACTTTCACTCCGCCACCCTTACCCCGCCCGCCGGCATAAATCTGCGCCTTCACCGCCCACACCTCACCACCCAGTTGCTGCGCAGCGCTCACGGCTTCGTCAACACTGAAACACGCAATGCCTTTCGGCGTGACAACCCCATATTTCCGCAGAATCTCTTTTGCTTGATACTCGTGAATTTTCATTGGCGTAACTCCATTTTTACGGCTTTCGGTTTTAATGTAGGGTGTAATAAGCAAAGCGCATTACACCGGATGGTTTTCATTCGGCGCAATATTGATTGCGCCCTACCGGGCTAAACAAAATAGTCATTACTCTATAGATTTCCAGTTATTTCAATTTATCAAACTTTAAAGCTAATTTGAACAACTCCTGCTTATGCATTCCACCCATTCGGGTCCATTGGGCGAGTGCAAGTTCTAACCAAGCCAAAAAAAGAATAATTTCTCGTCGAGTGGTATATCTCTCCCGAATGAACTTAAAACCTACCAACGATGGCCATTTATCCCAATACTTGGCTAGCACTCGTCTTGCTTCATGAAATCTTTTTGCTTCTTCGGTTGGTTTAATAGCACTATATAACCAAATATCACCAGTATTTTCTGTTTGCCTAGGGCCTGTTGACATTTTAAGATAACTATTTAATAAATAGAAACAAACTTGTAATATAGGTATTCCTATAACACCAATAAAACAAGTTTGCGATGCCCCGATTGATGCTCAGTGATGAGTTCTGGTCGAAGCTAGAGAAGATTCTGCTTCAAGAAGCCATTTATAACAAGCGTAATTTGCGCATGACGATAGAAGGCATGCTGTATCGAATGCGAGTTGGTTGCCCGTGGCGAGACTTGCCGAAGGCTTTTGGATGTTGGAATTCCGTCTACAAAAGATTCAATGCGTGGTCATTAAGTAACAAATGGAGCAGGATTTTCAAGGTGTTGATCATTGACCCGGATTGTGAGTGGGAATTTATTGATGGCAGCTACGTTAAAGCGCATCAGCATAGTGCGGGAGCGGTCGGCAAGAAGCCGCAGGCCATTGGTAAAAGCCGTGCAGGAAATACCACAAAGATTCACCTGGTGGTTGATAGTTATGGTTTGCCAGTTGAGTTTGAGATCACCGGTGGAGAAGTCAATGATTGTTCTGCAGCGCCCGATTTGATTGCCAGGTTACCTGATGCGGAAGCGATTGTAGCGGACAAAGGCTATGACAGTGATTGTATACGGGAGCAGATAACAAAGAAGGGGGCTAGGCCAGTAATACCAAGAAAGTGCAATTCATTGAAAGGTAATGCAGACATGGATTGGGGGTTGTATAAATATCGGCATTTGGTGGAAAACGCTTTTGCACGATTAAAGCAGTATCGCGCAGTGGCAACACGATATGACAAACTGAAAAGAAATTACGAAAGTATGGTTGCCATGGCTTGTGGATATCTGTGGCTACCTATGTGAAATGTCAACAGACCCTA
>NZ_JAYUWI010000112.1:0-10908 GCF_043753625.1 Nitrosomonas sp.
CATCGCAAACTTGTTTTATTGGTGTTATAGGAATACCTATATTACAAGTTTGTTTCTATTTATTAAATAGTTATCTTAAAATGTCAACAGGCCCTAGTATCCCGTTAACTTATACTTTCAACACAGGAAATTAATTCATAAATTACAATTGACTATAATAATATGAGATCGAAAAGTTTCCACATTTCACAAAACCAACCTCAAAATATTGCAGTTAAAATCAAATATTGGTTGAAAACCTTATTCTTATCTGCTTGTTAAGTAGGGAAAAGATGGTTTTTTTCAAGCGATAGTTAACGGGATGCCAATGTCCAGAATTAGAAAAATTTCTTGTACTTCTTGATGAATGAGACGAAGAATTTTTATTTATTCTCCAGGTTGTAATGTAACCGGTAATTCAATTTTTTCACCTCTTCGTAACACAGTGATCTTGATGGTATCGCCAACTTTATAGCTATCAACCCGAGCGAGTAGCTTATCGACGGAATCAATGGGCTTATTTTCAAGCGCCACGATAATATCATTCGCGATGATATTGCCTTCCGGGGTGATCGTCGCACCTTGCAGTCCGGCCATATCCGCTGCGGATCCTGGGCTGATGCTTAAAATAACGACACCGGTTATTTTCAGGTGTTGAGTCAGACGGTTATTGAGTTTGCTGTCAACGGTAATGCCCATTGCCGGACGAATGTATTTACCCCGGCTGATGATTTGAGGAACCACGCGATTGACGGTATCGACCGGCACAGAAAATCCAATGCCGGCGCTGGCGCCACTGGGGCTATAAATGGCAGTATTGATGCCGATCAGGCGACCTGCAGAATCCAACAATGGGCCGCCGGAATTACCTGGATTAATAGCGGCATCGGTTTGGATCAGATTATCGATGGTACTTCCATCACCGCTCGGGAGTGAACGATCCAGCGCTGAGACAATACCGGTAGTGAGTGTCCAATCCAGACCAAATGGATTGCCGATAGCGAATACTTTTTGTCCAACCTTGAGATCGTGGCTGGTACCCAAAGGAACAGGGGCAGGGCGCTGGAATCCAATACCTATTTTCAGTACGGCAATGTCATGCGCCGGACTGGCGCCAACCAGGGAAGCCTTATAATCACGCCCATCGGCCAGGCGTATGGTAGCCTCACTGGCGCTTTTGATGACATGGAGATTGGTAATGATATGTCCGTTATCATCCCAGATAAAACCTGAACCGGTGCCGCTGGGAACAGAAAAAATATTGCGTGTCCATGCGTCCATGACGCGTTGACGCGTGGTGATAAATACGACTGAGTCCCGCGAATTCTCAAATAATTCAATCGTGCTTTTCTCGTCTTCAGCCAAATTGCCACGCGCCTGGACTACTCGCGGCTCGGTATTTTCCTGCTTGTCCTTACCGCTGAAATAGTCCGGGTGCAGAATATCCGGGAAATAATGATATAGGAAGCTATGGAAAAATAACGCAAGCAATATGACTATGAGCGAGGTCCAGATTAAACGGGATAGAAATCCGTTATTGGGCATAGGTGTTTGCTCCTTCAAAATTTATCATTATTTGTTGTGTGCTTGCGCCCACCGTACCAGATCCTGTTCGCTCATGGCACCCGATTGTCTGGCGATTTCCCGGCCACTTTTAAACAGCGCTAGAGTCGGAATGCTGCGAATATTGTAACGGGCGGCTAATCCTTGTTCTTCTTCCGTGTTCACCTTAGCGAGGCGCATTCCCGGTTCTAGTAAAGCGGCTGCTTTGGTGAATGCAGGCGCCATCATGCGGCACGGGCCGCACCACGGCGCCCAGAAATCGACGAGTACCGGAATATCGTTGTTTGCGATATGCCAGTTGAAATGACTTTCCGTCAGTCCAACTGGCTGGGTGGTATAATGCCTGATGGCAAGACCCACAGCTGGGCGATGCACTGAGGCGATCTGCCGGTACGCGATTGGTGGCGTGACAGTATGGGCACACGATATGTAAAGACATGAGCGGTCTTCCTATTTAATTCGTTTGGCTGACAGATGCTTTGTTAATCTTCATTTAATTCGGATGCTTTTAGGCGGGCGCGTAGTATTTCAATTTCTTCGAGCAGATCGGCGACCAAGCCGGCTAGTTCCGGATTACTTTCAAAATCCCGCTCAATCGCTATGATTCTCTTGACCCGCATAAAACTTCGGCTATCAAATATCCATGTGGCAGGATCGCTAGTGATTGAGTCTTCATCCAGCAACAAGCCCCATTGAACGCGCTCAATAATCCATTCACGGTTGATCTGGCAACTTCTCGCCAGTTCATCCAGATTGAGCATGGCATCCTCAAGTAAAATGGCATCGATTTCATGCGACATGATTTAGACTCCGAGATTCTGGCGTGGATTAAAAGCGAGTTCCTGCGCCATAGTTTGATAAAACTCACGTTCTTTGGGTGTAGTAGCGGGCGGTAGCACAACTTCCAACACCAGATATAGGTCGCCGGGTGTGGCAGCCGGGATGCCGCGTCCTTTCAAGCGCAATTTGCGGCCTGATTGAGAATTTTCTGGCACTCGAACTTCCACCTGGCCATTCGGTACCGGTATTTTAACTGTTGCACCCAGTGCTGCTTCCCACGGCGCAACCGGTAACGTAGCATAGATATCCTTATTTTCAATCCGGTAACGGTTGTGCGGTTTGAAATGAACTTCCAGGAACAAATCTCCGGCGGCTTCCTCGGAATGCCCCGGGCCACCCTGTCCGGCAAGCCGGATCACTTGCCCGGCATGGACACCCCTGGGAATACGGACATTCAACGTGTGGTCGGCGAGCACGGTACGGCCCTGATTGTCGAGTTTGGGCATGCGCAGTGTCAGGTTGCGTGTGGCGCCGTGATAGGTGTCTTCCAGATCGAGCATGATTTTTGCGTGATGGTCTTCGCCGCGCATCCGGTGGTGGGCTTGCCGGGCACCGGCACCCATTTGCTTGCCGAATAATTCCGCAAAGAAATCACTGAAATCAGCAGCCTGTGCACCGTTAGATCCTTGCCCACGGAATTCAAAACCGGCATCCCAGCCGGGGGGCGGTTGAAAATCACTGCCTGTCTGGAATCCTCGTCCTTGTCCCAATTGGTCATAAGCCGCGCGTTTTTCCGGATCGGAAAGTACCGCATTGGCTTCATTGACTTCTTTCATTTTCTGTTCGGCGTCAGTTTCCTTGGAAACATCCGGATGATACTTGCGCGCGAGGCGGCGGTATGCTTTCTTGATTTCTTCTGCCGTTGCATCGCGCGAAACGCCAAGTGTCTTATAGTAATCCTTGAATTCCAAATCAATTCTCCCCGTTTATCACGCAGTCACGCCATGAACATTATTGCTGCTTTAAATCAAATAGTGAAGTTACATTTATGTGAACATCAAGCTGTTGCATTGCTCAAGCTAGCAAGCCGTTGAAAAACTATCTGCGTTGCCGCTGCGGTGTTAAAAACAGGCTAAAAATGCTCATTTATTAAGCATAAACTGCGCTTTTTCGCCTGTTTTTGCCTTGCATCGGCTGCCTCGAATACGTTTTTCAACAGCCTGCTAGATGGGTTCACTGGGTAGATTTATCAAGTGCTTGAAGGCGAGGAAAATCTAATCAAAATGGACCAGTAATTTCAAACGTTATGCCATCCTCATCTCGCCCGGTCTTGCCGCGTTGTGAACTGAAATATAAACGCGAACCATCGGGGCTAAAAGCAGGGCCGGTTATTTCCGAGTGGTCATGGCCTGCTACTTTTAATAAAGGCAGGACTTTACCGGCTGTCAACACAAAAATCTGCATATCACCGCCATCCTCAGCTACCAGTAATTCGCCCGCAGCATTGCCGGTAATATTGTCAACGCCGGTTAACACGGGCGAGAGAAATAGAGCTGCGTTATAGAGGATGCTCAAATGATTCTGTTGTATATCATACGCCCATACTCGGTTGTCGCCTTTGGTAGAAAAGTAGATGATACCCTGGTGATACCAGATACCTTCTCCACCATCAAACCGGGAGCCCTTGGCAACTTGCTTGCGTGCCGGCGTCATGGTTGCCAGCGGATCGGGTAGGGTATGCCAGCGTACTGCGCCAATAGTGCCTTCGACGACCTCGGCGACTTCCAAAAAACCATCCTCCAGATTGGGGTATCCGGTAGCATCAAATGAGCGTGCGGTATAGCGATATAAACAACCATCCGGTTGATCTTCGGTTAGATACAGTTGCATGTTGCGCGTATCTACGGCCACTGCTTCATGCTTAAATATACCCAAAGCGCTTCTGACTTGCGCTGCTTTCCGGCCAAGCGGATCGCACTCCCACACTTGGCCTTTATCGGTTTCCTCACAGGATAGCCATGTCTGCCACGGGGTATGCCCGCCGGCGCAATTGCGGTTGGTCTGACTCAAAATCGAATACGCACCTATAATTTCTCCTTGCACATTGAAACGCAATGCCCCCACGCTACCCGCTTGATTGCCCAGTTCGCTATTGGAAACATAAATCCAACCTCCTTCCGGGGTGACAAAAGTAGCGCCGCCATCCGGCGCTGCGGGCCAGGTATAGCCAAAAAGTGTTTCCCCCGAACGCGCCACAATCCGGGAAGTAAAACCCGCGGGCAGACGCACGCCATTTTGATCCGGCGGCAGTAGCCCTGCGCGTGCTGCCAAAGATAACGAAAAGGATGCTGCCTTCAGCGGAGACGGTAACAAAGCATTACCAAAGAAAGCACCCAGCCCCATGAAACCGTATTGCAATAATTTGCGCCGACGCGGGTTAAATGTATTCATACTGAGAAACTCATGTAGTAAATCCAAGCAATGGATACATGGGAGATAGTTTACAATGTTACGCTGTCAAGGAATCTCTAAATAACCGTCATTTCTAGCGCAGCGAGAAATCTATCGTGTTGATTGCCAAAGACTCCTCACTTTGTTCGGAATGACGAATGTGCATTATTCAGAGCTTTCACAAATGTCTATTAATATAAAAAGCGTATTGCAATGATTCAAATACTAAAACCAATTGTATCTCTACTGATGTTTTTGACGGTGCTATTTTTTATCAGCACGATTTTAACGATCACCACCAGTTCTCCTTTCTGGCTCAGCGCGGCTTTGTCCCTCGCCTGTGCATCGCTGGCAGGCTGGTTTGCATGGAAACTCGTTTCTGGCGAAAAAGCGAACACCATTATTGCCGTCATCGGCGGTGCATTAATTCTGGGCGGGTTGTTTTTTGTTATCGGTTTTTTAGCACCTATGGCTATCTCGAAAGACACTGATCAGGGACCGATGATCGGAATCTTTATCGCAGCGCCGGTAGGTGTGATTATGGGAGCGATTGGTGGGTATGTTTATGCTTCTAGAATGAATAATCTGAGTAATTAATGAGTTGTAGTTAAAATGGGAAACTAATTAGTTAGTTCGAACAGTTAAATTACATGTATTAGCTCTGTTTTCTATCTCTGCTTTTCATTTTTTCTTTCTATATCATTCATAATTAAGTGAATACTTGTAAAGGTGGACTGAAATGTAGTGTTCTCACCATCTTTATTACCGTGAGTTACTATACCAATAAGCCGGTTATTTTTATCGAATACTGAACCACCACTCATTCCATGAAAAATGTTTGCGTCAACAACTAACCTCGTTGCTTTTTGGATCCTTTGACTTGATGTGATTTTTGCTTCAATGATACTTACGGAATTTTCTTTGTGATTGTGATTTGGATACCCTGTCAAGATGCATTCCTCGCCATTTTTGATCTGCGTGCTAGCAAGTTTGGCTGAGATAATTGGTTTGATTGGTGCTTTAAAGACAATATAGTCAATGTCAGAATCAAACCAATTAGATTGAAGTTGAATGGGGTATTTCTTCTGCTGCGGATCGTCTGGATGGTATAACTTATAATTTCTTATTGTCGCGAGATTATTTATAACGTGATTTGCTGTTATCCAGCCTACCATATTAATATAGAAAGCTGTTCCATATACACTTTCTTCTTCATTCTCCACTATCCAATTCATGGATCTAAATAAAGTTTCTTTGGGAGTGCAAGATAACTTGATGCCATTTAGCCGAGCTTTTAGTTTGATGTGGCGTGGGTCATATTCACCTATTACTTTTTTTAGGTGACCTAATCGACCAAGAACTCTCAGATATAATATCTGCCGCTTATCTCCATTCAAAAAACGTAATCGTCCTATTTCACCTCGAATCGAATTGATATATTGACGGGGCAAGTTGCTTTTTTCATTTACCACAATTCCAGTAACTTCTTGGCGACCTGACTGATCAATTAGCCTAGTTTTGGACTGATTAACTTTGAATCCATTTTTTTCGATGATGAGAACCAGGTCGTTTCCAAGGGTCACGAATGAATTTTCGTCATTTTTTTCAATCCTGGCAATTTCCTTAGGAAAATTTTTCTTACCAGATAATGTAATGTCGTCAGCATATCTTGTATATGAGAGGCCATGCCGACTAGCAAGCATTTTTATATCTTTGTCTAGCCTGAGACAGATCATATTTGAAAGTATTGGTGATGAAGGTGCACCTTGTGGAAGAATTCCATCGAAAGTGGCTAGCTGTGCTATCCATTGCGCAACTTTATCTGGAAATGTGAATGGTGGTTTTTGAAACAGCCCTTTTATTCGTCCAAAGTGGATAGATGGGAAAAAATCGGCTAGATCTAAATTCAAAACCCAACTTTGATTTAAGTGTTTATCGGCGTTGTCTGCTATTGAGAATTTATCAACAAATCCAAATGCTGCATCATGTTTTCGATAGTGATACTTTAACTCATCAGCTAGCTTTCTTTGGATAACCCGAAGTGTTTTCACTGGGCTGTGAATTATCCTACTGCCTCCTGACTTCTTCGGAATTTCAAATATCTTGTATAGATCATTTCTTGAGGGGCCATAAGCGATGCGCGCAAGGATTTTGTAGTCCAATTCAAAAAAATAGGCTAAATCTTGAGTGCTTTTAATTTCTAAGAAATTCATTGTAGTGAAAAGAACTCAGAGGTTTCATTATTCTTCATTTCGCGTAAGGTGGCATATACACAATAAATATGTATAATTTATGGATATATTCAAGGATATGACAAGGTGCGGATTTCGCCTAAAATTGCCAGTGCCATTGCTGATACAGCAACAGGAGTTAAATAAGATTGACCTCTGAGCGCTGCCAATATAACTAGATCACTTTTATTAAGCAAGTACTACAGTGCGCGATTGAGCTAGATTCGATTGATATCCCAGTGATTGATAAAAATTCAACCATTAAGTTAGAGCATTATTCCAAAGATACGGATGAATCAGGTTTGCGGCGTCACTCCATTATCTGTTATTAAACAGAGAGGATAGCTCAGATTCGCGCAACTACGAATCTGAGCCATTTTCTCAACATTTACTGTGATTAGCGCGAGGAAGGGGACAGGTCTACGCGAGGAAGGGGACAGGTCTAGAATTGAGAATGCGGTTGATGCAGAAGTAAGATCTGTGTTTTTTTCCATTTCGGATTTGTGATTCGATACCGGAATATCCTGCGGGAAAAATAAACAACCCCGTGGTCTTGCCACAGGGTTGTTTATTTTGCGCGGAAGCATGGTCGTGTCACGATCGGTGAGGCTATCAAACTTGACCGGTGCAAGCCGCAAAACACTCAAACAACATTTTCGTTCTTTGATCGAACTCGGGTATTTGCATCAGCGCGGCAGTGGGCCGGTGTGTGGCATGACTTGTGTTAATTTAATTAATTTAGGATACTAGATCAGCTCCAGAAGATACGAGAATTCGGCAGTTGCTTGATCAAGTGCACGCGCAGTAACCAAGTGTTAAAGTCCAAAAACATCCCATCACGCTGCAGATATTATTGCGGATATTCAAACCAAATCACCTGTAAAATACCCTCGCTATGGAGCAAATTTATGAAACGACGCATTTTGTTACAAAGTCTTGCCGTGGCGGCCGTGTTTCCGTTGATTCCCGCATGCTTTCGGGCACAAGTCATTGGGGAGGCCTCCAGTCCGATTACACCCTTAAACAAACCGCATGAAGCATGGCGCGGGTTGGTCTCGCCCAAAGCTTATAAGATCTTGTTTGAAGAAGAAACCGAACGCCCGGAATCCAGTAATCTGGTTTATGAGGATCGCGAAGGTACCTTTATTTGCGCCGCATGCTATCTGCCGTTATTTGAAAGTTCATCTAAATATGAAAGCAACACAGGCTGGCCAAGTTTTACCCAGCCTATCGCTGGGCACATAGCAACTAAACTTGATTTCAAGATGATCAAGCCGCGCACGGAATACCACTGCGTGCGCTGCGGGGGGCATCAAGGCCACGTATTTAATGACGGCCCGCCGCCACGTGGAGAGCGGTGGTGCAACAACGGCACTGCGCTGAAGTTTGTGCCAAAAGACGAACAACTGCCAACGCTCAGGAGCTGATCGGTTGATTGCGCGCCAGGGACATTGCTCCTGCAAAATTAAGGCAAATCGCATCGATTAATTCCGATAACCCGGAACGCAAGTCCATAAACCGATTACAAATAGCCAAAATACTATGGTTGCAGCAATATAAATACATTTCATGGGCGAAAATCAAACTGCTCAAAATGGATTTGTTGTTCGGGCACACCTTGTTCCTGCAACCAGTCAGTAACTTTCTCTACCAGTAGTGGCGGCCCGCAGAGATAGATTTGCCGCTCATTTAAATCATCGATACTTGCAAGCCAGGTAAATAACGGCGTTGGGTCCTTTTCCATCGTGAGGGAGTGCACATGGAATAACGCTTGGTCTGTTGCATAGGCTCGCAGTTCTGCTTCATAAGGAACCCGTTCAGGTTCACGGTGCACATAGACCAGATCGGTTTTCTGCGTGACCAAATGACTACGCAACATGGCTAGGAATGGCGTAACACCAATGCCGCCTGCAATCCAAACTGCAGGTGACGATGGCCGGGTCCAGTAAAAAAATCCCATAAGGTCCTTGCAGGCGGACAGCCACACCGGGCCCAAGTGTTTGAATATGTTTCGTACAATCGCCCAACGCTTTAACACTGAGCGATAAACTGCCATCTTCAGCGATTTTGCTGACTGTGTAAGGGTGAAATTCACCACAGCCCTGAAAAAGAGGTCCCTCAAAAAAAGCCGCGTTGACAAATTGACCCTGGGCAATGCTTATCGGCTTGGCCAGTGGACGCAACATTACCTCCGTAATGTGTTCCGATGGATGAGAAACCGTACTGACTTCGTAAGGAAAGGAACCGGCACCATAATCGTTACGCACCAGCCGCCAGCTCATAGCAACCACGGTAATCAACAAAACGATCGTCAGGCTGACAGAAAAACTACTGGCGATCCAGATATGTCCCAAACCGATCAGCATAGCGACCACTAACAACATGTGCAGACGCCGCCACCAACTATAGGGCAGATGCAGCGAGAAAGATGCTGCCAAACCCAGCATGAAGCCGATCAACCCAATCCAGCCCATCCTATTCAGGATATCCGGATTAAAAGGTGACAGGTACTCCCATACGGTATCGAGATCAACTTCGAAGTAACTGCTGGCCAGAACGAAGGGGTGTGTTAATAGCAAGCTATACCCCGCCACGCTCATATTATGATGCCACTGATACATGCGTTGTAATCCGCCAAACCAAGCCGTCCAAACCGGCTCACGGATCATCAATAGTAAACTGGCGGAAATCAGTCCCATCCCGAGCCAGCCCGACAAAATACCGAATCCGTAAAGATTGAGCGGCAACGAAGAAATTACCATCAGTGCCGGCAACAATGCCGTCGCGATAATTACAATCTTCGTTACAACGCTCGCTTTTATCATGGGGGTATCTTACTCTTGTTTCAAAGTATTCTAGGAGTCTGTCATCATCTGGATGAATTGCTCAGAATGTTCTGATTATGAATCAATGAATCGGTTAGATATCTCCGCATGATGCCTCACCTCAAAACGGTTGATGGTAGTTTGTTACAATTCTTGATGCGGGCTGTTTCGGCAAGTGAAACCCGATTGCACCCGGCTCACCATTCTGCGCAATGAAGTGTCCTACGGGGGGATGCTTGCTCGAAAATAACTGGATTGGCGAAGCAATCTCGCTCGTCAAAATGCAAGATTGGCTACAGTCAGAATGTCTTCTAACTTTCTGAGGACACCATAAATAGTAGTCGTTCAGTATCCTGAAGCAATATTCTTGCTCATAAGGTTACAGATCTATGCCTTTCTGTGCCTGAATGCCAGCCCGAAAAGCATGTTTAATATCCGTCATTTCGGTGACGGTATCCGCAGCTTCGCATAGCGCATCGGGTGCGCCGCGCCCAGTAATGACGACATGCTGCATGGGCGGGCGGTTTTTCAGATCGTCCAGTACTGTGGTTAAATCCAGCCAGCCAAACTTGAGCGGATAAGTCAGCTCGTCGAGGATGATCAGATCGAACGACGGATCGCGCAGCATTTCTTGCACAATGGCCCAGCCGCGTTGTGCTGTTTCTGTATCGCGCTCTAGATTTTGCGTATCCCACGTGAAGCCTTCGCCTAGCACATGCCAGATGACATTTTCCTGACTGCGGAAAAAGGCTTCTTCGCCTGTGTCCGAGCGCCCTTTGATAAATTGCGCTACTCCCACGCGCATACCATGACCCAGTGCCCGTGCAATCATGCCAAATGCCGAGCTGGATTTTCCCTTACCATTGCCGGTGTGAACCAGCAATAAGCCTTGTTCACGGTCAGCGCGTGCAATCGCAGCATCGATTAATTCTTTTTTTCGCTGCATGCGTGTGCGGTGGCGTTCAGAGCGCTCGGAATCAACCATGGCGTTATCCCGCAGTGGTGTTGCGTGGATTGAATTGCTGAATAATCAACGTGAAGAGCGTATGCATCACCACGGCGATGCCCAAATAAAAAAC
>NZ_JAYUWI010000113.1:0-31718 GCF_043753625.1 Nitrosomonas sp.
ACCACGACGCCGCTTCCTCATGCTACCGAGGCGTACGGACAACTCCTCGGACGGGACTTTAACCCGCTAGATTTACTGCTGTTACTGCGAACAGTCAGACTCGCTTATTTGTAAATAAAATCATATGGTTTTGTGATTACTCATCAGAATATTTGCCTAAACGTCCGGTTTGCGTATAATGAACTTTAGTAAAAATGGGTGTTTATTTTTCCTATATCCCCCCGCCTATTTCACGCCTGCTGCCTCTAAACCTAGCATATAGTGAAACAATCAGTCCTATTAATTATTTTTCTATTGAGCATTACAGGCTGCGCGACTCGTTATGGTGATGACAGTGCTGATTATGCCAAACAGAATCTAGAATCGGTCAAGACCACTGATATCGCCCTTGAGGCTACTCATGAGGTTGTTGTCTCCGAATCTTCTCAAGAATTAAAATCCGCACCTCTGACCTGCCTTGCGGTATTCCCTATTACCGCTAAGGAGGGTGATCTTAAGGGAGCAGAGTCAATTCGCAGTGCACTCCACGCACATCTGGCACCCACTGGTATTCGTCTGGTAGCGCTCCAACGGGTCGATGCTGCGATCAAAATGACTGACAACTCTTTGGATGACCTGAACGCTAATGTGGCTAAGTTAATCGACTGTGACACCATCATGTTGGGTGAAGTGACTGAGAGAGTGTCAAGTCAGTATGGTATCTACTCTGAGGCTCGTGCTGGAGCCAATATAAAAATTATTAGAGCCTCCACTGGGGATGTTCTCTGGCAGGATAGCCACACGGCAGTGATTAGAGGCGGAGGGATCCCGTTGGGGATGGTTAATGTTCCTCTAAATGTGGTTTTTGCAGGACTGAATCTTTACGGTGATCGAGATGTTTGGGTTGTTCACGATTTTGCTAGGCGAATTGTATCGGCGGTTCCGGGTTTGATTTATTAAGCCGAGGCCTTGCCTAGCAGGGATTGATCTGTTTTGATACGTTTCCGTTTCGATTCTTAAGGAAGCTCTGATTAAGTCCTTCGACAGGCTCAGGACGAACGGTAATATATTGATTACGTTCGTGGTGAGCTTGTCGAACCATGAATGTAATCAACTTAATCAGAGATTCCTTAATGAAACTTAGACAAAGTTAATACGCTGATATCCCCCACATCTCCCGCTTTTTTTATTTATTTACGAACTCGTTGTCTTTAAGATAAGAATACGAGAGATACTTCTCGATGAGAGGTCCATTGCTAAAAAAGAAGTTATCAGCTCCACGTGGATTTAACAGAGGAAACTCGATTCAATGAAACTGCCGATATTCCTAATCATCTGTGTACTCACTATCACGGGTTGTGCAACCCTCCCTGGTGAAAGTAGTAGTGGTTATGCCAAACAGAGCGATGTCGTTGTAGTTGAATCGTCCCAAGAATTGAAGTCCAACCCTCTGTCCTGCGTCGCAGTATTCCCTCTTACGGCGAAGAAGAATGATCTAAAAGGGGCTGAATTGATTCGTAAAGAGCTACACGCACATCTTGCACCCACTGGTATTCGTCTGGTAACGCTCCAACGGGTCGACGCTGCAATCAAAATGACTGACAACTCTTTGGATGACCTGAACGCTCATGTAGCCAAGTCAATCGGCTGTGACACTATCATGGTGGGTGAGATAACTGAAAAATCATCGAGGTATTATGGCGTTTACTCTGAAGTTCGTGCCGGAGCCAATATACAAATTATAAGAGCCTCCACAGGAGACGTTCTCTGGCAGGGCAGCCACACAGCAGTGATTAGAGGCGGCGGCATTCCCTTTGGTATAGGGAGCTTTGTTATGAATTCCGTTTTTGCAGGAATGAATCTTTACGGTGATCAAGGGGTTTGGGTAGTCCAGGATCTTGCTAGGCGAATTGTACTGGCAATTCCCGATCTGGTTTACCAGGGTGAAGACTAGCCTGTCTTGTATACTGTTGACGTCGATTTAATTCTGACCCGCTCTGTTTTGCGGAATGTAACTACGCAGAGGTGAATTAATCAGCTTCTTTCTGCATTATGGTTTGAAATAATTCTGAACCGATCAATCGATCTAACCATGCAATCAGATGATGATAGTGAGAGGTATAAAACCAATCCGGATTGACATTGGAAAATTGCCGGATAAATGGAAAGATCGCCATATCCGCCAGTGTGTAACGCCCGCCCATCAGATAACCATCCTGGCTCAAGCGTGTTTTCAATTCGGCTAGAAACGGTTCAGCTTGTTCCCGGTAATACGCTTCAGAATGTTCCGGAAAACGGACGGCATATTTGTAGAGATCCAGCGCCGGTTTAAAGGATGCATCATTTTTCTTGATCAGTGACATGATCTCAGCCGAAGCGCCCGGGTCGCTATCCAGCCAGTGTTCAGGATCATTCAGAGAGAGCGCCCATTGCATAATATCCAGGCTTTGTTCGAGCACACTGCCATCAGAAAATTTTAAAACCGGTACCGTGCCTTTCGGTGAGCATTCCAGCATTTCTTTGGGTTTGGCACGCAAACTGACTTCGTGTGTATCCACTTCAACGCCGCTGACTTTGATCGCCAATCGGGCACGGATCGCAAACGGACAACGGCGGAACGTATAAAGCAGCGGTTTCATTCTCAGTAGCGTTTGTATTCCAACAATCTGATCAGTTACGCTGCAGCACGATTCTGATCCCTAATTTTTTTGATTAAATCATAGGCCGTTTGCACTTCTTGGGCCTGTTCAGTCGCCACTGCGATCATTTCTTCCGGCACGCCCTGCCCCATTAATTTATCGGGATGATATTGACTCATTAATTTACGATAGGCATGTTTGATTTCTTGATCGGTATTCTCTTTGCTGACACCCAATGCTTTATACGCATCCTCCAATGCACTAGCCGATGTACTCCGTCCACCGGCGAAATGCATCTGATTCTGCACCATATCGAGCAATTGCTTAAATGCAGCCGGGTTATAGCCCAGTCGCCCGGCGACCTCTTTAATCAGTTCTTCTTCGGCAGAATTCAATTGGCCATCGGATAATCCCATGATAATGAGATAAACCAGCAGCATTTGTTTCAAATTATTGGAAGAACCGCATATAGCAAGGAATTCATTGATTTTTGGATGAATGTCATAGTCTGCAGCAGCGCCTTGCTTGAACAGCGCGATCGCCTTTAACCGATGATCCGGTGTCATGCCGAGTTTCTGCATGAACTGTTGCACATGCGATACTTCAGTCTCTGAAACACGGCCATCCGCCTTGGCCAGTTTTCCCATCAAAATAAAAACAGTTTCCAGGAAAATCGATTGGCGACGCGCAGCATTAAATGGATTCATTCCAGCCGAACCAAAAGCTCTGAATCGATCAATGATGCTTCCGACAAAATAACCTAGGAAAATGCCTAAGAAACCAAGGATGAAGAAGCCCGCTAAGGCACCGAGTATTCTAAACAATGAAGTTCCAGACTTAGCAATAAAAGAAGTGATTATAACGAATTCCCGCTTGATGCGACTGTTTTAAGGTTTGTCTCGCCTGCCTAAAACAAGTTTTCTCAATTCCCGGGTTAAGACTGATTAGTCCATTGCTCAGGTGTCAGCGTTTTCATCGATAGTGCATGAATTTCCTGTTTCATCCGATCACCCAACGATTTATACACCAATTGATGTTGCTGAATCATATTTTTCCCATTGAATTCCGCGCTCACAATCAACGCATGAAAGTGATTCCCGTCATCTCCCTCTACCGCTACGTGTTGACACGGCAACGAGGACTCGATATAGATTTTTACATTTTCAGCTGTCAGCATTTCAATCTCCTTCACGCGTTTTCTTAGGTTACAAAATTAAGCAATTGGTATCAAAACAATCAATCTAGTAGCGCAACTTATACCCGGTTTTGAGCATTCGGATGGCCAATAGGGAAATGGCCAGCAAACATATTGCCACAATCAACAGGCTAATATAAGGCGAAATATCCGATACGCCAAAGAAGCCATAGCGGAATCCATCGATCATATAAAAGAATGGATTGAGGTGAGACAAGTACTGCCAGGCGATGGGTAATGAGTGTATGGTGTAAAACACACCGGATAAAAATGACAGCGGCATAATGATAAAATTCTGGAAAGCTGCCAACTGATCAAACTTATCAGCCCAGATACCTGCGATCAAACCCAGCACACCCAGAATCGCACTGCCGAGTACGACAAACAACAGTGCCCAGAACGGCAACTGCAGCGGAACATCAAAGAATACCAGTGTCACCAAGTAAACCCCCAAGCCGACCAACAATCCGCGCACAATCGAAGCCAGAATATAGGCAAAGAAAATTGCGCGATAAGACAATGGTGATAATAAGATAAACACAATATTGCCACTGATTTTTGACTGAATCATGCTGGAAGATGCGTTGGCAAACGCATTTTGTATGACGGCCATCATCACCAGTCCCGGAATCAGAAAAATAGTATAGGCGACACCCGGGTAAACTTCCACATGTGCTTCTAGCACGTGAAGAAAAATCAGTAGATACAGCAAAGTAGATACCATCGGCGCCAGGATCGTTTGAAAACCGACTTTCCAGAACCGCAACAATTCCTTATAGAGTAGCGTAGAAAAACCGGTCATTTTGATTGATTCCCGTTATTTCTCATGATGCTGACAAAAACATCCTCCAGATCTGGCTGCTGCAAATGCATTTCCAGTATCTGGATATCCGCAATTCGCAGTGACGACAAAATAAATTCCACTTGTGCATAGTTTTCAATTCTAAGCTCAGCTATTCCGTCGTAATGACTGACTTGTACCGCTTGCAAAGCAAGTGGCAGCATGTCCGGCAATAATCGTAGTCGCACCGATTTCCCGGTGATCATTTTTCCAATCAGGTTCTGCGTACTATCCAGTGCAACTATTTCTCCTTCTTTCAGCATCGCAACACGATGGCACAACATCTCTGCTTCTTCGAGATAATGCGTGGTCAAAACAATCGTGTGTCCATCTTTATTAAGCTGCTTGATAAAATCCCAAAGTGTTTGGCGTAACTCAACATCCACACCGGCGGTCGGCTCATCCAGAATAATAACAGGCGGCTTGTGCACCAGTGCCTGCGCGACCAGAACACGGCGTTTCATACCCCCTGAAAGAGCACGCATGTTTGCATTCGCTTTGTCGGAAAGATCCAGGCGTTCGATAATTTCATCCACCCACCGGGTATTTTCCTTGATCCCGTAATAACCGGATTGGATTAACAGTACTTCGCGTACGGTGAAAAAAGGATCAAAAACCAATTCTTGCGGCACCACGCCTAAATTCCGGCGTGCTTGCTGATACTGTGTGCGCACATTGTGCCCCATCACATGCACTGAGCCGCTGTTAGCAAGCGACAAGCCGGCAATAATGCTGATCAGTGTCGTTTTACCGGCACCGTTAGGCCCGAGTAAAGCAAAAAATTCTCCCGCATGAATTTCAAGATCAATATTGGTCAACGCACGCAGATTACCGAAATGCTTACACACTTGCTTGACTTCAATGGCAGGCAGCATTCTATGGAAGATTAGAAGAAGATTGGCTTAGGGTTTCAAAGATCAGCAGGATTTTTTCCGATCAGGCAACACGCTGATTTGTGGTTTGATTGACTGGAATCGAAATCAACTCCACTACATCATATAACTGGATCAGGCTTTTAAGGCTTTCTGGCATGTTAATAAACTGCAATGGATAAGTATTTTTGCGCGTCGCACGTAACCACTCCAGCAACATACTAATAATCGTTGAGTCCACTTCAGTCACTTTATCCAGATCAATCATTAACTGATGATCGTCGAATAACGCAATTCCATCCTGAGTCAACCTCACAACATTATAAATGGTAACAGGTCCTTGCACGATGATTGTATCGTCATCGCGAGAAACTATTGAAACCAAAGCATTCAGATTATTCATCAGCCGGTACTATTTCTTACCTTCCAAAGATTTATTCTTATCCGTTAATACCTTCAGTAGTCCTTCGACACCGCCCTTGCGAACTTGACTGTTAAAAGTTCCGCGATAATTTGTTACCAGACTCACACCGGCAACCGTCACGTCAAATACTTTCCAGCCATCCGATTTTTTTTCCATGCTGTAATCAATCGGTATCGGTTCTTTTCCATTTCCTTGAATAACCACAGTCCGGACTGTTATTTCTACTTGATCACCCAGTTGCTTGACCGGATTGACATTAATCGTTTCATGATTATAACTGGTCAATGCATTGGAATAGGTACGCACCAGCAATGTACGAAATTCATCCACCAGTTTGTTTTTCTGCTCTGGCGCTGCTGTTGACCAATGCTGACCCATCGCCAGTTGCGTCATACGTGAAAAATTGAAATGCGGCAGTATTTTAGTTTCAATCAGATCCAGCATTTTATCCCGATTGCCACTTTTCAGTTCTTCATCTTTCTGGATAATCTCGATCACTTCCTTAACAGTTCTATCGACCAGCTTATCAGGAGACAAATCCATCGACCATGCTGGCAACACCAGCAAATTAGAAAGTATCAATACGGCTATTCCAAGAATTCTTTTCATTGTCCCCTCACAAAAATATTAAGTAATGCACAATACTAAACCAACAAAAATAAAATTAAAAATATCCGTTTAATTAGAGAGAATCATCTTTAGCCGCTTTATCAAATAAAAAACGACCGATTAATTCTTCAAGCACCATGGCTGAATTGGTTTTCATGACTTTATCGCCATCCTTTAGCATCACGTCATCCCCACCTGCAGCCAATCCGATATACTGCTCGCCTAGCAAACCTGACGTCAAGATGCTGGCAAACGTATCTTTCGGGAATGTAAACCGGCTATCCAAGCTCATCGTGACGACTGCATCATAAGTTTGCGTACTGAACTGAATATCAGTTACGCGCCCGACCACAACACCAGCACCTTTTACTGGTGCGCGAACTTTCAATCCGCCGATATTTTCAAAATTTCCGGTGATGACATAACTCTGTGAAGGATTATAAACATTCAGATTACCGACTTTAAGACTCAATACCATGAGTGCAGCAATACCTATGATCACAAACAAACCCACCCACAAATCCATTGTTGTCCGCTGCATCAACTCACTCCTCTAAACATGAAAGCGGTCAAAATAAAATCAAGCCCCAAAATCACTAATGATGAAGTCACCACAGTACGTGTCGTCGCACCTGACACGCCTTCTGCCGTGGGCGGTGCATCGTAGCCTTCAAAAACCGCAATGGCTGTCACGGCCACACCAAAAAAACAACTTTTGATAAAACCGTTTAAGATATCAAATCTAAAATCAACCGCACTTTGCATTTGCGACCAAAAGGAGCCTTCATCCACACCAATGAATACCACAGTCACCAGATAACCGCCAAACACACCCATTACAGAAAATATCGCCGCCAAAAACGGCATGGAAATCACGCCAGCCCAGAAACGCGGCGCCACTACACGTGCAATCGGATCGACGGCCATCATCCCCATGGCCGCCAGTTGTTCCGTCGCTTTCATTAATCCTATTTCCGCGGTAATTGCAGAACCGGCACGGCTAGCAAACAATAACGCGGCAACAACTGGACCTAATTCACGCACTAATGACAAGGCAACCAGTGTACCCACCGCTGATTCCGAACCGTATTTTTGTAATGTCTCATAGCCTTGAAGCCCCAGCACCATACCCACAAACAGTCCGGATACGACAATAATGATCAGAGACAAAACACCGGTAAAATACAATTCGCGTATAACTAAATTAAAACGGCGCAAGCTGGTGCCAGATTTTAATAAAACCAGGATAAAAAAGCGACTGGCAACACCCAGCCGCCAAACGCTTTCAATCACCCGATGCCCGATATTCTGAATACTGGACACGATCCGATTAGGCAAAATTATCCTCCAGATTCAAATCCTTTTTATAAGTCTGTGCAGGGTAATGAAACGGCACCGGCCCATCTTCTTCACCGTGAACAAACTGATGTACAAAAGGCGCGATCGATTCTCGCACTTCTTTTGGCGTGCCTTCGGCGGCTATCACACCATCTGCAATGAAATAAACATAATCAACAATTTTCAAAGATTCCTGCACATCGTGTGTTACCACGATCGACGTCATACCTAATGCATCGGTCAACCGGCGTATCAGATTTCCAATCACACTCAATGAAATCGGATCTAGCCCGGTAAAGGGTTCATCGTACATAATCAGCATCGGATCCAGTGCGATGGAACGCGCCAAAGCAACACGTCGTGCCATACCGCCGGATAACTCATTGGGCATTAGGTGATGTGCCCCACGCAAACCCACTGCATGCAGTTTCATTAATACCAGATCGCGAATCATCGATTCCGGCAAATTGGTATGCTCGCGCATCTGAAACGCGACATTGTCAAAAACCGACAAGTCGGTAAATAATGCGCCAAACTGAAACAGCATTCCCATCTTACGGCGCAGCTTGAATAGCGCATCGCGATTGAGTTCATGCACGACCTCTCCGGCAAACTTCACATATCCGGAAGTGGGCTGAATTGTGCCACCGATCAATTTGAGCAGCGTTGTTTTGCCCGATCCGCTCCCTCCCATGATGGCTATAACTTTGCCACGCGGCATGGTCATATTGATACCCTTCAGAATCGGGCGCGCGTTATAGGAGAAATTCAGGTCATTGACCTCAATTAAAGTTTCAACTGTCATACGATTTGGCCATGAAATAGGCGCGCTATAAATTGATTGTATTTCCGTAAAATCGGGCGAGTAGCAATTTTAATCCACTTTCCTTTGAAATATTGCGCTATCTGCGTTCTCACGATCGTTTTTCTGTTTTTTCCTTCAGATCCTGCAAGTAAATCCGCAGATCATTCTTGATTTCGGGTGCCAGCAAATATAGCCCAATGATATTGGGAATCGCCATAGCAAACACCATCGAATCGGTAAATAAAATAATATTGGATAATTGCGCTGAGGCGCCAATGATAATGAACGCGCAAAATAAAATTTTATAAATCCCCGCTACGACAAGCCGCTCACCAAACAAATACGTCGTGCATATTAATCCATAGTACGACCAGGAAATCATGGTGGAATAGGCAAACAGAAAAACCGTTAAGGCTAATACGTAAGGAAACCACGAAATGCCGGATGCGAAAGCGCGAGAAGCCAATTGCACCCCTTCAATGCCGCCACCTTCCACATAGGTGCCGGATATGACAATCACCAATGCCGTAATCATACAAATGACTACGGTATCAATGAATGGACCGAGCATCGCGACCATCCCTTGACTGATCGGCACATCGGTTTTTACCGCAGAATGCGCAATCGCCGAAGATCCCAACCCGGATTCATTGGAAAAAGTAGCGCGCTGCACGCCCATTAGCAATGCGCCCATTAATGCACCAATACCTGCCTGCGGATACAGTGCCATCTCAAAAATGGTTCTTAGCGCACCCGGGATTGCCGCATGGTGAACGCCAATCACTACCAAACCGGCAATGATATAAATAATCGCCATCACTGGAACCACACGCCCGGCTACGGCCGCAATCCATTGGATGCCGCCAATAATCACCATGCCAACCAGAATGGCCATAAATAAACCAAAAAGCCAACCCTTATCAGCCCAAAAACTGGCATCGCCCCCCGTTACAACCAATACTTGTTGATAGGCCTGATTAGCTTGAAACAAGCCACCTGCGCCGATCGTGCCGCCAATACAGCATACCGCAAACAATCCCGCCATAAACCTGCCCATTTGCGGCTGCTGTAGGCGATCAAACGCGCCGCGCAGATAATACATCGGGCCTCCCGATATGCTATTCGGATTGTGCTTGCTTCCATATTGCCGGTATTTAATCCCCAAGGTGACTTCAACAAACTTGGTCGACATACTTAAAATGCCCATAATGGCCATCCAGAATGTAGCACCCGGCCCCCCCACTGAAATGGCAACTGCCACACCCGCAATATTACCCAGACCAATGGTTGCCGACAGTGAAGTCATCAATGCCTGAAACCGGCTGATATGTCCGTTTGAATTTCCGCTATCATGTTTCCCGCGCAAAACATCGATGGCGTGCTTGAAATAGCGAATATTGATAAAACCAAGGTATACGGTAAAAAAAAGTGCCGCAGCAACCAGCCAAATCAATATCAACTTGATCTCAAGATCCAAGAATTGAACACTGTAAAAAATTACCGACGCCACAGCGTTTGAAACAGGTTCAACAGTAGAATCAATGACCTTATCAATTTCCATTAATTAAAGCACTCCATTGTACAAAGTATGTCAAACGCATTGTGTTTGACGCATACGGTACATTTGATCTGATTTATTTCAGAATTTTTATACGCTGTGAAAGAGAGAACCGAAATAGGCTTTATCCAAGCAGTACCGATAGCCATTTAACTGATAGTATTTCATTTTTTGCATAAGTAAACTTTCTAGTCCTAACGCGCAGTAACCGCTGAATTTTTTCATTTTGCCATATTTCTCTGGGTTTAGCATACCATGGCGTTATAAGTGATCTATCAAATATGACACACACCATTTTCTCAAGATAACATCATGTTCTTCAGCAAAAAATATTATCTGATCTTTTGCTTGATTCTCAATTTTGTCGCTCCGGCGTCATTTGCTACCGAAATATACCGCAGTGTCGATGAAAAAGGCCGCGTAACTTATTCGGACAGACCTTCCACCGGTGCAGCACCCGTCAAGATCATCAGCCAGCCCAGCCGGCAATTGTATCCAGTCGCCCGCGTATACGATGGTGATACGATTATTCTGGAAGACAAGAAACATGTCCGTTTATTGGGAGTCAACACACCCGAAATTGAAAGCCGTCAACGTGCAGAAGAACCCGGCGGTGTCGCCGCAAAAAAATGGCTGCAGGCTCAGTTGCAGGAAAATAAGGTTTATTTGGAATATGACCAAGTAAAACGGGATAAATATAAACGTTTATTGGCGCATGTATTTCTACCGGATGGCAAGCATCTCAACCTTGCTTTACTGGAAAACGGCTTGGCCGTAGTCAGCATCATCCCGCCCAACGGGCGTTACAGCGACAAACTGATTCAAGCGCAACAACATGCTGAGAAATTAAAACTGGGTATTTGGGGCATGCCGGAGTATCAAGCCCGGCCAATTTCCCAGATTGCCAATCACACCAAAGGCTGGCAACGATTTACCGGAATCCCGGTTTCGATTAGGAAAAGTAAGAAATATACGCGACTGCTGTTTAATGACAAAGTAGACATACGCGTCGCTAATACCAACCTCAATTTATTTCCTGCGCTGGATACTTACGTGGGAAAATCGCTTGAAATCCGCGGCTGGGTAGCACGCAAGAAAGACAGTTACACTATGTTAATTAACCACCCGAGTTCGTTAAGGAAGCTCTGATTAAGTCCTTCGAATCTCACTACGAACGTAATCAACACCTTGCCGTTCGTCCTATCGAAGGACTTAATCAGAGTTTCCTTAAATCGATTTATATTCCGGATTTCATTCAAACCACCCCACACAAGAGCTTATGCGCAAATGCTGACCTAGTGGAATCATAAACTTACAGCGCTCGGTTCTGTGCCAACCACGGCCACCGGTTAGGCACAAAACGCTGTCACAACCTTGCGTTGCGCGTAATGTAGAATCGAAGGCTTTTTATGGCCAGAAAACCACCATCCTGTTAGACTTTCAACGATTTAAGTCAACCATGAAAGTCAACGCCTGAGCGCCAATGCCATGAACACCGAACCGTGGGTCACAGCCGAACAAATTTCCCAGTATCTGGGCGTGGTAAAAAGCACCGTCTACCGCTGGCACAAGGGGCTGATAGCCCCTACGGGTAAGGGGCGCGGAGCGAAGTGGGTCAGCCTGACAAACACAAAACAAGTACAGGGAGATTTGATCAGATGATTTTCAGCGAAGATTCACGCGTCAAAATCCCCTGCGTTCTGCATCTGATGCGGCTTGGCTACCGCTACCTCTCGCTCAAGAATGCCGTATGGGACGAAGAGACCAATATCTTTCCGGACTTGTTTCGTGCCGCCGTCGCCCGGATTAATCCCGGCATTGAGAGTGACGACATCGACCGGCTGTTGACCGACGTTAAACTCCTGCTGGATAATGAAGACCTCGGCAAAGCCTTCTACGAAAAGCTTACGGAGCGCTCAGGTAACCGGCTGATCGACTTCGAGAACTTCAGCAACAACAGTTTCCATGTCGTCACCGAGTTAACCTGCAAGAATGGCGACGACGAATTCCGGCCGGACATCACCGTGCTCATCAACGGCATGCCGCTGGTCTTCATCGAGGTCAAGAAACCCAACAACCGCGAAGGCGTGCTGGCCGAGCGCAATCGCATTATCACGCGCTGCCGCAATCCACGCTTCCGTCGCTTCATCAACATTACCCAGCTGATGGTTTTCTCCAACAACATGGAATACGAAGACGGCTCGCCGCACCCTATCGAAGGCGCGTTCTATGCCAGCCCCTCGTATGACGTGCCGATCTTCAACTACTTCCGCGAAGAAGAAACGCTGAATCTGGCAGACCTGCTGGCCGACGAGGATGATGCGCTTGAAAACGAGGTGCTGCGTGATAACAATCTCAACGTCATCAAGCACAGCCCGGAATACCTCAGCAACAAAGCGCCCGACACGCCGACCAATCGCATCTGCACATCGTTGCTTAGCCGTGACCGGCTGGCCTTCCTGTTGCGCTTTGCGCTTGTCTATGTGAACGAGGCCGACGGCCTGCATAAGCACGTCATGCGTTACCCGCAGATCTTCGCTACCAAGGCGATTGAACGGAAACTGGATGCCGGTGTACGCATGGGGATCATCTGGCACACTCAGGGCAGCGGCAAGACCGCGCTGGCCTACTACAACACCCGTTTTCTCACCGACTACTTTCAGCACCGGGGCATCATCCCCAAGTTCTACTTCATCGTCGACCGGATCGACCTACTCACCCAGGCGCAACGTGAATTTTCCGGGCGCGGGTTGATCGTGCATTCCATTGATAGCCGCGATGCCTTTGCTCGTGACATCAAGACCACGCAAGTGCTGCACAACAATACCGGCAAACCTGAAATCACCGTGGTCAATATCCAGAAATTTCAGGACGACCCGGATGTGGTGCACGCCGAAGACTACGATGTCAGCATCCAGCGCGTCTATTTTCTCGACGAGGTGCATCGCAGCTACAACCCGCAGGGCAGCTTTCTCGCCAATCTCAGCCAGTCAGACCGCAATGCCATCAAGATCGTCCTCACCGGCACGCCGCTGCTGGGCGACGACTACAATTCCCGCGCCCTGTTTGGCGATTACATCCACAAGTACTACTACAACGCCTCCATCGCCGACGGCTACACACTGCGCCTGATCCGCGAAGAGATCGCCACCAACTACAAGCTCTCGCTGCAAGAAGCGCTCGCGGCCGTGGAGCTTCAGCAAGGAGACATCGATCGCAAGCTTATCTACGCGCACCCGAAGTTTGTCGAGCCCATGCTTGACTACATCGTGCGCGATTTCGAGAAGAGCCGCAGCGCGCTGGGCGATGCCAGCATCGGCGGCATGGTCATCTGCGACAGCGCCGATCAAGCCCGCCAGATGTTTGAGATTTTCAATGCCGTCTATGCAGTCCAGCCCACACCGGCTTATGCCGTGCGGGATTCCGCGCAAGAACTGATCGCCGCAACGCAACCGGAAAGCTACGCCGCCCTTACTCTGCTTGAAAATCGCGCCCGGAGCGCCGCACTGATCCTGCACGACGTGGGCAGCAAGGAAGAGCGCAAGCATTGGGTGGAAGACTTCAAGGCAGGCAAAATCGACCTACTGTTTGTCTACAACATGCTGCTCACCGGTTTTGATGCCAAGCGCTTGAAGAAGCTCTACCTCGGCCGGGTGATCCGCTCGCACAATCTGCTGCAGGCGCTCACCCGTGTTAATCGCCCCTACAAGGATTTCCGTTACGGCTACGTCGTCGATTTTGCTGATATCAGTAAAGTGTTTGAAGAAACAAACCAGCGTTACTTGAAAGAGTTAAATGAGGAACTGGGCGACGAGCAGGAGCATTACTCCAACCTGTTTAAATCCGCCGAAGAGATTGCGCAGGAAATCGAAACAATCAAGGACATCCTGTTCCGCTTCAATATCGAAAACGCCGAGGAGTTTTCACGGCAGATAAGCCAGATTCAGGATCGTGCCACCATGCTGGCGCTCAAGAAAGCGCTGACCGATGCCCGCAGCCTCTATAACCTGATCCGCCTGCAGGGCGACTACGGCTTGTTGCAACACCTCGACTTCCACAAGCTCAACCAGCTCTACCGCGAAACCTGCAATCACCTCGACCTGCTCAATCTCAAGGAAAGCATCGAATCGGCCACCGACACCAGCAGCCTGCTCAACGTTGCGTTGGAAGACGTGCTCTTCATGTTCACCAAGATCAAGGAAGAAGAGCTGGTACTAGCCGACAAACTCAAGAACACCTTGCGCCAGACCCGCGAAGCGCTCGCTGACAACTTCGACCAACAAGACCCCAAGTTCATCACCCTCAGGGAAGAACTGGAGCGGCTGTTCAAGAAAAAGAAACTCAACGAAGTCACGCAGGAAGAAATGACTGCCAATATCGGCGCGCTGGGCGCCATTCATGACCAGGTGAAAGAGCTGAACCGCCAGAACAACCAGTTGCGCGCAAAATACCGGGGCGATGCCAAATACACCCGCATCCACAAGCGCCTGCAAGAGCGCGGTGCGATTACGCAAACCGAGCGAAATCTGTTTGACGCTCTCTTGGGCGTCAAACAACAGGCTGATGAACAAGTACTGCAAAACACTCAACTGTTGGATAACGAAAGCTATTTCGAACGAATGATGCAACCCATCGTGATTGGCGAGTTTCAGACTCAACAAAAAATCAAACTGACACCCGATGCCTCTCGCACCATCAACCACTTGGTCGTGGCCGAATACATGAATGAATTTGCTGCGGGTTCCCGAAGTAAGTCGGCATAACAAAAAATAGTGAAGCTATGTAAATTTCAGCGGGTGAAACAAAACTCCCTCCCCTTCAAAGGGAGGGGTGGGGATGGGGTAGAGATGAAGGCTCAAACAAACCGCACGATTATCCTCAAAAAGCTTCAACGAACATTGCGAAACAGCATGACCGATGCGGAAATTCGGTTATGGCAACGGCTACGCAGTCGGCAATTGGCTGGCTGTAAATTTCGCCGCCAGCATCCGTACATGGATTTCGTATTGGACTTTGTCTGTCTGGAAAGGTGCTTGATTGTCGAGGTTGACGGTGGCCAGCACTTGGAAAACGAGCGAGATCGAAAACGAGACAGGCGTTTGCAGGAAGCTGGATTTGAGGTATTGCGATTTTGGAACAACCAAGTTTTGCAAGAAACTGACGCAGTGGTCGAGGCTATCTGGACAGCTTTACAGAACAAGACTACTTTACCCCATCCCCACCCCAACCCTCCCCTTGAAGGGGAGGGAGATAGCGCAGATGAAAGCCTTAATAACACAGGAGCACCCCTTTGATAACGCAGGAATTTGAACAACGCACGCGTGAGCTGATCGACAGCATCAAAGCCATCTGCGCCGCCTATGGCTTGGGCAACGACGGCAACGAATTCAAGATCATCACCCAGGTCTTTCTCTATAAATTCCTCAATGACAAATTCGCCTTCGAAGCCAAGAAAATCCGGCCCGGCCTCGCGCAGGCCGACAAGTGGGAACAAGCCATCGCCAGCCTGAGCGCCGACGACATGAAAATGCTGCAAATGCAGATGGGGCCGGACACCGCCCGCCTGAAACCCGAGCACTTCATCGCCCACCTGTGGAACCGCCAGACCGCACCGGAATTCGCCAAACTGTTTGACGATACCCTGCGCGACATCGCTATCAGCAACAATGAAATCTTCGCGGTGAAAACCGATGGCGGCACCAAGATCACCCTGTTCGACCGGGTCAGCGAATTCATCTCCGACCCATCCAAGCGCGACGCCTTTTGCCGCGCCCTCATCAACAAATTGGGCGACTTCAGCTTCGAGCGCATCTTCACGCAGAAATATGACTTCTACGCTACGCTGTTTGAATACCTGATCAAAGATTACAACAAAGACAGCGGCGGCAAATACGCTGAGTACTACACCCCGCACGCCGTCGCCAAGATTATGGCCGCCATCCTGGTGCCGGAGGCATTGCGCGGCAAGATCAAGGATGTCAGTTGCTACGACCCGTCAGCCGGTTCCGGCTCCCTGCTGATGAATATCGCCCACGCCATCGGCGAGCAACGTTGCAGCATCTATTCGCAGGACATCTCGCAGAAGTCATCCAGCCTGCTGCGCCTGAACCTCATCCTGAACAACCTGGTGCACTCCATCCCCCACATCATCCAGGGCAACACCCTGCTCCACCCCTATCACCGGGAGGGCAAGGTGCTGAAGAAGTTCGACTACATCGCCTCCAATCCGCCCTTCAAGATGGATTTCAGCGATTTCAGGAATGAGCTGGACAGCAAGGAGCACCAGGATCGCTTCTTCGCCGGGGTGCCGAACATCCCCAAGCAGGCCGTCGATAAGATGTCCATCTACCAGCTCTTTCTCCAGCACATCATTCATTCGCTGAAACCCGGCGGCAAGGCGGCGGTCGTGGTGCCCACCGGCTTCATCACCGCACAAAGCGGCATCGACAGGAAAATCCGTGAGCATCTGGTGAACAAGAAAATGCTCGCCGGTGTGGTTTCCATGCCGAGCAATATCTTCGCTACTACCGGCACCAACGTTTCCATTCTGTTTATCGACGACGCTAACAAGGAAGGCGTGGTGCTGGTCGATGCCTCCAACCTCGGCACCAAGGTCAAGGACGGCAAGAATCAGAAAACCCTGCTTTCCGATGCCGAGGAAGACCGCATCATCGCCACCTTTAACGCCAAGCAGGCGGTGGAGGATTTCTCGGTGGTGGTGAGCTACGACGAGATTGCCGCCAAGAACTATTCCTTGAGTGCAGGGCAATATTTTGATGTGAAGATCGAGTATTCATATCTTACGCCGGCACAGTTTGCCGCCAAGATGCTGGGCTTTACCGACAGCCTGGACAAATTGTTCAAGGAATCGGCTGGGCTGGAGCAGGAGATCAAGAAGCAGTTGGCAGGGTTGCGATATGAGTAAAAAACTAACCTCTTTAAGCGATCTGATTGATGAAATTTCAATGGGACCGTTTGGGTCAGACATTAAAGTAGAAAACTTCGTTTCAATTGGTGTTCCAGTTTTGAATGGTTCCAACCTTACTGGTTTTAGATTGGTAGAAGATAAATTCAAGTACGTTACCGAAGAAAAATCCAAGACCTACAAAAAGGCTATTGCGCGTAGAGGTGACATTGTTGTTACCCACCGAGGGACTCTTGGACAAATTTCATTTATTCCTGAAAACTCAAAATACGATTCATATGTTATTTCGCAAAGCCAATTTCGAGTAAGACTGAAAACAGAAAAAGCGATTCCAGCTTTTTTTGTTTACTATTTTCATACTGAGGAAGGCCAGAAAAGGCTTTTGTCATTCAAAAGCCACGTTGGTGTTCCTGCCTTAGCGCAAGCAACTACAAACTTTAGGCAACTAGAAATTCCTTTACCAGATATTTCTAGCCAGAAAAAAATCGCCGCCGTTCTTTCCGCTCTCGACGCCAAAATCGACTGCAACAACCGTCTCAATGCCGAGCTGGAAACGATGGCCAAGACGCTGTACGACTACTGGTTCGTGCAGTTCGATTTCCCCGACGCCAACGATAAACCCTACAAATCCTCCGGCGGCAAGATGGTCTACAACGCCACCCTGAAACGAGAGATTCCGGCGGGGTGGGAGGTGTCAAATCTGAGCGATCTAGTTGAACTTATTAAAGGAAATGTTTCCCCTTCTGATGTTGCAGAGAACACTCCGTATGTAGGGCTGGAGCATATTGGAAGAAAAACAATCGCCTTGTCAGATTGGGGAACTTCTGATTCTGCTGCCAGCGACAAGACCGTTTTCAAAAAGAACGATATTTTGTTTGGGAAAATACGCCCGTATTTTCACAAGGTAACAGTTGCACCTTTTGATGGAATTACATCAACCGACACCATCATCATGCGCCCTAAAAAAAGAGTGTTTTTTGGTCTAGTGTTAGAGACGATTTTTGCTGATGAGTTTGTTGACGCTGCGACGCAGTCATCCACTGGATCAAAGATGCCCAGAGCAGACTGGAGTGTTCTACGACACTATAAAGTTCCTGTGTCCGATACAAATTTATTGAATTCTTTCAATGCGGTCTTTGAGAAAGCTTTAGAAAAAATCTATCTATCTGAAACCGAAAACAAGAAGCTGATAGAGCTCCGCGACTGGCTCCTGCCCATGCTGATGAACGGCCAAGTAACGGTGGCCTAAACCATGGCTCAACGCAAACCACCACAACCCGCCAAAAAAACCGAGGTCTCCATGGTTCGCTCCTCAGCGGCGGAGTACTTGACCTTTATTGCTGCCAACGGCCAGGGTGGCGTGGAGGCGGTGTATGCCGATGAAAGCATCTGGCTGACGCAAAAGATGATGGGTGTGCTGTACAACGTGAACGTGCGCACGGTGAATGAGCACCTGAAAAAAATCTTTGCCGACAGCGAGCTTCAGGAAGATTCAGTTATCCGGAAATTCCGGATAACTGCCGCCGACGGCAAGAGTTACAACACTCTGCACTACAAGCTGCCTGCCATTATTGCCGTCGGCTACAAGGTGAATTCCGAGCGCGCAGTGCAGTTCCGCAACTGGGCCACGGGCATCATCGAGCAGTTCACCATCAAAGCCTATGTGATGGATGACGAGCGCATCAAGTCCGGTGGCTCCGTTCTCACCGAGCAGTATTTTGAAGAGCAGTTGCAGCGCATCCGCGAGATTCGCCTTTCGGAGCGCAAGTTCTACCAGAAGATCACCGACATCTACGCCACGGCGATTGATTACGACGTGACGGCGCAAGCCACCAAACGGTTCTTCACCACCGTCCAGAACAAGCTTCACTGGGCCATCCACGGGCAGACGGCGGCCGAGATCGTCTACCACTGTGCAGACGCCGACAAGGCAAACATGGGGCTGAGCACGTGGAAGGATGCCCCGGCGGGCAAGATTCAAAAATTCGATGTGGTGGTGGCCAAGAACTACCTGACCGAGCGCGAAATGGCGCAACTCTCCCGCCTGGTCAACGCCTATCTGGATGTGGCTGAGGACATGGCGCAGCGCAAGATTCCCATGACCATGCAGGATTGGGAAACGCGCCTCAACCGCTTTATCGAGGCCACGGACCGGGAAGTGTTGCAGGACGCGGGCAAGGTGACGGCAGAAATCGCCAAGGCACACGCCGAAAGCGAATTTGAGAAGTACCGCATCGTGCAGGATCGCTTGTATGAGAGTGATTTCGACCGCTTGGTCAAACAGATCGAATCTAAACACAAATCCGACAAAGAGGGAAAGTAAAGAATGGTCAACAAGAAAAACTCAGTCTCGTGGAGTGACGTCAAAACCAAATTGGCCGATTTCGACCGCGCCGGACTGCTCGGCCTGCTGCAAGATCTGTACGCAGCCAACAAGGATAATCAAACCTTCCTGCACGCGCGCCTCAATCTGGGCGACGATGTGCTCAAACCGTATAAAACCACCATCAACCGCTGGCTGTGGCCCGATGTGTTCAAGAATCAGGACACTTCGGTCGCCAAAGCCAAAAAACCTATCGCCGATTACAAGAAAGCCATTGGCCAAGCGGAAGGCCTGGCCGAACTGATGGTGTTTTATTGCGAACGGGCCGCGGGGTTCAGCAATGATGTCGGGCTGCAGGATGAGGGCTACTTCGACGCGCTGGTGCGGATGTTCGAGCAGGCATTAAAAACCATCGCCAGTTTGGCCGACGCGCAACGCCAGCCGTTATGGGACAGATTGGATGCTGTGCGCAGCACCTGTCACAACTTCGGCTATGGCGTCGGCGACGATATGGACGACTTGCTTGCCGAGTACAGGGCCGATGATTGAGCGCGATCAGTTGGCCGTGCTCCAAGCGGAAAACACCCGCCTGATCACGCTGCTGGAAGCTCACGGAATAGAATGGCGCCTACCGCCTGAGCCAATCACAGCTGAACCAGCGCCGCCCGTCCCGGAGTCAGAACCATTCCGTTTTTCCACCGCCGAAAAGGTGGCGCTGTTTCGTCGGCTGTTTCGCGGGCGCACCGACGTCTACCCAATCCGCTGGGAAAGCAAAGCTACCGGAAAATCTGGCTACGCACCGGCCTGTGGCAATGAGTGGCTGGCTGGTGTTTGCGAAAAACCGCGCATCAAATGTGGGGGGTGCAACAACCGCCTACTGATTCCGCTGACGGATACGGTTATCTACGAGCATCTCGCAGGCAAACGCACCATCGGCGTCTATCCGCTGCTGGCTGATGACAGTTGCCATTTCCTCGCTGCCGATTTCGATGAGGTGGAATGGCGGGAGGATGCCAAAGCATTTTACCAGTCGTGTCACGAACTGGGTGTACCGGTTGCCCTTGAAATATCACGTTCCGGCAACGGCGCACATGCCTGGATTTTCTTCTCCGGCAGCGTATCCGCTCGAGATGCGCGTCGACTCGGTACGGCGATCATTAGCCACACTTGCACCCGCACTCGCCAACTAAAGCTCGAATCCTACGACCGCTTGTTCCCCAATCAGGATGCTATGCCCAAAGGCGGTTTCGGCAATCTGATCGCTCTGCCGCTGCAGAAGACGCCGCGCGAGAACGATTGCAGTGTGTTCGTGGATGGGAATTTGCGTCCCTACCGCGATCAGTGGAAATTCTTGGCCTCCATCCTGCCAATGCCAGCCCACGATATCGAGCCCACCATCCTGAGAGCGACGGGTAATACGCACCCTCTCGATGTGACGTTCATCGATGAGGAAGATCAAAAGGAGCCTTGGAAACGATCCGCATCTGTCAGCAAGAAGCTGGCCGGGCCGATGCCGAAGTCGCTCACGGTGACGCTGGCCAACCTAATCTATTTCGAGAAGGCACAACTACCGCAATCACTGGCCAACCGCTTGATTCGTTTGGCGGCGTTCCAAAATCCTGAATTCTACAAGAAACAGGCGATGCGCTTTTCGGTGTGGGATGAGCCTCGCGTAATCGGCTGCGCCGAAAACTATCCCAATCACATTGCGCTTCCGCGTGGTTGCCTGGATGCTTCGCTGGAATTGCTTCGTGACAACGCGATTGGCTATGAGCTGGTCGACGAGCGATGCGCGGGTTCGCCGCTGGATGTCGCCTTTGCCGGCACCTTGCGTCTGGATCAAGAATTCGCCGCGGCCGCCATGTTGTATCACGATGCAGGCGTTCTGTGCGCGCCGACTGCCTTTGGCAAAACGGTTACGGCTGCTGCGATGATTGCGCGTCGTGGGGTAAACACGCTGGTGCTGGTGCATCGAACCGAATTACTCAAGCAATGGCAGGAGCGCTTGCTATCATTCTTGGGTGTTGGCAAGGATGTGGTCGGCACCATCGGTGGCGGCAAGCCCAAACCAACAAGGAAGATCGACATCGCGGTGATGCAATCGCTGTCGCGCCAGGGCGAAGTCAATTCGCTGGTCGAAAACTACGGCCACGTAATTGTGGACGAATGTCATCACGTCGGCGCGGCATCGTTCGATGCGATTCTGAAACAGGCCAAAGCCAAATACGTGCTCGGCCTGACCGCCACACCGATTCGCCGCGATGGCCAGCAGCCGATTATTTTTATGCAATGCGGCCCAACTCGCCACACTGCTGCCAAGCCCACGGGTACGCCGCACGATCTGGCTGTCACGCCGTGCACATTGCACTCACGGATTGATTTGTCGCAGGAAGCGGGGATTCAGGATGTGTTTCGTCACCTTGCCACCGACCAAGCCCGAACAGACACGATTGCTGCTGAGATCGTAAACGCCTACGGCCAGGGCCGCAAGGTGCTGGTGTTGACCGAGCGCACGGAACATCTCGATGCCATCCAGACAGCCTTGACCGACAAGGCTCCATCGTTGTTTGTCCTGCATGGACGGATATCCAAGAAGCGGCGTGCCACAATGATCGCGGAACTCAACGCGTTGCCACCCGACGCCCCGCGCGTTTTGCTGGCGACCGGCAAACTGGTTGGTGAAGGATTCGACCATCCCCCGCTCGACACTTTGGTGCTGGCAATGCCGGTTTCGTGGAAGGGAACATTGCAGCAGTATGCAGGCCGCCTCCACCGCGAACACGCCACCAAGACTAACGTGCGCATCATTGACTTCGTCGACAGCGGTCACCCGGCACTGCTGCGAATGTGGGATAAGCGCCAGCGTGGATACCGGGCGATGGGCTACCGGATGGCGGAAGGAATGGGTAAAAATTGACACGAAACCCTTGCCGTTCCTTGCAATCCAGCGCCAGCGCTAACGCTCTTGAGAGTCCACGGTGAGTCTGATCAACCAACCCCGCCCATATAGCACTGGAACCAGCTTATTCTTCATGGGTTCAAGCCGCGGTCCCAATGGGTGACAAATAGCAAGATGAACTCTAATAAGTTCTGGCTTTGGGCGGGAATGATTCTACCGTTATCGGTTTCAACCGCACCGGCTTGTAATCCAACCGATTATCTTCACTGAAAAACAACGTATGTTTTAACCATTTGACATCATCCCGTTCGGGATAATCATCGCGTGCATGCGCGCCGCGGCTTTCACGCCGGGCTTCGGCGGAGATCATTGTGGCTGTAGCGACTTCTTTTAAGTTATCCAGTTCCAGTGCTTCGATCCGGGCGGTATTGAACACTTTGCTTTTATCCTTGATTTCCGTATGGCCGATCCGCTCGCCGACTTCAAGAATTTTTTCCACACCTTTTTGCAGCATGTCTTCAAAACGGAAAACTCCGCAATACGTCTGCATCGTTTTAGCCAAGGCGACGCCCACCTGCGCAACACTCTCACCGTCTTTCTGATTCTCCAGGCGATCCAGGCGAGTCAGTGTTTTATCCGCGGCATTCTCCGGTAGCGGCTTGTGATGTGGATTGGTTTTCAAATCCTCAATAATCTGATTGGCTGCGGCACGTCCAAATACCACTAGGTCGAGCAGCGAATTAGTGCCCAAGCGGTTGGCGCCGTGCACGGAGACACAAGCGCACTCTCCCACCGCGTAAAAACCGGAGACAATCTCTTCCGGGCCGGTTTTATACGGCGCCACTACTTGACCGAAGTAATTGGTTGGAATACCGCCCATCATGTAATGCGCGGTGGGCACAACCGGAATCGGTTCATTGATCGGATCGGCATGGGCAAATTTAATTGCGAGTTCACGGATACCCGGTAACCGGGTTTTGATGATTTCAGCACCCAGATGATCGAGTTTTAACAGCAAATGATCACTCTCCTCGCCGCAACCGCGCCCGTCTTTCATTTCCGTCGTCATGGCGCGTGAAACCACGTCACGGCTGGCCAAATCCTTGGCATTGGGCGCATAACGTTCCATGAAACGTTCGCCGTTCCTATTCAGCAAATACCCGCCTTCACCGCGCACGGCCTCACTGATCAACACGCCCACACCATACACACCGGTGGGATGAAATTGCCAGAACTCCATATCTTCCAGCGGAATGCCAGCCCGCGCGGCAATCCCAAGACCATCACCCGTGTTGATCAAGGCATTGGTACTGGCCTGAAAAATCCGCCCGCCGCCACCGGTAGCAAACAAGGTGGCTCTGGCTTGCATGATCAAAATCTCGCCCGTTTCCATTTCCATCGCAGTCACACCCAGCACATCACCCTGCTCATCGCGGATCAGATCGAGCGCCATCCATTCAATGAAAAATTGCGTGTTGGCGCTGACATTGCGTTGATATAACGTATGCAACAGCGCATGACCGGTGCGATCAGCCGCGGCACAAGAACGCGTTGCCTGAGCGCCACCAAAATTTTGGGATTGTCCGCCAAACGGACGCTGATAAATTTTGCCGTTTTCCAGGCGATCGAACGGCATGCCAAAATGTTCCAGTTCATAGACGACTTCATTGGCCTGGCGGCACATGAATTCGATGGCATCCTGGTCACCCAGATAATCCGATCCTTTCACGGTGTCGTACATATGCCAGTGCCAGTTGTCTTCCGTGACATTTCCCAGCGAAGCGGCAATACCCCCTTGTGCTGAGACGGTATGCGAGCGCGTGGGAAATACCTTGGACAGCACCGCCACTTTTAATCCTGCCTCGGACAACTGCAACGCAGCGCGCATCCCAGCGCCACCTGCGCCAACAATGACTACATCAAATTTTCTTTTGGTTATTGCCACATCAACTCCACAATATGTCAGCAGTCCACACCAGATAAAACAGCAAGGCGGTAATCACCAGAATTTGCACGGTTAGGCGGATTGCCACGGGATGCACATAATCCATCAGGATATTACGCATCCCGATCCAGGCATGCCAGAAAACGCAAATGAAAAATACAAAGGTCGCGATGCGCATCACTTGGTGACTGAAAAGGCCTTTCCATTCTGCGTAATCTTGCGGTGCGACAACATATAAAACACCGGCCAGCCCTATGAGATAAAGCGTCATAAAAACGGCTGTCACGCGCTGTGCCAGCCAATCCTTCAAGCCATAGTGTGCGCCCGTTACGGCACGCCTGGGTTGCTTTACCATAGCACCGCCCCTATCAACGCAGTGAGCAGGATACCCGCCGCCACTACCAACATACTTCCCATCCGCGCCTGTGGCAAAGTGACGCCAACATGCAGATCCAACACCAGATGGCGAATGCCCGCGCACAAATGATGCAGAAAAAACCATATTGGGAGTAACAACGCCACTTTAATAACCGGATCGCGCAAACAATCCTGTAAAGCTTCAAAACCTTGCTGCGATTGCAACAGCATTTGCAGGCTATACAATATTAATGGAATACCGGGAAAAAACAGCAAAGCACCACTGATGCGGTGCAGAATTGAAACCACAGCCGGTAAAGGCTGCCTGATCTTGAAGAGATTCAGATGCTTGGGGCGTTTATTTTGCAATTTCGCTTCCATGCGGGAAATTCTAAAGTAGAAAATTCTATCGCCAAAATTCGGCTTAAACGCTAAATAACGGAGCCAAGTTTAGTCTGTTATGCCGCATGATACAAGCTACTGCTATCACCAATGAAAAACCCGGCTGCAAACCGCCGGGTTCACGAACAATGTAGATTATCTGAATTTCTTATGACTTGCTGCGGCGGCTATCCAGACTGTATCCACCCGCACCATGAATAGCCAATAGTATGAAGCCTCCCGTTATCGCAACATTCTTCATAAACATAATCATCTGCATCTGATCGGAAAGATTATTGTGGAAGATCACGGCAGCCACAACTGTAAATGCTGCCAATGCGATCGAGACTAACTTGGTCTGCCATCCCGCAATTATAGCCAAACCGCCGCCTATTTCGAGCAATATCACCAGCGGCAATAGCATACCCGGCACGCCCATCGCGTGCATATAACCCTGCGTGCCTTCGTATCCGCTGATTTTTAAAATACCGGAAAGCAAAAAGATCTGCCCGAGAAATAGCCGCGCTACCAATTGACTGATTTTTTCCATTTGAATCTCCTTAAAAATTGGTTAATCATTTTTTATCGCGCTTGATCCACGCACGATCACGCACAAAATTATTAGACTGAAAATCTTTCATCGCCTGATCAATTTGTTCTCGAGTGTTCATCACAAACGGGCCATACTGAACAATTGGTTCATGGATCGGTCTACCACTCACAACAACAAAACGTGCACCCGTTCTTCCTGCAACAAAACCGAACGAACGAACATCAGACTCCAATGTCACGAGGGAATGCAGCGGCACCATTTGTTCATCGAGTTGTCCATCGCCCTCAAACACATACAGGAAACTATTGTTCTCCACCGGCAGGTGATGCTGAAAATGCTTACCAGGTTGCACCTGCACATCAAAATAAGACACATTGGTAATGTTATCCACAATCGGTGCACTCGCATCGGCAAAGCGGCCGATTAACACTTTCAGCCGATAATCCGGTGTTTCCACCACAGGAAAGGCCGCAGCGGAATATTCCTGATACTCAGGATGATCCAGCTTATTCGCTGCAGGCAGGTTAATCCACAACTGAAATCCGCGTAACAAACCATTTTCCTGTTTCGGCATTTCGGAATGGATAACACCGCTGGCGGCTTTCATCCACTGCGCGGAGCCGGGACCCAGATCACCGGTATTGCCCATACTATCCTGATGCGCCATATGACCATCAATGATATACGTGAATGTACTGAACCCGCGATGTGGATGAGACGGGAAACCGGCAATGTAATCAGCCGGGTTATTACTGCTGATGTGATCCAGTAGCAGGAATGGATCATAATTCCGCAAGGCTGTCGTGCCGATCGTACGGTGCACCGTAACACCGGCGCCTTCCGGTACGGCCACTGCAGGGATTAATCGTATCGCGCTAACGGCTGTATTCATCATCTTCTCCTTTTCCGATAAAAAATCGTTATGACGTGTTTGTTGGGAGTATTATCATAGTTGCGATAATAAGAATAAATAGCCATCACAAGAAATGACTGTTCTGATATTAGCAACGATAAAGCAATTCAATGGATCGATTTGAAAATATGAGCGCGTTTGTACGCGTCGTTGAGGCCGGCAGCATTAGCGGTGCGGCGGATCGCATGGACGTGGCCAAATCAGTGGTTAGCCGGCGCTTGAAAGAACTCGAGGAATATCTCGGTGTTGAGCTATTTCATCGCACCACCCGGCAGATGAATCTGACCGATAGCGGGCGCGCCTTTTATCAACAGTCTGTACGTATTCTTGCCGACATCCTCTAAGCCGAGCATGCCACATCGCAATTTCACGGCGCCCTGAAAGGCAGCTTGAAGGTGGCCGTGCCGCTGAGTTTTGGTCTAATGCATCTGGGTCCTGCGATCAATACATTTTTACAGGCGCACCCCGACATTGAATTCAACTTGGATTTTAATGATCGCCAAGTGGATATTCTTGCAGAAGGCTTTGATCTGGCCATTCGCATCGCCAGCTTGCCGGACTCCAGCCTGATTGCGCGCCGACTTGCCCCGATCCAAGCCGTTATGTGCGCAAGCCCGGCTTACCTCGAACGCAATGGCACACCCCAATCGCCGGGAGAATTAATCAAACACCGATGTTTGGTTTACAACCTGATCAGCAATTTTGAAAACTGGAGTTTGTATGATGCAACCGGACAATTGATCAAAACTAAAATAGCTCCCTATCTAAAAGCCAGCAATGGCGAATTTCTTCGCGATGCCGCCATCGATGGCTTGGGCATCGTACTAATGCCGACATTTATCATGTACAAAGAAATCGAAAATGGTGCATTGATACCATTATTGCCTGAGTACCAATTTTCACAACTCGCCGCCTATGCCATTTACCCGCAAACTCGTGATCTCTCGCAGCGCGTCAGAGCATTTGTCGATTTTCTAATCAATCGATTTGAAGGATTGCCATATTGGGATTTATGTTTGCAAAGCACAATGCTTGCGTTAAGAACGCATCGACCCGATCACACTGCAAAATTGCGGGACTAAACAATTAGTCAGAATTGACTGAAAGTATTATCACATATAACTTACAGCTCAATTTATGCAGCTCAGAAATAGTTAATGTCTTTAACTTTAACAATAAAAACTGATAACAAAATGTTTATACCGTTCTTTATCACAAATTCCAACTGAGGTTATTAGGCTGATTCGTGGTAAACAAAATTTAACGGTGAAATAATCGGGATATCGATTTATTTGTCTGCTATTGAAACCTTTATCCTAACAAGTGGAATTAACATAGCCGAATATCAATTGTTTCGTAGTGTGTATTAGATTATTAAAATGACAAACATCCCATCATTGCTTGCGTATACGGTATGCAGTACCACACAAAACAAAAAATTAAAGTGTTGTAGCGTTTTAAAAGGCATAGACCAATGACTAAGACTAAGGAAATAGAATTCTCAACAAAGAGAATTTCTCATAATAAAATAGAAGTTCCACAGATATTAATTCTGATTCGCAACCATATCCCAAGTGGAGACTTGGAAAGCATTCTTAATGGATGGGAATACCAAGTCACTGGCATTTACAATTCAAAAGAGATTGCGTCACTTAGAATGTCAGTAGATAAGCCTGATCTTATTCTGACTGACATGGTTCTGGATGAAAGCGACAACATTTGTTTGGACCATCGACTGAATCTGCCACTCGAGAATTCCAGTCTTCGTATTTATTTTACATCGTATACCACAGAATCAATCGTACGACGCGCCGAGATATTGTTTTCAGCCTTGGGTTGTAGAACTAACAGAGGTGATAGTGAGAAGAGCCGCTATTATATTGATTCTCATTTCAACCAAGATGATGATGGTATTGCGGAAGAAACGAGACCGGCAAAACGACTTTCTTTAAACCCTATCCGAGTATTATTAGTTGATGATCAGCCGATTGTGCTCTGGGGACTGGAGAATTTGATCAATAGTCAGAAGCCTCGCATGGAGATTGTTGGAGCAGCGGCAAATATTTATGCTGCCAAAAAGCTGATTATGGAAAAGCAGCCGGATATTATGATACTCAATATTTCTTTGGATAATGATAATTGTATGAACAATATTTCTGAATTTACCAATAATGGAGATACACGCATCATAATTTATTGCAAAACACACAATCAGAAAGTGATTGATCAAGCAGTTTCTTGCGGTGCGCGAGGAGTGGTATATCACAAAGAGTCAATCCAAACGATACCGAAAGTAATTGAGATGGTTTTTGGCGGAGAATTTCGGTTTGCGTTAAGCAACCAATTATCCTGCCCGGTATGAGGATAATTTACTTGGTCTACACACAACATCGCTGGGCTCAGATACAGAATCAAGAATCCAATACCGGAAACACGTACAGCAAGGTCATCTAGATTACATGCACATCCCAGTTAGTCATCGCCAAACCAGCACTTAATATGGCAATTTGCACCGCAGTACCCACGGCATTGCCATCAGCATCGTACAATAACGAACCTGTCACACTGTTGTAGATGACGAAATCATTTGCATCTAGTGCTTGTGCCCCGATTCTGAACTGATCGACAGTTATCTGAAGTGGGGTCACCATACTTGCAAATACGGTAAAAATACTATTCTCCAACTTAATGGTGTCATCAACTACGTTAAAGTCGGTAATTGTGTCAAACCGCTCCTGCGTAAGATGATCTGCTGTTTTAAATTGAAAATAATCATGTCCAGCTCCACCAGTTAAAGTATTGTTACCTTCTGCGCCATTGAGAATGTCGTCACCGGCTCCGCCTACTAATTGATTAGGGGCTGTATTTCCAACGATGGTATTAGCTGCCTCGTTACCCGTAGCATTAATGGCCAGAGTGCCTGTCAAGGTGAGATTTTCAACATTACTCGGCAGTAAATAGGTCACGCTGCTATTGACCTTGTCGATCCCTTCATTGAGATACTCAGTAATAATGTCATTCTCATTGTCAACGCCATAAATATCATTTCCCAATCCACCTACCATAGAGTCAGCGCCAGTACCTCCGATAATTTTATTGATAGCTGCATTGCCAATAATCAGGTTAGCCAAACTATTTCCTGTACCATCAATAGCGCCTCCGCCTGACAGTATCAGATTTTCAACATTGGCTGATAAAACATAGGTCACACTGCTGTTGACAACATCAATGCCCTCATTGAGCTTCTCAGTGAGAATATCTCCAATAATATCAACAATATAAGTATCATCGCCTGCCCCACCTTTCAAGGCATCGGCGCCAGCACCTCCATCGAGTAGATTGTTTGCTGCATTTCCTGTGATGTTATTAACCAGATTATTACCCGTACCATTAATAGTCGATGCGCCAGTAAGTGTGAGATTCTCAACATTGGCTGCTAAGAAGTATGTCACGCCACTGTTAACTTTATCTGTGCCATCACTAAGATTTTCAGTGATGGTGTCACCGACATCGTCAACCGTATAAGTATCGTCACCTGCACCACCAATCAGTGTATCTGCGCCTGCAGCACCATTCAGTATATTGTTGACTGAATTTCCAGTAATAGTATTGGGCAGAATATTACCGGTACCACTAATGGCCAATAGGCCCATCAGTGCAAGATTCTCAACGTTTCCTGATAACGTGCAGGTTACACTACTGTTCACAGTATCTGTGCCTGCACCTGAATTCTCAGTGATAACATCGCCGACATTATCAACAATATAAGTATCATCCCCTGCCCCACCATTTAGTGCATCTGCACCAGTCCCGCCATCCAGCAGATTAGCTGCAGAGTTGCCTAACAAGGTATTCACCAGATTATTACCCGTACCATTAATAGTCGATGCGCCAGTAAGTGTAAGGTTCTCAACATTGGCTGATAAGGTATATGTCACACTGCTGTTGACTTTATCGATACCTTCATTGATATTCTCAGTAACAATATCACCTACATTATCAACTTCATAAGTATCATAGCTAGCTCCGCCAATCAAAATATCTGCGCCAACACCGCCATTGAGGGTATCACTACCGCCTCCTCCATAGATCAAATCATTACCCCCCCCTCCATAGAGAGCATCATTACCACCGAGGCCATTAAGCGTGTCGTTACCAGCTCCGCCATCCAAAGCATTAATACTTGAGTTACCCGTTAAGGTATCGTTAAGATCACTACCAATTAGATTGTCGATGCTAGTTAGCGTATCTAATCCCGCGCCGCCGGTGTTTTGCGAGCCGCTGATCGCTAATGAAACCGCTACCGGGCCGGTAGCATAGGCATAGGTTACTGTATCGTTGGATACCGTACCGCTCAGCACTTCATTTACTGCTGTACTAACCAGGAGCTGACCCGCATTAAATAAGGTCACTGCAACAATTAAAGGTGTGTTGACACTAGCTCCATGTGAATCAGTAGCAGTTATTTTTAATGTGTAAGTACCAAGGTCGCCAGAACCAGGTGATCCAGTGATTAGGCCAGTTATTGCACCAATCCCAATCCAGGTTGGCAAGGGACTACCATCCGCAAGTGTAGCGCTATAACTCAGGAAATCAGAGCTATCGATGTCGCTAAAAGATGCGCTTACATTGTAACTCCAGCCAAGCGTGTCATATTGTATTGCCTGATTGACTAAAGGAACGCTAAGAACTGGGGCGTTGTTGACCGCACCCAGGGTGTAGCTTTGAATACCGGCAACGCTGCCGCTAGTGCCGTCAATTACGTCATAACTTAAGGCAACGGCACCATTGTAGTTCGCAGCATGACTGATCGTAAAAGTACCATCGCCGTTATCGCTCACTGTGCCATGGTCAGCACTCAGTCCAGAGATACTCAGCGTATCGCCATCTACATCATTAAAACCTTGCAGCAAATCGACTGCGCTGACTATATAGTTGGTATCTTCCGTACCGCCAGACAGGGTTGCCTGGGCCGCCGTGAGTTCAGGTACGTCGTTGACCGCGTCCAGGGTGTAGCTTTGACTACCGGCAACGCTGCCGCCATTGCCGTCAATTACGTTATAACTTAAGGCAACGGCACCAGTGTAGTTCGCAGCATGACTGATCGTAAAAGTACCATCGCCGTTATCGCTCACTGTGCCATGGTCAGCACTCAGTCCGGA
>NZ_JAYUWI010000114.1:0-3547 GCF_043753625.1 Nitrosomonas sp.
GCAATTTTATGCGCTGGCAGAATAAATCCGTCTAGTTTAAAGGGATGGCATGCCAGCTCATCCAAAATATGCATTTTTGCGCTTAATGCGACAGAACCAGAAATCCAGGTCAACAGCTTCAGGTTAAGTGATGAGCAAGTACTCGTTGTAAATAGCGGAAATATACGACTGAAACACACTAAATTTGCGAATATCGTGGAACTTGGGAGTTTATCCACTATTTACAGATTAGTTGAGAAAGATCATTATGTATCATGATTTATCTTTGCAGGTGTGAATGGGATAAAAGTCGAATTTATTCCCTATTTTAGGGTGTTTGTATTTGACCGCCGCTGGTGCATTCTTCTAAACACACCGTAATAAAAATCAGAATAAACCAGAAGCTGCTTGGTTTTAAAGTTATTCGTAACTAAATTAGAGCTGCGTATGCACAAGATAATATAACAAATCTGAAAGGAGTTTTACGAATGAAAATAACATGGACTGTCCTCATTATTAAGCGATTTTTAGCGTTATCTGTAATAGTAGCGGCAATGACGCTTATGCATTCAAGCCAAGTATTGGCGCATGCCTCTTTAGTTAAAGCTGAGCCCGCTCGTCGTGCCGTGCTTTCCGCGCCGCCCGCACGGATTCACCTCTGGTTCAATGAAGAAATTGAACCCGCATATGCGGCGCTTTCGGTACTAAATGAGGATAAAAAATCTATTACAGATAACAAAGTAGAAGTGGATTCAAAAGACCCGAAGTCTGTTGTGCTGGAATTACCGGAGATGCAACCGGGACGCTATACCGTGAAATTCCGGGTGCTTTCTATCGATGGTCATGTAGTTGATTCAGAATATAATTTTACAGTTGCAAGCGAAAAAAAGTAAAAAATGATTGAGATCGTTGCTACATTTGCTCGTGGGTCACAGCTTATTGCTAATCTGATATTGTTCGGTAGCTGTATTTTTCTTGCTATTGCTGGGCAACAAAAAGCTGTATTTGAAAGCGCTTGGGTAGTCCGGATGGAAAAATTTTTTCCATGGTTGGGTGGTGTCATTTTACTGGGATTGCTCGTTATTTTGGCGACAACAACGGGCGAAGCAACGGGTATTGCTGCTAATACGTGGCGGCCTGAAGCTTGGCTGGAAGTCGTGCAGCAGACCCGCGTAGGCAAAATATGGGGGGCTCGCGCAATATTTGCCCTGGTTTTGTTAGGAGTCACGCTATATCTTCAGCATGCTGACAGGGTGAGGTGGCATTACATCCTATGCGCGGTTGTTGCGTCTTTACCTTTGATGAGCGGTTCGCTGGTAAGCCATTCTGCAGCCGATGAGATGTCAGTAGTTTCAATACTGCCGTATGCCTTGCATATTCTTTTCGCGGGTATCTGGTTTGGCGCTTTGCCTGCTTTCTTATTAATAATATTTAGTAAGAAATATTCGGGACAATCATTGGATTTGCTGAGTATTAATAGCTTGAAAAAGTTTTCATCGCTGGCTTTGCCAGTTATGGTCATGATCATGGCCACAGGTCTTATCGTTGCTGACCGCATGATTGAGGAAGACTACCATGCATTGGTTGCTAGTTCTTATGGTTGGTTACTAAACATAAAACTCACATTATTAGCGATCATTCTAATCATCGCCTATCAAGCACGGTCTAGATGGTTGCCTTTGTTGACTCAGGTTAATAATGGCGAGGAAGCTCAAAGCAGCGGACAACAAATGAAGCGCTGGGTAAGCGTTGAATTTGTTCTTGCCATAATCTTGGTATTATTGGCGACTATCCTATCGAATACCAAGCCAGCAAAGCATGCCATGGTTGAGAATTGGCCCTATCCTTTTAGATTCTCAATCGATGCTACCTGGGAAGAACCCAATGTTCAGATTTTTTTCTGGATAGGGGTAGCACTTTTCATAATGGCAGCGGGTTCAATAGGGTTAGGTATTAAAAGTAAATGGGAAATTAAAAAGCGGATTGGGGTTCCGCTGGTATTAATAATGGCATCCTTTGCAATAGCCTTACCAAAATTAGCAGTGGTTGCTTATCCTGAAACTTACCAAAGTACGCCCGTTCCCTTTGATGCGATCTCTATTTCTAATGGGTCGAAATTATTCTCACAGAATTGTACAACTTGCCATGGTCCACAAGGTAAAGGCAATGGAATTATCGCAAAAACCTTTAATCCACCGCCTACTGATTTATTGACAGAAGCACATACGGCAAAACATACCGCTGGAGATTTCTTCCATTGGTTAACGCACGGAATAGCTGCGACGGGTATGCCTGGTTTTTCTAGTAAATTGTCAGAAGATGATCGCTGGGATGTCGTCAATTACATTCATGCCATGTCGCGTGGCTATAAAGCGCGCTTGCAGAGTCCAGAGATTATCCCTGGAAGACCATCAATTGGACCACCTATTTTTTCATATTTTGCAAATGACGGCTCCAGTGGCGTTCTGAAGGATTTTCGTCAGAAGAAAAATGTAATGATCGTATTATTCACCCGGCCGCAATCACACGAGCGGCTACAAGAATTGACAGCATCGTATGCTAGGCTCCAGGAGCTTAATACAATCATTCTAGCGATCCCGATGAGTAATCTTGATAAACAAGAAATCATGGATATTGCAGCGGATATTCCTTTTCCGGTTGTAACAGAAGGCTCATTAGAGATAAAAAATAGCTATGCTTTATTTCGAAGAACGCTTACTAATCCGGATATATTAAATGAAGGCGTAATTCCAGAGCACTTTGAGTTTTTGATAGACCGCTTTGGCTATTTGCGTGCCAGGTGGATACCCGCTATAGACGAAAGCGGTTGGGCAGATATCAGTGTTCTAACAAAACAGCTTGTTCAGCTGAATAATGAAAAGGAAATTCTTCCGCCACCCAGTGATCATGTTCACTAATGCGGCAAAATTCTTATCGCTTTAGCCATCCTTATCTTATTAATAATCTGTAGGAAAATTTATGATAAGACGAATAATTATTTCGGTTTTGTTAAGCGCGATGGTGACGTTGTCACAGCTTGCATGGGCTCATACTGATGAGTATTTGGCTACAGTTGTGACACCTCATGGCGGTCAACTTCGTGCAGCAGGTCCCTTTCATTTAGAGTTAGTTGCCAAGGATGGCGAATTGGCATTATATGTAACAGATCATGGGAATATACCAATTCCAGTGCAGGGTGGGCACGGTAAAGCAAATATTCAAGTAGGTAAGGATGGTGAGCGAAAAGCCGTAACACTTGTGCCAGAGAGTGGAAATATAATGAGAGCAAGCGGTAAGTTTAAAATTACACCAGACACTTCAATTGCTGTTTTTATAGCAATTCCGGAATATGAAATACAAAACGCGCGCTTTACCCCACTCACGCCTAAAGGAGATGGTGGTCGTAGACATGACCACGATCATGATCATTAATTAGAGTCTTACCCAACCGCAATGTTTCCGGTGTACACCCAATCTTTGATGCGATCGATTTGATCGCCGACCATTGCGATTCATGCTCCTTTTGCTGCTCGAATACCAATCTTACCGCTCGTTCTCGTACTTCCGG
>NZ_JAYUWI010000115.1:0-10708 GCF_043753625.1 Nitrosomonas sp.
GTGATGTCACTGCGCCGACCGATGCTGAACTTTATACAAAAAAGTCACGGCCCACTACTACATCTAGCTACCTTGGGAGTTAACCGGATAAGCACGGTAAGTTTGTCGCCAATTAACCTCTTAAAACTGCCAGATAACATCGTTTATACGTACGGGCATCTCTAAAAATCCAAATTACGTCACAACATTTTGTTGTTCGCAAAAAATGTTTCATTACATATCTACCTATGCTGCGTAACCATTTTTTGCTCGTGCCTCGTGTTGTTTAGAACTTTGAATTTTTAGAAGTGCCCGTACATCTAGCCGTTCGACAAATTTACCTTTGACCGATGAAGATGAGTTATATCTACCACTGCGCATCGTTTTATTTGACACATACCCGCAATAAGTACGTAACAAATTTCCTTTAGCATCTTTTATAGGCGATGAATTTCGATTCAGTCGATGCAATTTCATTGCCTGGCAAACAATATAACCATTCAAGTTTCTAATGACTAAAGGCTTTTTATTATGAGATTAAATAATCAATGGATGTGTTTCACCAAAAACACCTTGAGTTTAGGCGTCATCGCGGCGCTTTCAGGTTTTGCAGTGGCTGATTCCTCAGATACCGACAAATCATATTTTCAACGTATCGCTACCTATCTGGTATGTGAGAATACCAGTTGCGATAGAAATTTGTTTGGTGAGACGGTGGCTGAGATTGTTGCAGCTACTGAAGATGGAAATACCCTGATTTATACGGATAGTCCCACAGGAAAAATTGGTTTTGTAGATATTCGTGATGCAGAAAACCCAACCGGTTTAGGCACGCTGAATACAGCCGGAGAACCCACATCCGTTGCAGTTGCTGGCAATTATGCCTTGGTTGGGATCAATACATCAGCTAGTTTTCAGGAACCCTCAGGAATTTTAGCGGTGTACCATCTACCTTCTTGCTTGACGAATATTTCCAATTGTTCACCTGTTCGTGAAATCAACATGCAGGGTCAACCGGATTCTGTGGCTACCAGTCCAAACGGGCGATATGCAGCGGTTGTCATCGAAAATGAGCGCGATGAGGATGTCATTGTGGCCGGTGTGGAAGGTGGTTTGCCGCAGTCGCCAGCAGGCTATCTGAATATTATCGATTTGGTGGGCGCACCCGAAAATTGGACAGTACGCCAAGTTGATCTGACAGGTATGGCGTCGTATGGTGGTGATGATCCTGAACCGGAGTTTGTCAGCATCAATCACAACAACATTGCCGCTGTGACGATGCAAGAAAACAACCACATCGTGTTCGTGAATCTCGTCAACGGCAAGGTAGTGCGGGATTTCAATGCTGGCACCGTCACGCTGGACGATATTGATACTGCTGATAATAAATTAATTGATTTCACCAGTTCTTTAATCGATGTGGCGCGTGAACCCGATGGTGTTGCATGGCTGGAGAATAATAAGATCATCACTGCTAACGAAGGAGATCTTTTTGGCGGTAGCCGCGGATTCAGCGTATTCAATCGTAGCGGCAAAGTGGTCTATGATTCTGGCACTGAATTCGAATACTTGGCTGCTTCAGCAGGACATTATCCTGAGAAACGTTCTGATAACAAAGGAACTGAGCCGGAGAGCGTCACAACTGGCCGGTATAAAAATGAGCAATTTATTTTTGTGGGATCCGAACGTGGCAATTTTGTCGGCGTGTACCAAGCGGATGATAATAAATTGGATTATAAGCAGATATTGCCAACTGGCGCGGGTCCGGAAGGCTTGCTTGCCATTCCAAGCCGCAATCTTTTCGTTGCCGCTACCGAAGTGGATTCACCCGTGCGCTCTCAAATCAATATCTTTCGCCTGGAACGTAAGCAAGCTGCATACCCTCAGATCAAATCCATAAGGCAGTCCGATGGCAAACCAATTGTCTGGGGCGCATTGTCGGCCCTATCTTCCGATAAGTACGATGGAGAACGACTGTATGCTGTCCATGATAGCGTTTATAACGAAAGCCGTATCTACAGCATTGATATCAGCGATTTTCCAGCAAAAATTATCCGTGCAACGCAGCTATTGAAGAATGGTGCGGCTGTCAACTATGATCTCGAAGGGATAGCGCAACGTAGTGATGGCAGCTTCTGGCTTGCATCTGAAGGCGCCGGTACGTCGACGACTCGCAATTTACTCATTGAGGCACATCGTGATGGTAGGGTGGTTCGCGAAATTCGCTTACCAACTGCAGTTGAAGCATTACAACAAAGTAATGGCTTTGAAAGTGTCGCCGTAACCGGAAAAGTAGGCAGGAATGAGCAGGTTTACGTGGCTTTTCAGCGGGAATGGAAAGATGATCCGGCTGTGGCATGGTACGAATCGGTCAATATACGCCAGCTTTGGACCTGGATCCATCTACCGAGGAAGGGGAATGGAAATTCTTTTACTATCCCCTTGATTCCGTCGAATCTCCGGCAGGTGGCTTTGTGGGTTTATCCAAAATTACCGCGCTGGGAAATAATAAATTTACAGTTATCGAGCGTGATAATCAGGCAGGCCCGAATGCGCAAATCAAACGTGTTTGCCACATAGATATCAATAGTGTTATGCCAAAAACACAAACAGAAGGTAATTTCCCGATATTGAACAAGACCCTGGCGATCGATGTATTGCCCGCGATGCAGGCTGGCAAAGGTTGGGTTCACGATAAATTGGAAGGATTGGCGCGAGCAGGCGACGGAACGGTTTATGTTGTTACCGATAACGATGGTGTTGACAACTCCACGGGCGAAACGCAATTCCTAAATCTAGGTAAAGTATTCAATTAATTCACTACGTCTTCCCAGCAAGGCGCTGCTGAGCAATCGAAGCAGCGCCTTTTATGAGAATAGAGTACATTTCTCACGCCAAGAAATAAAAAAAAATGGGCGCCTCTAAGAATTCAAAGTTCTAAGCAAAGCGAGCAAAAAATGAAGACGCAGCATATAACTGATATGTAAGGAAGTATTTTTTGTGAGTAACAAAGTGTTGAGACGAAATTTGGATTTTTAGAGATGCCCAGATTATGTTCTGGATACTTCGGTGATCCTATACAGCCACAACGCGATATACAGCTTTGAAGACAATGATGGGGCTATTCCAATTACTGTGCTGGAAGAATTGGATCATTTTAAGAGGGGTAATGACATCAAGAATTTTGAGGCGAGGGAATTCACACGAGTCATAGGAAAATTATCGGTCAATCATTCCTTTTCGGTCAGTAATAGTATTACTTTTTAATGAATCAACTGGTTATGGATTGTAAGGTATTTATATCCAGACAGGATGGAATCAATACACGGATTGGTCTTGAGCTAATACTGAAATCGACAGTATTTTCCACTTCAATATCACGATTGCGAAAATAGTCACCATCGACTTGCAGCGGGTAAGCCCGGTCATGCAATGTACAGGAGATATTTTTGCCGGAAAAATACTGCATGGGCAAGTTAGCGGGCTTACGCTGCAGAATTCTCATGGCTTTGATCAGTTCATGCTGATGTCGTGCGCCTGGTAAGAAGCCAAGAATAAGCTCGTTTTTTGATGGATCCGCAGCAGGAACAAGCTGTAAATTTCTTGCATACGCTGAGTTGTTGGCTACGATGATATAGCCGGATCCATGATCTATGACTTGCTCGCCATCCACACTGACGGAAACGGTAGGATGATGCAATGAACATAAAGCTCTTAATCCGTGCCAAATATAGATCGAATCATTGAGTGGGCCTTTTCTTTTGCCAATATTTTTTATGGTTAGTGAATCCAAACCCATCGATGCCATATGGAAAAAAGGTTTTTCACCTTTAATGCCTTTACCGCTGATCAGACCATAAAATTGCTGCAGGCATGTTCCCGAGGCGATAGCGCGGAGTAAATCATCGGCATGGGTACTCATTTCATAGGAACGTGCAAACAGCGATTCATTTCCACCCGGAATAGCATAAATCGGTGTGTCCGTTTTATTGATGGCATCTAGCAATTTTCTAATCGTTCCATCTCCGCCGACTACGACAACGAGGTCACTTGTGGCGATGTTATCTGAAAGGCGCGTATACCCTTTCATTTTTTTTTCAGATGCGCATACTTCAACATTTTTCCCATGAAGAGTAAGTTCCATTTCCAGCTGACAGGCGAGTGTTTCTATGTTTCCTGCGCTGGATATCGGGTTGAAAATGATTAATATTTTTTCTGGGGAGGGTATTTTAATAACCAATTGATTGGTTTTAAATAAGATATCGTCTTTCATGATGGTGTTGAGTGCCCTTAAAATTATAGATTAAGCCGGGAGTTTTTAGTCAGCTCATAATTGTTAGGATCAAGACCACTCGACCGGTATTACTTTGACATCCGTCCAGATCTGATTACACCAAGATTGATCAATGGGCGGCATGCCTTCCTTTATCCACTGCACCAGATATTTGGCGGTGTTGGGATAGGTAACACGGATGGCTTTGGTTTCATACAGCCATTGCTCAATAATCCTGGAATCGACTTTGTGCATCATTTTTCCATAGCCTAACGTTTGCAAAGCGGCTGCATTAGAAACTTGTTCCATCTGCGCATGTAGCGGTTTCACCAGAATTTTCTTACCTAATTGTAAGGATTCACTGGCCAGTTCAAAGCCAGCGTTGCAAATGATACCGGCGCAATCCCATAGATCTTTCTGGAAACCTTGAAGGGATAACGGTTTGCAATGCACGTGTGCATAAGAAGTGGGTATAACTTCTGGAGAATACATAAAAAATTCAAATTCTTTAAATGGCGCTAACAATGCTGCCATACGATGCTGATTCTCGAATGGCAGATAGACAATAATTTTATTTTTCTGTATTTGTTGGGAAATGATGGGGGTTTCAATAACCGGCGGCAATATGGGCTGATCGAAATGATGCCAGTGCAAACCAATGCCGATATCGACAGGAGCAAAATTTTTCATAACCGCTTCAGAGAGCGGATCATTGCCTGCGCGCGGTATGTTATGGTGGAATGCATACTGATGATTGATGCCGATGGTTTTCTTATTTTGCCGGCGTGCTGCCCATGCGGTTACGGGCTCGTAATCACAAATGACCAGATCATAACTACTTAAATCCAGTTGCTTAATATCTCTAAGAAAATTTAACGGTTTGGCTTGCAGTACTGTTTTGACAGGGCTGAGTTTGCCGTTTTTTGTGCTGAAAGTTAAACCATCACGCCATTGATAGCCATTAAAGACTTCCATATCAAAAAATTTATCTTGCGGCCTACCGGTAAACTGATAGGTAACATCAAGATTTTCAGCCTGAAATTCTCTGGCCATAATCCGGCCACGCGTGATATGACCATTACCCGTTCCTTGGATGCCATAAAATATTTTCATTTCAGTACGACTCCTAAACGGACTAGTACGACACTGATTTCAAAACCAAATGATTGGATTGCGTTGTAGAAGCTTTGTGGGATTGTTTGTGGCCATGTATCAATTGACCATTTGAATAGCGTTAAATTATTTTGATGAGCGTTTCTCAGTGGTTTCATAGTCTCAACTTTATTGAATGAAACCAGAGCAGTTTAGTGGCCTGATATGACAAGGAAATGACTTTTTCTTGGCGATTATGTGACAATTTTATTAATGCGCATGCAGTTAACAGGCCGTTGAAAAATGTTATCGAGGCAGTCGATACAAGGAAAAAACAGGATGTAAAGTGCAGTTTATGCTTAATAAATGAGCATTTTTAGTCTGTTTTTAACACCGCAGCGGCAACGCAGATAGTTTTTCAACGGTCTGTTAAACGGGAGTAAAAAACGCAAGCAATTTCCCACAATCAGTTTTGCAACCATTGTTGGATTTGTTCTCGTTGATTGGCATACCAGAGCTTGCCGATATCCAATGCTTTTTGTTGGAGCGCCACATTATTGGCGGAATCCATATTGCCGGGCATATCGTAGTTTTTCAGATAATGATTGATATACAGCACACGATTACCCAAAACTTCTTCGGTCATTCTGACATTCGCCATCATTTTTTCTCTGAGAATGATCGAAGCGATACCTTTCGCCGACCATTGCACACCGCCATATCCGCACGCTTTGGCACCGCTTACTGCAAAACTGCGCCAGCCCGATCCGATGGAGAGCATTTTTATTTCACAGTTTTTCCAGTATTGCTTGGCATGAAGATAAGCGCTTAATCCGGGATTATTCATGCCAACACCACCATCGATTCGCCAGTCACCATCTTGCATTTGCACGGGCGGGTAGAACGAGGGTGCAGCAGTGCAGGCATCGGCTATCTCGCTTAAAAGAAAATCCGGTTGACTGTCATTGGTGAAAACTTCCAGTTGATCCTGATCCAGATTAAAACAAGGAATAAATATCCGTTTATTGAGTGACGAAAGCCTCAGATTCTCCAATTCCTTTTGCAGGGTTAGGTTTTTCGAGTCACCTTTGAATTTGGGATGAATTTGCAGCTTACTGAATAACCGGTGCAACCAGTGTTCCGCCATCATTTTTTCCAGCAATTTTTCTTGTAAAACTTTTTGAATAATTTCTGTTGCGCTCAAACGTCGTCCCAAGATCAAGCAGGTGATTAATCCTCCCGATGAAGAACCGGCGATCAGGTCGAACAAATCATAAGTTGAAGCGCCGGTGTCCTCTTCCAGACATGCCAGTACGCTCAATTGAATCAGCAGATGGCTGCCGCCACCGTCCAGGCTTAAAACCGTTTTGGGTAACAGTGAATGTTTCAAATTGTTTTAAGCGGCCTTTTTACTGGCTAATAATTCTTCTTGCAAAAGGCTTTTATATTGCTCAAACCGCTCAGACCAGAAAACCAATTCCAACGAGCCATCGTTATGTTCCAGCAAAGTAGAACAGCTTTCTACCCAATCGCCGTCATTGCAGTAGAGAATCGAATTGATTTCTCTTAATTCAGCATGGTGAATGTGACCACAGACGACGCCATCGACGCCACGATCTTTTGCCAGATGCGCCAATGCATCCTCAAAACTGCTGATGTAGCTGACTGCATTTTTAACGCGCAATTTTAAGTAGGCCGCGAGTGACCAATAAGAAAATCCGAAGAACTTTCGCATGCCATTAATATAATGATTAAGATCCAGCAGGGTGTCATAAGCGACATTCCCCAGTTTCGCAAGCCAACGGCTATTCTTGACGATGACATCGAACTCATCGCCATGCATTATCAACAGCTTTTTACCTTCGGTGGTGGTGTGCACATAATCTTGATGAATCTCAACATTACCGAATACATGACCGATGCAATCCCGCATCCCCTCATCATGATTCCCCGGTATGTAAATCACTTTAGTGCCATGCTTGGCTTTGCCTAAAATAGACCGGATTACGTTGGTATGCTCTTGCGGCCAGTAAGGGCTCTTTTTGATACTCCAGAAATCGACAATATCGCCAACCAGGAAAAGATAGTCGGTTTCAACCGAATGCAGGAAATGCAACAGTGCGTCTGCCTGACAGCCGCGAAATCCAAGGTGAACATCCGAAATCCACACACTTCTTACTTTGATAGGAGTTTTATTCTTCACCATACATGCCTTTTAATTGGATAAGTGATGGCATGACAGCATAAAGAGCATTTGTTAAGCTTCTTTGAAGTATTTGTTAAATATTCATGAAGTATTTATTAAAAAAGAGAGTAGGGGAATTTTTGCAATGATTCTTTGATGGTGATTAATAGATTCAAGTAAGATCCGTTTTTAATAGCAACTTTGACGCGAGCACCACTTTAAAACACAATGCACGCCACACCTACCCTGAAGCGATCATTACCTGAATTGCAACAAGTTGAAGCGATTATTCAGGAGGATAATAATGTACATCTACACAGTAAAGTGCTTTGCCAGGCGTCTTGCGATGATGGCCTGCTGCCAATTTACGCACTGACACTCGGGAATACTGCGAAAGATATTCCATGCGTGACTTATGTTGCCGGCATCCATGGCCTGGAACGCATTGGTACGCAAGTAGTCATTGCTTTTCTGGAAGGTCTGCTCGAACGGCTAAAATGGGATCGGGTACTGGCTGATATTTTGCAACGGGTGCGGATCAATATTTTACCCATCATCAATCCGGTCGGCATGCTGAACGCTACGCGTTCAAATGGACAAGGTGTTGATCTCATGCGCAATGCGCCAGTAAATAGCCACGAAAAAACCATCTGGCTGGCTGGAGGACACCGGATTTCATCGGTGTTGCCGTGGTATCGGGGAAAATCCGGTGAAGCCATGCAACCGGAAGCCCAAGTATTGTGCGACTTTATTAAGCAGGAAGTTTTACCTGCGCCGTTCAGCTTGGTCCTGGATTGCCATTCCGGTTTTGGTTTTCGCAACCAAATCTGGTTTCCTTATGCCAAAAGCCGGCTTGAGCCAATTAAACATCTCAAAGAAGTTTATTACTTGCGCCAACTCTTTATGCAGACTTACCCGCATCAGGATTATTTGTTTGAGCCGCAGTCACAGCATTATCTGACCCATGGTGATCTGTGGGATTTTCTTTATCAACAATCGTTGACGAGCAACAATATTTTCTTGCCATTAACGCTTGAAATGGGCTCATGGCGGTGGATTCGAAAAAATCCACTGCAATTGCGCCGATTGCAGGGTTTGTATCATCCGGTGAAGCCGCACCGGCTGAATCGCGTGCTGAGAAGCCATTTAATCCTGATGGAATTTTTGTTGCACGCGACCTTATCGTATCAAAACTGGCTCGATCAAAGCGAGATGCCGGAATTGGAACAACAAGCACGGGCGTTGTGGTACTCATGATCGATAGCGAGCATTTCGTGCTGATTCGGGGATTATTGCGTGAGGCACGACACTGGGGAGAATTTACCGGAAGTCTGCAGCAGCAATTTCTCCGCGCCACTATCAGTACACCGGATATTCCGGGAAATGGTCAAATGCATCAGACCACCAGTCCCAAAACCATCGCGAACATGACCGAAGCATTACGCAAGCAAATCAATACAAACCAACCGATCCGATTGATCGCGCTTTCCATGGGTGGGATGATCGCGATGGATTGGATGACACGGTATCCGGATGAAGTGGAAGTGGCAATCCTCATCAACACCAGCGCAAGAACGTTATCGCCGTTTTACCATCGTTTGCGCTGGATGGTTTACCCCCAAGTTATCCAAATGATTTTTCATTCGGCAGCACAAAAGGAAGCGGACATTCTGAGTTTGACTTCAAACCGTCACCAGCACGACAACAAACTGCTGGAATCCTGGCAGCAGTGGCAACGACAAAATCCGGTATCAACGGACAGCGCCAGAAACCAATTTCTGGCCGCTGCAAAGTTTTCCATTACCGACAAACCACAGCAACCCATACTCATTGTAACCAGCCGAGCTGATCGCTTGGTGGATTATCGCTGTAGCCGGAAACTGGCGCAAACTTGGCAAACCGGCTATATGCAGCACGAAACAGCCGGTCATGATTTGCCGCTGGATGAACCGGAGTGGTTGGCTGGTGCTATCAGGCAATGGTTTGATCTGCAGACGGGTGTTTAAGTTGCAGCCGAAGAGCCAACCATATTCCGGTTGAGTGTAATGTGAATCGCCCCGGTATTTCTGGAGATAAAATGATTTGAGAGAAGGAAGAGATGAAGAATCAAATCAGTTATTCACCGGAAGTACGAGAACGAGCGGTAAGATTGGTATTCGAGCAGCAAAAGGAGCATGAATCGCAATGTTCGGCGATCAAATCGATCGCATCAAAGATTGGGTGTACAGCGGAAACATTGCGGACTTGGGTAAGGCGGGTGGAGACCGATCAGGGGGTTCGTGCAGGCATTTCGATATTGGATCGGGAAAGGCTTAAGGAATTGGAGCGAGAGAATCGGGAATTAAAGCGAGCCAACGAGATATTACGTAAGGCATCGGCCTATTTTGCGCAGGCGGAGCTCGACCGCCGACCGAAATAATGGTGACATTTGTCGATAGCAACAAAGCGGAATACGGGGTCGAGCCAATCTGCAGACAAATACAGATTGGCCCGTCGAGCTACTACGAACACAAAGCACGCGAGCAAGATCCCGATCGATTGCCTGATCGCATCAAGCGAGACATGAGACTAGAACTTGATATACAGCGGGTATGGAAAGACAATTTCCGAGTTTATGGTGCTCGCAAAGTATGGCGGCCGTTGCTGCGAGAAGGTATTGGTGTTGCTCGTTGTACGGTCGAGCGGTTGATGAAGAAGCTTGGAATGCAAGGTGTTCGACGCGGCAAAAAGTGTTGGACAACCATTTCGGACGATTTGCTTGACCGGCCAACGGACAAGGTTAACCGGCAATTTGTAGCTTCCCGGCCCAATCAACTGTGGGTGGCGGATATTACATTTTTGGCGACGTGGATGGGATTTGTTTATGTGGCTTTTATCACCGATGTTTTTGCCCGGTATATTGTTGGTTGGCGAGTGAGTCGTTCATTGCGAACGGATCTGGTACTGGATGCACTGGAACAGGCGCTATGGGCACGGCGGGAAACCGCAGGATTGATTCATCATAGCGACCACGGTCGCCAATATTTGTCGATTCGCTATACAGAATGTTTGGCGCAGGCAAATATTGACGCCTCCGTCGGCAGCATCGGAGATTCTTATGACAATGCCATGGCCGAGACCATCAATGGTTTGTACAAGACCGAAGTCATACGGCATCGCGGTCCTTGGCGCAGTATCGA
>NZ_JAYUWI010000116.1:0-3521 GCF_043753625.1 Nitrosomonas sp.
GCATTCCTTCTACCGTCATAAGCAAATTGCGCTTGTTATAAATGGTTTCTTGAAGCAGAATCTTCTCCAGCTTCGACCAAAACTCATCACTGAGCATCAGGCCGGGCATCGCAAACTTGTTTTATTGGTGGTATAGAAACCTCAATATTACGAGTTTTCCTCTTTCTATTAAATACTTATCTTCAATCGTCAATAGACCCTAGCGATCTCACATATTATCTTGACAATCATCTCTCATATAATAAAAGCACTCCCATCTTCGGAGTCTTAAATGGCATTAGCCAAACCGACCTGTAATGTAGTCTTCCGTCTGCTTATTCTTTGGTTTGATGAATATTGTGTCTGTCACATTAAATTCTATTAATTCACCTAAGTACATGTAAGCTGTATAATCCGATACTCTTGCAGCCTGTTGCATATTATGAGTTACTATTAATATAGTAACTTTACTCTTTAAATCAGTTATTAATTCTTCAATACTGGCAGTTGCAATTGGGTCGAGCGCAGAGGTTGGCTCATCGAACAACAATATTTCTGGATCGGTTGCCAGTGCACGTGCTATACAAAGTCTTTGTTGTTGCCCACCTGATAAATTAAATGCCAAATGATGTAAGCGATCTTTTACTTCATCCCACAAAGCTGAGTTACGCAAAGCGACTTCAACCCTCTCATCCAAAATAGCTCGCTGTTTAATTCCTCTAACACGCAATCCATAAGCAACATTCTCATAGATTGATTTAGGAAATGGATTTGGCTTCTGAAAGACCATACTTATCCTCATCCGCACTTCAATCGGATCAACATTAGACGCTAAAATATTCACATCATCGGGGTAAAGTATAATTTCACCTTCATACCGATTACCCGGATACAAATCATGCATTCGATTAAAACAACGTAGAAATGTTGATTTACCGCACCCAGAAGGTCCTATTAATGCTGTAATCTTTTTATCATGCAAAACCATATCAATATTTTTTAGTGCATTAAACCCACCATAATAGAAACTTAGATTTTTAACTTCAGATTTAAACTGTCTTGGTTCACTTTTCTTGTCAGAATTCTCTTGCATGATCTTTTTTACCACTTAATATTTTTACGCATACGATATCGCAAATAAATTGCCAAACCATTCATAGCAAGCGTCATGATTACTAATACTAAACCTGCTGCTGCGGCATTCAGTTGAAAAGCTTCTTCCGGCCGTGATACCCAATTAAACATCTGTATCGGCATCACAGTAAAAGGCGCTGTTAGCCATTCAACTGAAACATATGGAAATTCATTCTTTATGGGTGATGGCGGCAAAAATGCAATAAATGTCAGTGCACCAATAGTAATAATCGGTGCCGTTTCGCCGATAGCTCGAGCTAAACCAATAATTATACCTGTTAGAATACCCGCGGATGAGTAAGGTAATAAATGGTCTGATACCGTTTGCCATTTAGTTGCCCCAAGCGCATATGCGCCCTCACGAATTGTGACAGGAATTGATCGAATCGCCTCTCGTGTTGCAACGATAACAACAGGCAGAATGAGCAGTGCCAAAGCCAATCCCGCTGCCAGAATACTTTGCCCAAAACCCAATTGATACACAAACAAACCTAATGCCAGCAAACCATAAATAATTGAAGGTACGCCCGCCAAGTTGGTCACATTGATTTCGATAATTTCTGTTAACAAATTTTTTGGAGCATACTCTTCTAAGTAAACACCCGAACCTATTCCTAAGGGTACTGCGGCAACTGCTGTGACTAGCATAACTAAAGTAGTTCCAACCCATGCCGAAAAAATCCCGGCAGATTCCGGCTTACGTGATGGAAATGATGTAAAGAAATCCCAGGATAAACGCGGCATACCATCAATTAACATATGCGCAAATAACGCCATAAAAGTCAATACCGCGACCATCAACGCAAAAATACCAGTTATCATAAAAAGTAAATCCCATCTTTTATGTAGACTGATAATCCTTCTAATTTCTTCTAGATTATTAACACTTTTCATCTTAAAACTTCACCGGTTGCTATTTACAGAAACCTCATGTATAAAAAATTAGTACGCATTTTTGCATGACACAATACTTATACCGACTCAGTAAATTTCTCGATAGCGCTTGCGTAATACATGTCCAATTATATTAAACACAAGCGTTATTAACAGCAAAGTTAGACCCGCAGCAAATATGGTTTGATAACCAATACTCCCATGTGGTAAATCGCCTAAGCTGACTTGTACAATATACGCTGTTATTGTTGCCGCTGGCTCCATTGGATTCCAGGTCAAATTTGGTTGCATTCCTGCTGCAATTGCAACTACCATCGTTTCTCCTACAGCACGTGATATGCCCAATATATACGCAGCCGCAATTCCAGAAAATGCAGCTGGCATAACAACCCTAACTGCCGTTTGAAAACGCGTAGCTCCCATTGCATAAGAGCCTTCTCGCAAATTCATAGGAACTGCACGCATTGCGTCTTCGGTCATCGAACTTACATACGGTATAATCATGATTCCCATCACGAGTCCTGCAGATAACAAGTTAAAACCAGGCAGTTCAGGGAAGATAACTTGTAATAAAGGAGTTACAAATAATAATGCGAAATAACCATAAACAACTGTCGGTACACCACCCAACAGTTCAAGGAAGGGCTTTGCTACTTCACGTATAGTGAATGGCGCAAATTCAGAAAGATAAATTGCAATAATAGTTCCCAGAGGAAGTGCAACCAGCAATGCAATTAATGAACTTACTACCGTACCAGAAACCAGTGGCAAAATTCCATAGTGTGCGTCATCAAATAATGGCGTCCATTGAGTATCTGTCAAGAAATCCCAGATAGATACATGTTGAAAAAATACAAACGATTCTTTCACTAGCATCATAATAATTGCAAACATTATAGCTACCGAAAGCACTGCCGACATAAATAAAAATATTTCTATAAACCTTTCGCGTAGATGCCGACGAAAGCTATAGCCTAATTTTCCAGCAGGAACTATTTTAATGTATGACTCTTCTGCCACTGTGAAAGCCCTTCTATAAGTTGAAGCATTATAGTAAGAGAGTTGCTAATCGAGAAAAGGAACAACTTCACTTCTAATCATGTGATTAGGATTAGCATTGATTTACTTCAGAAGAATTTTATTAAACACTCACATTCAAAAAGAATGCAAATTTGGTTATTTTTGTGTCTAAAAATAAAATTTATCAAAAAAATATCTCTTTGTGATGCTTTTTCTATTTTTTCATATATACAAAATTCTGGACATAAATTTCTTCCCAAAATCTTGTATATTCTATTTTAAAAATGAGGGAATCCAATGGAAACTAATCCTCGTCCTCATCTTCATCCTCGTCATCACCCTGAATTTCAGCTTTTACTTCACTTCCACCCGCTGTTTCATCATCCTCATCCTCATCTTCATCCTCTCCACTACCACCAACATCCTCTTCTTTCTGTAGTACCAACTTACCTGCTGCCAAACTCGCATTCAGATCCGTCTTCGCTACTTCCTCA
>NZ_JAYUWI010000117.1:0-10653 GCF_043753625.1 Nitrosomonas sp.
CCGTCTCGGTCAGGATGTTACACCAACCCTTTGTTTCCTAATGTCACTTGGAAAAACAAGACAATTTCAACAGTTAATTACTACATAGCCAAAATAAAACTACGCGCAGCAAACGTGAGTTACGTAACCGTGCCAAAGCCAGTCTGTACCAGATGCTGGCACGGCATGGCTGGCGCAAACTGGCTCCGGATAAAAGACATCCACAAGCCGACCCAGCAGCGCGCGAGGCGTGGAAAAAAACTCTCCGAGCGGCTAGCCGAGGAAGTGGCGGCTTTTGCGGTCCCACGCCCGCTACACCTAATGTTTCAGGACGAAGCACGTTTCGGCCGCATCAGCGATGTGAGGCACTGCTGGGACAAGAAGCCCCATCGTCCCATGGTACGTGTGCCATGTTGACGCAACAATACACCTACGCCTATGGCGCAGTCAGCCCGCTGGATGGACGATTTGATTCCCTGATCCTGCCCTGGGTGAACGGGGACTGCATGCAACTCTTCGTGAATGAGATCGCGGCACGTTACCCGCATGAAAATATTGTTATGGTTATGGGCGGCGCAGGCTGGCACAAAAGCCAGGCCATGAAATTGGCAGAGAATATGCGAATCTTGTTTCTACCGCCTTACTCGCCAGAACTCAACCCGCAGGAACATGTGTGGGATGAGTTGCGGGGAAGTTCTTTCATAACCGTACCTTCGATAAGTCTGGATGCGCTTGAGATTCATCTGGAAAGCGCGCTAAAAAACCTTGAATCAAGCCAGGAAACTATGCGCAGCATTACCGGATGGGATTGGATTATTAATGCTGTTCCTGAGTGGAATTGGAATTACCCCATCACTCAGTAGTTTTATGCGTTTCCCAATTCAACTACGATGCATTCAAAGTGCACAGTGGTTTTGAGTACTACAGCAAGCGCGACTGGATTACATATCAATTAAACCAGCCCTAGCAGCGGCTCGTCCATCAGTGCGATTTGTTCGCGTAATTCCAGAACGCGTTCTTGCCAATAGCGTTGCGTATTAAACCAAGGGAAGGCTTGTTTGAAGGCTGGGTCTTCCCATCGTTGCGCTAGCCAGGCGGAATAATGAATTAGGCGCAAGGTGCGTAGGGATTCGACCAGATGCAGTTCGCGTGAATCAAAATCGTAAAAATCTTCATATCCGGCCAATACGTCATTCAACTGTCGCGTCATGTCAGAACGCTCGCCGGACAACAACATCCACAAGTCCTGCACCGCAGGTCCCATGCGACTATCATCAAAATCTACGAAGTGCGGACCGTTATCTGTCCACAGTACATTGCCTGCATGGCAATCGCCATGCAGACGTAGTGATTTCACATTGTTGCCAGCACGCTCGAAGCAAAGACGCACGCCAACCAACGCTTGTTCTGCTACGCTGCGATAGGCAGCCTCAAGATCAATTGGGATAAAATTATTTGTTAGTAAGAAATCAAGCGGTTCTACACCGAAACTCGTTATGTCCAGGGTAGGGCGATGCTTAAACGGCTTGAGTGCACCAATGGCGTGGATGCGTCCCAAAAAGCGCCCCATCCATTCCAGCGTGTTTCGGTCTTCAAATTCTGGCGCACGTCCACCGTGTTTGGGAAAAACGGCGAAACGAAATCCTTCGAAGGTGTGCAGTGTTTTTCCACTCAACACCAATGCAGGTACCACAGGAATTTCGTGTTCGACCAATTCCTGCACGAAAGTATGTTCTTCAAGGATGGCTTCATTTGTCCAACGCCCCGGTCGATAGAATTTTGCTACCAGCGGCGAACCTTCTTCCATCCCTACCTGATAGACGCGGTTCTCATAGCTGTTAAGTGCCAGCAGACGACCATCGCTGTGGCAATCCAAGCTGCCTAACGCGTTCATGACGCAATCGGGGGTAAGTAAAGAGAAAGCTGGCGATGTCATTGCTATAGCTCTTTGCGCATTGATTCATTCTCCAAAGGTAGACTAATCTCAATCAACCCCAAGTCATTCCAGCCTGCGTGACCCAAGCCGCGCAATGTCTCAATGTTCTTATCGAATATTTTCCCGGCCTCGGGAAAAGCCAACACCGCCTGCACGACACTGGCTTTGCGCAGCAGATGCATCATGGGATAGGGTGACCGGTTGGTGTAGTTTTCGATATCGTCTGGTTGCGTCCCGGCAAATTGATACTGCGGGTGAAAACTGGCCACTTGCAATGCATTTTCCAAATCCATGTCCTCCAGTGCCGTATCGACCACATCGAGAAAATCGTTGTAGTCGATAAAATCAGTAAGCACATAGGGATGAATCAGCAAGGTTGTGTCAATCTTTTCTGCCGGCGTTTCAGCTAATATTTCCAGTGCATGCATCAGGTCACTTAGCAAGTCCTCATGCGTGGTTGCACTGCTCACCGCATAGCTTATCTGATTTTTCACGTGTACGGCCTTGGCGAAAGGGCACAGATTGAGGCCGATGACAGCGCGCTCTAACCACAGTTTGGTCGCAATTATTATTTTCGCGTTTGTTGCGATATTCATTTTATTTTTAAATGCTCCAGAATATTCAGTTATGCTCGCCAACCCGGTTAGCAATTCCACATTCCATGTAATCTCTACGGATTCAATTCCCCAGCTCTTGGGGCGATAGCTGGTTGAGAACCACTGGATTGAAGAGCGCAGGTAATACCTGTTGCTTGTGGTGGGATGCTTTACTGGAGGTTTTTATTGTTAGTTGTTGAATTTATTTTCCTACATAATGGCTACACAAACGCAGAAAATAAAAAAGCACTTAAGATTATTGGTCTTTAAGTGCTTTCTTTTATTGGTGGCCAAGGGCGGAATCGAACCACCGACACAAGGATTTTCAGTCCTCTGCTCTACCGACTGAGCTACTTGGCCATTTGAGAAATGTCTAGACAAAAAACGGATAGGCCTATTTATTGAATTGTAAAAATATTGTTCGATGAATTGGCGCGCCCGGCAGGATTCGAACCCACGACCCCTTGGTTCGTAGCCAAGTACTCTATCCAACTGAGCTACGGGCGCTAAGCACAATCAAATTACTTCCAGCTATTTTATCAACCGGGAGATTATAGCAGATTGAAGCAATTACGGGATTCGAACTTATGCTTTTGTTACTGTATTCGATGCCTTCAAACTGTAATCGACTGAGCCGATTGTTTCTCTACAAATAATCGATATTTCTTTTGCGGGGGCGATAATGGTGTATTTGGTTGGTCTTGTCAAGGTTTAACTGCATGAATACTTGCTCTGATGCTTATATATCTTCTTCTGGTTCCGGGTCTTTTCGCAATGGTATTTTTGCCGCTATCGGCTTGGTGATATCTTTTGTGGGATTTACACTGCCGGGTATTCTTGGTGTTGCGCAACTCACATCAGTGTTTTGTGCACGATGCCGTAGGGCATGATCGATCAACACCAGTGCAAGCATAGCCTCGACGATCGGTGTGGCGCGAATACCGACACAGGGGTCATGCCTACCATGCGTTTCAACGATTACCGGACTGCCAGTTTTGTCAACTGAATGGCGTCCAAGGCGAATGCTGGATGTCGGTTTGATGGCGACATTGACTGTGATGTCCTGTCCGGTTGAAATACCCCCTAATATGCCGCCCGCATTGTTACTTAAAAACCCATCCGGAGTCATTTCATCCGAATGTTCCGTGCCTTTTTGTACAATGCTGGAGAATCCTGCACCGATTTCAACACCTTTTACCGCATTGATATTCATCATCGCATAAGCAATTTCCGCGTCCAGTCGATCATATACTGGCTCTCCCCAACCGACCGGCACACCTTGTGCCACCACGCTGATCTTGGCCCCTACTGAATCACCGGATTTACGCAGTTTGTCCATAAACGTTTCCAGTTGGCCGGTGTAGCTGTTGTCTGCAACAAAAAAAGGATTGTGATGGACGTCTTCCCAGTGTTTGAAAGGGATTTCTATCGGCCCCAGTTGTGACATGTAACCGCGAATGACAATGCCAAATTTTTCTTGCAGCCATTTCTTCGCAATAGCGCCGGCTGCAACACGGACTGCCGTTTCACGAGCCGATGCGCGACCGCCGCCACGATAATCTCGAATGCCGTACTTTTGCCAATAGGTGTAATCAGCATGGCCAGGACGGAACACGTCCATGATCTTGCTGTAATCCTTGCTGCGTTGATCTTCATTGCGAATCAACAATGCAATCGGTGTGCCGGTCGTTTTGCCTTCAAATACACCCGATAGAATTTCTACCGTGTCGGATTCGCGCCGTTGTGTCACATGACGCGATGTTCCCGGTTTGCGCCGGTCCAGTTCCAACTGGATATCTTCTGTGGTTATCGTTAATCCGGGCGGACAACCATCCACGACGCAACCAATCGCGGGACCATGAGATTCGCCAAAAGAGGTGACACTGAAAAGCTTGCCAAATGTATTTCCAGACATTCTGTTTTTCTCTTAAAACTGATTGTATGAGTCTATCATACGCACCCGTGGTTTTTTGAATCGACATAAAGGAAATGGGTGATTCGCTTCCTGCAACCTGTGAAATTCACGTCATCCAATACGAAACAACCACGAATCCGATTGAGGAATATCAATAATGAAATACTTTCATCATGCTATACCTGCGGTAAAATGCAGGCCATTACCTAAGGACTATTATAAATAGTATATCGTCCTTTGGGATATACGAAGATAAACGGGATTATACGAATTTCTGAAATATCCGAATACGCATACGCCCTACATTGAATACTATTAAAATTAAAACCGGGAGCTTGCATGAATACACCACGCGTTAAAGAATTTCTGATCAATCTGCAAGATAGCATCGTCAAAGGGCTAGAGCAGGCGGATGGTAAAACATTCAAACGTGATCAATGGGATCGCCCGGAAGGTGGTGGCGGAATGAGTAGTGTCATTGAAGATGGCAATGTATTGGAGCGCGGTGGTGTTAATTTTTCCCATGTGTATGGCGCCGGATTGCCGGCATCAGCCACGGCTGCACGTCCTGAATTAGCTGGCCGTTCGTTTGAGGCGATGGGTGTATCGCTGGTTTTGCATCCGCGTAACCCTTATGCGCCCACAGTACATATGAATGTGCGTTACTTCGAAGCGCGCAAGGAAGGTGCTGACCCGGTCTGGTGGTTTGGCGGCGGTATGGATCTGACGCCTTATTATGGCTATGCTGAAGATGCGATTCATTTTCATCAAACCTGCAAGAATGCGTTACAACCGTTCGGCGATGATTGCTACCCGCGTCTGAAGAAATGGTGTGATGACTATTTTTATTTAAAGCATCGTAAAGAACCACGTGGTATTGGTGGCGTTTTTTTCGATGACCTGAATCAACCCGATTTTGATAGCTGCTTTAAACTGATCCAAAATGTGGGTGGATATTTTTTGACAGCTTACCGTCCCATTTTGGAAAGACGTAAAGACACGCCATATGGTGAACGCGAGCGCGATTTTCAAGCGTACCGGCGGGGGCGCTATGTGGAATTTAATCTGGTATGGGACCGGGGTACTTTATTCGGTCTACAATCGGGCGGACGAACGGAATCCATCTTGATGTCTTTGCCGCCGATTGTTAAATGGCGCTATGACTGGAAACCGGAAGCGGGTAGTGCAGAAGATAAACTGTATACCGATTTTCTGATTGGTAAGGATTGGCTGTGACCAATTTGATCCATTGGTTAGGAGCATACAGCAGAATGGGAATTAGCCAGTGAACAAGCTATCGCTGAATATGCAAATTCTGCTTGGTACGCTATTAGGTGTTGTATTGGGGCTTTGGTTTGCCCAGTTAGGACAGGCGTCAAGTATTACACAAAATGGTTTGTATGCTGCCAAACTGGTGGGTGCATTGTTCATTGATTTATTGCGAATGGTGTTGATCCCACTGGTTTTTACATCAATTGTGGTCGGGGTGGCCAATTTACGTTCGCATCAGCAAATGAATCGTGTTTGGCAGGTGACGCTCATCTTTTTTGTTTCGACGATGGCGCTGGCCGTTGTATTGGGATTAACGGCTGCTAACTTATTGCAACCCGGTGGTGGCTTACAGATAGCCATGTTTCAGGATGCGATGCAAGGTTTTCAGGCAACGCAGATGTCACTACCTGATTTTTTTGCAGATTTCTTGCACTCATTGTTTCAAAATCCAATCGCGGCACTGGCACAGAGCAATGTTTTGGCTGTCGTGATATTTGCTTTATTGCTGGGTATTGCGTTGGTGGTGGGCGGTGAGCGTTATCGCAATATCCTGACATTAATGCAGGAATTTCTAGAATTGATATTGATGTTGGTTGGCTGGATCATGCGTCTGGCGCCATTTGGAATCATGGCGTTATTGTTGCAGCTGGTCGCCACGCAAGATACCAGCTTGCTAACAACTTTGATCAAGTTTGTAGCTATTGTTATGGGGACCACTTTGTTGCATGGTTTAGTAGTGCTACCATTAATTCTTTATCTAATTACCGGCATGACACCCCTCAAATTCTGGTTGGGTGCACGTGAAGCATTAATTACTGCTTTTGCCACCAGTTCTAGTGCAGCGACACTGCCCGTTACATTACGTTGTGCGGAACAGCATTTGCATGTCAAACGAGATGTGGCAGGTTTTGTTATTCCATTGGGTGCGACCATGAATATGGATGGTACGGCACTCTATGAAGCAGTTGCGGCTTTGTTTATTGCCAATCTGGTTGGGATTGAACTGAGCTTTGTGCAGCAGATGATTGTATTTTTGACGGCCATGCTAGCCGCAATCGGTGCACCCGGTATTCCCAGTGCCGGTATGGTAACGATGTTAATGGTGCTGCAATCGGTTGGATTGCCGGTTGAAGCGATTGCTATTCTATTACCAGTTGATCGAATACTCGATACAGTTCGCACTATGGTAAATGTGGAAGGGGATTTGGTGGGAAGCCTGGTGGTACAAAAATGGATCAAACAAGACCAGTCAAACGAATAAAGTATTTATCATTTCAATTTATTAAATCAGATCGTTATCAATAAAACGTTGCTGAATCTCCCGTATCTTCTCAGCGTTGTTGATCAATGCCTCAACACAATCACGATCCAGTTTGGAGTTCGACATTTTTCGCAACATATTAAAAGCATCTTCATTACTCCACGGTGCTTTATACGAACGACGTGAAGTCAATGCATCAAACACATCGGCTACTGCGCTGATACGCGCTTCAATAGGAATTTCTTCGCCTTTTAAACCTTTGGGATACCCACTGCCATCAGCCGCTTCATGGTGAAATTCAGCAATATTTCGCAAGATATTGGCGTGCCCAAAAGTACCAAGACTGAAATCTTCAAGAACCGAATCTATAATTTCACGGCCTTTCGCCGAATGAGTTTTCATCACATCAAATTCTGCGGAATCCAGTTTGCTCGGTTTACGTAGGATATTATCCGGAATACCTATCTTGCCAACGTCATGCATCGGTGAGAACAAGAAAATATGCTCAATTTGTTCATCGCTAATTTTATAGCTTGGAGAAAGCTCGCGTGCAATGAGCCGAGCGTAGTGAGCAGTCCGGTCAATATGTGAACCGGTTTCAAGATCGCGGTAATGTGTCATGTTGCGTGCAGCGCGGACTGCAGCAAGCAAAGTGCGTATGGCAGTTAATTCATTGATCACCATCAGCGCGATTAGATGTCCATAGATGTCAATTTGACGCAGCGTTTTGGGTGCAAATGGGTGCTCTTGAAGTGAATTAAAAAACAAAAAGCCAATGAAAGTACCGCTTTGATAGAGTGGCATGGTGTAACTGGATTTATAACCTTTGGCAGCGACACGTTGGGTATGTTCATGGGTGCCTTGGGAAAAAATATTGAGATCCTGAACCAAGCGTGGACGGCGATGTTCGATGATGGCATAAAGTGATGGCGCGGAACTGAGCGGTGCGTCGTAGGTGGTTACCGGGCTGTCATTACCCTCCGTGCTATGGGTGTAGGTTTTGAGCATTTCTGTTTTTTCGTCAAACAGGGCAATGGCCAAGCGATCAATAAATGGAAAATCTTGGCGAATGACTTGATGTAAGAAACGCAGCTTTTCAGTCAGTGGTAAATTTTCATGTAAATTCGCCAGTGTATCCTGGTGTGTAAAGAGATCTTCTTCCTGTTGCATAAAAATCCTCCCAGCAAGTGATTATGGTAATGATAATCAAGGTTGCTTTGCCAGCATTAACCGGTGGCATAACAATCGCGCAATGGTTGCTATCAATAAATTTAGTGAGCATTTTAAATGATTTACTTCGAACATGTCGTGCTGGTTTGAAGAACCGATAGACAGAATAGATTTGGTAATTTTCGTTGATTCGTGAGTAGGATTGATGTGCGACAAATAGCCGCGCGACAATTTGTCACATTCCAAAAACAACGCATTCTTTTTACAATTCGCTCAACGTGGTTAATTCGGATTTGAAAGTTTGCGAATGCCACGGCAAAGAGTGAAATTATTTTCATTATAATTCCGGAGGATGAAAAGCGTACAAGAAATCCAGAGTGCGCTGTCATAACACTTATGAGAGTACCCAAAAGACTTGAGTCATTAATTGAAGAAGGTTTAATTGATAGTGTGATATGCCAACTGATGAGTGGCAAAGAAGCCATGATCTATTTAGTGGGCTGTGGGGATGCTATTCGTTGCGCTAAAGTATATAAGGAAAGCAATAAACGCAATTTCCAGCAACGCGCTAATTATACAGAAGGGCGCAAGGTTAAAAACAGCCGGCGTGCCCGAGCGATCGAAAAGGGAAGCCGTTATGGCCGTATTGCATGCGAGGAAGCTTGGCAAAGTACTGAGATCGACATGTTATGCCGTCTTGGAATGGCCGGTATACGTGTGCCAAAATTCTATAGTTTTTTTTCCGGCGTCTTACTAATGGAACTGATTTCAGATTCAGAAGGAAATGTGGCGGATAATCATCAAGCACGCCATATGATTAAACGTGATATTGATAATCTAACAGCTTATTTCAGCCGGTTTGCTCCAGAATTAGCTCAATCTGATTATGCGGCGGAGATATGGTCCTTCTATCAACGTGGAAAATTACCACAGGCCCAATTGAGCGGGAATGTTAAACAACAGGACAAACCTGTTAATGTTAATAGTATTCTGGAGATTATTGACGCAGTAATTAAAAAGGAAGCCGCTTGGCAACGGCATAAACAGACCAAATGGGGTAATCCTTTGTCGCAATGCTAACGCGCTTGTTAATCTAAAATCGTTGAAGATGTTAATTGACCTGTATACGCCGGCTTGTGCTATAATTTCGCTTCTGACGCGGGGTGGAGCAGTCTGGCAGCTCGTCGGGCTCATAACCCGAAGGTCGTAGGTTCAAATCCTGCCCCCGCAACCAATAAAATCAAGCACTTAGTGACTAAAAATCCTAAGTGCTTTTTTCTTTTCTAAAAATTGTAACCGTTTTGTAACCGTATTTGATCAATATTAAACAATAACACACCTGCATAAATGCAGATTCACCAATAAAAAAACCAGCATCAAAAGAATGCTGGCCAGTTTTAAAAGTCGATTACTAAATTAATTGTTCTGAGTTTTGTTATTCTGAGTTTTATTATTCGGATGATTAGGTCTAGTTTCCGAGTGATTTTTTTCAGGGTCTGCTCTATGGTCAGAATGTTGTGCTTTGATTTTGGCCTCTAAAGCATCCCTTTTTTTATCAGCTGCTTGATTGCATAAATTTAATGCTTCAAAATCTTTAGCCGTTTTTACACAGCTAAGACGCTCTTCTGATAGATGGATCCATTCTTTTATATTTCCAATTCTACGGTCTTTTTCAGCTTTTAAATCTTTATCCTGATCGGCAGCAGCCAGTATGGGTGATGAAAAGACTAGACATGCAGCCAGTATCGCCAATAGGTTAAATAGTTTCATTTTAATATATTCCTTATTTAAAAATATTTATTTAGAGATTTTAAGAGTTACGCCGCTAATAATGACCATTATTCCTAAACTAATCTGTACGGTACATAACATTGTTCAGCGGAAAGTTCTGAAAACATGTGCCAATGTTGCCCACGGTGGGCAGCACCAAAACAAAAAACCCCACCATATGAAAGGCAGGGTTTAGAGAGAGCGTGAATATTCTACGCTCTAGCTGTCAACACCCTACCGCCATATACGTCCTGTATCTCAAAAACGCTAAGCGAGAAGCCAAGACTTTTTGCCGCTTGTTCGGCCTCAGATTCAGTTCTATGGGTACTAATAAGTGCGCCTTTCATGCCAAGCCCACAAGTTTCTTTGAGTTTTAGAATAAAGCCATTTGGTAGTTTTTTTTCCATTCTTTGCTCCGTAATATGTATGATTAAATCTAATCGCTTAATCGTCATTCTGGTGCGGCATCCTCACATAGTAATTTATCAAGTTCCGCAATTCGTGACTTACGCTCTTTGCTGTTGATACGCATCTCAAAAAGAGGCGGCAAATCGAAGTCACTATCAATCTCAAAGTATCCATAAATTATCTCTTCCATAAATACTGAAAACAGCGAGTCTTGTATCTCAATCACCTGCTTACCGTTAACTGATACACCAGCTTCTTTCAAAGCGATTGCCAGCCAGTCAACTCTTTCGAAATACCGATTCGGGATAATTTCGGTTAGTGTTCGTCGGTTAACAATACGCTCGAC
>NZ_JAYUWI010000118.1:0-77372 GCF_043753625.1 Nitrosomonas sp.
CAACCTGAGTGGCTTTACCGCCGAACTCAAAGCTGTCTCGAACAAGCTTGATGCCCTGATTGCCAAGATCGATTCCACCATGACCGCGATTGCGGCGCATTCCCCGCAACACAAGGAAGCGCAACAGCGTTTGCAAACCATTGCCAGGTGTCGGTCCCGTGGTGGGCATGGCGCTGACCAATACGTTGGAGCGCGTGCCTTTCCGCAATGCGGATGCATTCGTCGCATTCACGGGCTTCGACCCGAGAGCCAACGACTCCGGCAACAAGATAGGCCGCAGGCGCCTATCCAAACGCGGCCCCGCCGAGTTGCGCCGCTTGCTGTTTAACGCCGCAATGGCCGCCGCCAAATCCAAAGCTTGGAAGCCTATCTATGAGCATTACCGCGCCCATGGCTGGAGTACTACCGCAGCACTGGTAATCATCGCCCGCAAAGTCGCCCGCGCAGCCTGGTCTATTCATCATTACAATTCAACTTTCGACCCGGAAAGGATTACAAAAAATGCTTGACGCGAACCATAGAATCTCACTACGAACGTAATCAATATATTACCGTTCGTCCTGAGCCTGTCGAAGGACTTAATCAGAGCTTCCTTAAAGAAATCCTGAATAACTGACATTGGTTATCCCGAACACAATGAGGAGTCTTAGTAGATTTCTCGCGATGCTCGGAATGACAGTCAGTCAAAGATTTTTTAGTTTGCCTTAATCAAAGTACCCACACCTTGATCGGTCAATATTTCCAGCAGCAGTGCATGCTCTACCCGCCCATCAATGATGTGGCAGGATTTGACACCCTTCTTGACGGCATCCAGAGCAGATCCAATCTTGGGTAGCATACCGCCGGAAATGGTGCCATCGGCAAATAACTCATCCACTCTTTCCGCGGTAAGCCCAGTCAGCAGATTGCCTGCTTTATCCAGCACACCGGGGATGTTGGATAATAAAATCAGTTTTTCCGCCTTGAGAATCTCAGCCAGCTTACCGGCGACCAGATCTGCATTGATATTATAGGACTCACCTTCGGCACCCACACCAATGGGTGCAATGACCGGAATAAAATCTTGCGTATCGAGCAACGCAATGAGCGAGGGGTCAATCGATTCGATTTCGCCAACTTGCCCGATATTGATCCATTTTCCCGCTGTCTCACGATCTGCCATGAGCATCTTCTTGGCGCGGATAAAGGCGCCATCCTTCCCCGTTAGACCAACGGCCTTGCCGCCGTGGCGATTGATCAGACTCACGATGTCTTTATTGACTGATCCGCCTAATACCATTTCAACCAGATCCATGGTTTCCGCATCGGTTACACGCATGCCTTGGATAAATTCACCTTGCTTACCGACACGCTTGAGCATGTCATCGATCTGCGGGCCGCCACCATGAACCACCACGGGATTCATGCCGACCAGTTTTAGCAACACCACATCGCGTGCAAATCCATGCTTGAGATTTTCTTCCACCATGGCATTCCCGCCATATTTAATCACGATGGTTTTGCCATGAAAGCGTTGTATATAAGGCAACGCTTCGGACAGAATTTTGGCTTTATCTTTTGCTACTGGATGGGAAGTCGACATGATTCTCTTAATCACTTATCAGATAATTTGTAATAAAAACGTACCGGCAGTTGGTTCAGATAGCATTTCATTCACGCGCGATCTGCAAAAATTTTTCATCGCGAATCAATTCATCCAGACTTAATTCTCGCCACAATCGACCTTCTGTATCTTTATAATTTGCGGTAATACCCTTAGACAGTTTCTTTTTAGCCGATTTAACGGGTGTAAATTCGGACAAACTTCTGATACCCAGCATACAATTAACTATAAATCCACCGAAAATATTATTCCCTGGAGAAGCAAGTAATATTCTTGACTTTAGGTTGAATGCCGTTGGATTGCCGCCCAGATAAACGCCTAAATCTGTGATTCCGTATAGATTTCCCCTCACATTGGCCAAACCAAGAAACCAGGGTTGCGTTAACGGAACGTGTGCTAATTTGGGTATTTGTATGACTTCACTGACTTCAATCATGGGAATCAGATAACGATCTTCTCCCGCTGCCACACCCAGCACGGTGGATGAAGTATCGCCCTTACCCGCGCTTTGTATTTGCTCAGTTAAAGTATGTTGGTATTCTTCTATGCTCATAATGCCCATTAAGTCAATTTGTGATGTCGTGTTTTAGGCCATTGATTATTCGTGATCTGGCTATTTTACTGTATTATCAGGCATGAAATTTTGAATTCTGTGGAGCAAATTAAATGAAATATCTCAATCAAACCTGGCTGACACTTTTTTTAATCTTCCCGTTTCTGGTTGGTTGTGTTCCGATGTTTGCAGTTGGTACGGCAGCAGGAACCGGTGCATATATCTCCGAGGATCGCAGAACCAGCGGCATGTTCATTGAAGATGAGGGCATTGAATTAAAAGGGGCTCGGCGTATTTATCAGCAATTTGGTGATCAAGTACACATCAATATCACCAGTTATAATCGTATGGTCCTGTTAACGGGAGAAGTGCCGACTGAAACCATCAAGGCAGATATTGAAAAACTGATTATGGGTGTTGATAATGTACGCAAAATCTTCAATGAGATTGCTGTTGCCGGAAATACTTCGCTGGCTTCCCGCAGCAATGATACATTGATTACTTCCAAGGTTAAGACGCGGTTTTTAACTGAACGTAAGTTTCAGATTAATCACGTCAAGATAGTGACAGAAAATGAAGTGGTGTATTTGCTCGGTGTAGTTACGCGACAAGAAGCCGATAATGCAGCGCAAATTGCCAGTGCTACATCTGGTGTGAAGAAAGTCGTCAAAGTATTCGAATATCTGAATTAATTTCATGTTACCGGCTAATTTGATAGCTGATTTGCAGGGGGCATTTCCTCCCGATCGCTTTTATACCGATCCGGTTGATTGCTATTCTTATGCCTATGATAATAGCCGCAAAATCTTTCCGCCTGATGCCGTCCTGTTTCCGCTAACTGGCGAGGAAGTACAACACATCGTTACGTTATGTAATCAATACCAAGTTCCACTGATTCCTCGCGGACGTGGTACCGGCACAGCAGGCGGTAGCTTGCCAGAATTTGGCGGCATTGCTTTATCGATGGAGCGCATGCTCAACATCATTTCGGTCGATCCTGCGAATCGCGTCATAGTGGCTGAACCTGGTGTGTTGAATCAATCCGTACAAGACGCTGCCAAGCCATTTGGTTTTTTCTGGCCGCCCGATCCATCCAGTGCCATGTTCTCAAGCGTTGGTGGAAATATTGCCACCAGTGCGGGTGGTCCTCATGCGGTTAAATATGGCACGACGCGGGAACATGTTTTGGGTTTGAAAGCTGTGACCGGTGCGGGAAACTTCATTACCACCGGCTGCTACACCACCAAAGGTGTCGTCGGCTATGATCTTACTCGACTTTTGATTGGTTCAGAAGGAACGCTCGCAGTGATTACCGAGGCAACACTTAAACTAACTGCTTTACCCAGTTCCGTCGCTGGCATTACAGCACATTTCCACGATCTTTCAAGTTGCACAGAAGCTATCGTTAATATTATGTCGCTACCACAACTACCAAGCGCTCTTGAATTTCTGGACTCGGGCTCGCTAAACCTGATACGGGGCCGCTATCCTGACATGCTACCAACGAATACAACCGCCATGCTGATGATTGAAGTCGATGGTTCCAAAAATGACATCCCTGATGCGTTATCCGGAATTCTTGCGGCATGCAGAACCGACGGATTGATTCACGCCAACCCAGTGGATGATACCGCGGCACTATGGAAAGCCCGCAAGGCTTTATCCCCTTTGTTACGTGAAATTGCGCCCAAGAAAATTAATGAAGATGTTGTAGTACCAGTCAACGCTTTGCCCCAATTTCTACACGGCTTGACGCAACTAAGTACGCAACATCACCTACACAATGTGAATTTTGGTCATGCTGGGAACGGCAATATCCATGTCAATTTGTTGATAAACCCTGATGATGCGGAAGAGGTTGCACGAGCCGAATGCTGTTTGGATGAAATATTTGACTTAGTCATCAAGCTTCGAGGCACTTTATCCGGAGAACATGGCATTGGTAGCGAGAAACGTGCTTTTGTAACGAAAGAGATAGACCAGTCAACGCTGGATTTAATGAAGAGCATCAAACATCTGTTCGATCCCAACAATATTCTTAATCCTGGAAAATTATTTCCTAAAACCGAGTCAATCTGAGAAGTGTGTTTGATTTGCGCTTGTAATATGTGACAACCACATAATCTCACATATTACAAACGCAATATTCCTGATACTTAAAACTTAAGCTCTAGAGAAAGAAGTAGTGATCTACTAGTAGTGCTACGAATAGCAGCGCTAAATAGAGTATCGAATAGCGGAATGCTTCTCGCGCCAATTGATCACTATAGTTTCTGTAAATTTCTACTGCGTAGTACATAAAAATTCCATTTAACACAACCGAACTTCCCAAATAAATCAGTCCACTCATTTGGGTAATATAAGGTAGTGTTGTTACAATACACAAAATGATTGTATACAACAACACATGCAATTTTGTAAATTGATCGCCATGTGTCACTGGAAGCATAGGCATTCCAATTGATGCATATTCATTTTTTCTGTATAGCGCAAGCGCCCAAAAATGAGGCGGTGTCCAGGCAAAGATAATCAAAAATAATAACAGCGCATCCGCCGTAACATCACCCGTAACTGCTGCCCAACCCAACACAGGCGGCATAGCGCCTGAGGCGCCGCCTATTACGATATTCTGTGGCGTTAGCGGTTTCAGAATCACAGTATAGATTATGGCGTAGCCTACAAAAGTTCCCAATGTCAACCACATAGTAAGCGAATTAACCCAGTGATACAGGATAAAAAGTCCCAACCCTCCGACAATCAATAGAAAAAATAAGGTTTCTGGAACACTTACTTTTCCTTGTGGGAGCGGCCTTCCTTTCGTTCGCGCCATAACAGCGTCCATCTTTTGTTCTACCAAGCAATTTAATGCTGCGGCAGCCCCGGCTACTAACGCAATGCCAATCGTACCAAAGATCAAGATATCTAAAGGTACTGCTCCGGGTACTGCGAGAAACATTCCGATAACCGCGGTAAAAACAATCAACGATACAACACGCGGTTTCGTTAAACGATAAAACTGATTAATACGCGTTGCTGTTTCATGCCAAGTCATACTAGTAGACATGTCTTTGATCTCCTTTATTTATTTGGATTGAATATCTTTATATTTTGATTCAATCAGGTTCTGTCCGCAAAAATACTAATTAATCTTAATGTTCTAATTGCGAAACATGTAACAATCGTTTTATGTCATGACCCATTTTTGTTCCATCTACGTTTTCTGGAAAACGCATCATCAAATTACCTATCGGATCAATTAGGTAGATATGTTTTGTTTGTATTTCTTTGGTTTCAATAAAACCAAGAATCTCGCTATCCTTTGCTTTAGCAAAGAATGCACCTTCGTATTGTTTAACTAATTCTGCATCTGGAATGACGTCGTCATTAATTAGCCAAAGCCGCTCAATTCGATGTTTCTGTTTTCCCTGCACTAATCGCACTTGCCGCATAAAATATAGTTTTTGCTGACAAGCTTCGTCACAATGCCCAGAATCTACTGTCACCAATACCCATTTTCCATGCAGATCCTTCATGCGAAGGATCGTATTATCGGCTTGGTTCGTTGCTTTTCCTGTCACTTTAACGATCGGTATTAAATCACCATAGTGTTTACTTTCTGGTTTATAGTCCAGAAAATATAATGTATAAGAAATTACAACCGGTGCGCACATTAGCGCCAGAAGTAATAAAAATTTACGCCTATTAGACTTTTGTATTTTTTCGTTTAACATTCAATACTAAGAAAATAATTATTGCTGTAGTTGCTAATAAAAACCATTGAACTGCATAGCCTAAATTCTTGGCAGCACCTGATTCTGGTCTATCCCAATCACGTATCAGTCCATCCTCTACATTATTCTTTTGCAATACCATCAGGGGTTGAATTTCTTGCCCTATTTCCTCCTGATAACGCTGCAAATTAAAGTCATTCCAAACCTTACCAGCTGTTACCACTTCGGACAGCTTGAATGTCCTCAATTCTGGTGCTGCCACTAGCCCAGTTACTTTAACAACACCATTAATCTCATTAACACGCGGCAATACTGATCTATCATATCCCGTCGAAACCCAACCTCTGTTGATCACAACCAGTAGTGCGCTATTCAAAACCTTAAGTGGGGTAATAACGTGATAGCCTGCATGACCCCGGTGAGTTTTATTATCCAGAAATATTGTGTGTTCAGAAAGAAATTCACCCTGCACTTCAACTTCTCGATACTGGAAATCTTCTAGCCTGGCCAAAGTATTTGGTAAAGTCACTGCGGGTTGCTTTGCATATTGTTCAAGAAGCTCATGCCGTGCATTTTTTTCGTCTGCGCGAGATAATTGCCACTTACCCAATTCAATGAAAATGATTACAGACACTGCCGTAACTAAAATCACCCACAGCTTTGGTTCAAAGCGGTATCCCAATACAATCATTTTCTGTCTACATAAAATTGATACTCGATTGACTGTTAATTTAAGGAAATATATATCCTATATTTTTAGTCAACTTTAGGAGAAATATTAAGTGAATTTCTTATCTTTTAATTCATAAATAAAAAATTCCAGACTTTCACACATTACTAGAGATTATTTCTTCTAGCTAAATTTATCATTAGTGCAAAATCTGGAATCTTCTCTACTGCCTGTTTTTTTGTTTTTACATCAAATATACGAAAATAAACAGTCCTAACCATACCACGTCAACAAAGTGCCAGTACCAAGCCACGCCTTCAAAGCCAAAGTGATGCTCAGGTGTAAAGTGCCCGGCTAAACTGCGGAAGTAAATAACAGTCAGCATAATTGCACCTACAGTTACATGGAATCCATGAAAACCTGTCAGCATGAAAAAGGTTGATCCATAAGCCCCTGTAGTTAATTTAAGATTTAAGTCGCTATAAGCATGTATATATTCATAAGCTTGACAGCCTATAAATAAAGCGCCTAAAAATATGGTTGCGAGCAACCAATTTTTGAGGGCACCACGTCTATTCTCTTTCAGTGCATGATGTGCCAAGGTACATGTTACACCAGACAACAGAAGTAGCATTGTGTTGAAAGCTGGTAAACCCCATGCGCCCATTGGAGTAAATTGTTCGTGCACTCCAGGTCCTGCAGTCGGCCATGCGCCATTATACGCAGACCAAAAACTATTTCCTAATACTGAGCTTTCTAATTCTAGCCACGGTATAGAAAAATTTCGCATGTAAAACAATGCACCAAAGAATGCGCAGAAAAACATTACTTCAGTCAAAATAAACCAACTCATTCCCCAGCGAAAGGACATATCAACTTGTTTATTAAATTTTCCACTTTCACTTTCTCTTGCAACAGTTCCAAACCATCCAAATAACATATAAATCAGGATGGCAAAACCTACTGCTAAAACACCAGTCCCATACTCAATTTTATTCATGGTTAGGGCTGCGCCAGTCATAATACATAACAGCGCGGTCGATCCAATTATTGGATATGCCGATGGTGCTGGGACATAATAGTGTCCGGATTCTTGACTCATTCTTATCTCCTCCTACTTATGATTTATTTAATTTCTAACAACCAATTGAACTAATAACAAAACACAGATTACAAATACCAAGCCTCCAATAATCCCGCCTATGACAACATGAACTGGCTTCAATGTTGCAGCATCATTCTCAAGATCACTCTTTGTGCGGATTCCCATAAATGCGGCCATGACAGCTTTAGCAATCTGCCAAATACTAACGCTACTTTGTTTTTCAGTAATCTTATTCACTTCCTCCGCCTCATTTTGTAGCCACGCTTCCACTACCGGGTAATTCAAAGAAAGTATATGAAATAGTCACCGTGTTTATCTCTGGTGGCAATCCAGGTTCAATTACGAATTGCACTGGCATTTGTCTAGTCTCATATGGCTTAAGCACTTGCTTCGTAAAACAAAAACATTCAAATTTTTTCAAATGTTTATCCAGAAAACGTGGGCTGTAACTGGGTATTGCCTGCCCATTTATTTCACGGTCTGAATTATTAGTAATTTCGTACATCACACTGATTGCCTCACCTGGATGAATACGAGCGCTGGATTGCAGTGGTCTAAATTGCCAAGGCAATCCTCGTGTGTTGGCATCAAATTCAACTGTAATCCAACGCGCTTCATCCACCCAGTTTTCTTTAATCAGAACATCCGGTTTTAGCAGATTATTAATTCCAGTTACTTCGCAAAATTTCTCATAAAATGGCACAAGCGCATAACCAAAAGCAAACATAATTAATGTGAAAACCAATAACTTTTTCAACATTGCTACATTGGCTTTTAGTAGGCTAGTTACCATTGTTTGAAAATAACCGTTAAATAAATTGCTACCACCATAATCAACAGAAAAATGGCTGTTATTTTAGCCTTCTTGTGCTTAATTTCCGTTTCTTGTGACATACATTTCTCGCCTGCCTTTATTTAATAACTGGTGGTGTTTCAAAGGTATGGTATGGCGCTGGTGATGGTAAATGCGTCCATTCCAATGTTGTTGCACCATCCCATGGCATCTGCGAGGCTTTTTCACCCTTACGTATACAATCAATCACGAGGTAAAGGAAAAGAAGCTGCGTTAGTCCAAATCCAAAGGCACCGAGACTAGAAATCATATTAAAATCTGCGAATTGTAGATTGTAATCCGGGACTCTACGCGGCATACCAGCCAATCCTAAGAAATGCTGAACAAAGAATGTCATGTTAAAGAAAAACATCGATAGCCAGAAATGCCATTTGCCGAGCGTTTCACTGTACATATGGCCGGTCCATTTTGGAATCCAATAATATACCCCAGCAAATAAGGCAAATAAGGCACCTGACACGAGAACATAGTGGAAATGGGCAATTACATAGTATGTATCCTGTACTTGAATATCAATAGGAACAATTGCGCAAATCACACCACTAAAACCACCGATTACAAACAAGAAAATAAACCCGATTGAAAATAACATCGGTGTTTCAAATGTCATTGAACCGCGCCACATCGTGGCTGTCCAGTTAAACACTTTAACCGCTGTTGGCACAGCAATCAACATTGTCGCGTACATAAAGAATAGCTGACCAACTGCTGGCATCCCTGCTGTAAACATATGATGCGCCCATACAACACAAGATAAAATCGCGATTGATGCCGTAGCATAAACCATTGATGAATAACCAAATAATGGCTTTCTTGAAAAAGTTGGAATTATTTCAGAAACAATACCAAAAGCTGGCAAAATCATGATATAAACTTCTGGGTGCCCAAAAAACCAGAAAATATGCTGAAACAGTACTGGGTCACCCCCGCCAGCTGCATTGAAGAAGCTTGTACCAAAATGACGATCTGTCAACAACATAGTTACGACACCAGCCAAAACCGGCATCACCAAAACCAGCAAATAGGCAGTGATCAACCATGTCCATACAAACATTGGCATCTTCATCAATGTCATCCCTGGTGCACGCATATTTAAAATGGTCGTAATGATATTAATTGAGCCCATAATTGAGGAAGCACCCAATACATGAACTGAAAAAATCATTAGATCCACACCCAGACCACCTTGGGTTGAAAGTGGTGGATAAAATGTCCAACCACCTGCTGCTGCACCACCCGGTACAAAAAATGAACCAATCAACATAGTAGCCGCCACTGGCAGCAACCAGAAACTCCAGTTATTCATCCGAGCAAAAGCCATATCCGGCGCACCAATCATCATCGGCACTTGCCAGTTAGCAAAACCCACGAAAGCCGGCATAATGGCACCAAACACCATTATCAACCCATGCAATGTCGTAAATTGATTGAATAACTCAGGCTCTAAAATTTGTATGCCGGGCTGATATAGCTCCGCGCGAATCCCCATGGCCAAAAAGCCACCCACCATAAACATAGTAAAACTAAACCAAAGATACATCGTACCAATGTCTTTATGATTAGTCGTTTTAACCCAACGCATAATACCGCTGGGATGATGATCATCATGTTCGTGACCATGCTCGTCACCGTGTACTGCTGCCATAGTTATCTCCTTTTACTTATTTTCGATATGCATTGATGTCTTGATTGTAGCTGATTTTGTTTGCTCAGCTACCCATTGCGCATAATCATTTGCCGCCATCACCTCAACCACAATCGGCATATATCCATGATCTTTGCCACACAATTCAGAACACTGTCCACGATAAATTCCTGGATTATCTGCTGTAAACCATGTATCCCGAATAAAGCCTGGGATAGCGTCCTGCTTAACACCCAACGCCGGTACAGACCAAGCATGAAGCACATCATTTGCCGTAATAATAACGCGCACCTTTTTACCTACCGGCACAACGACACGATTATCTACTTCTAATAAATAATTCTCACCTTTTGGTTCTTTATTCTCGATCTGAGCTCGTGGTGTAGATAATTTACTATAAAAACTAATCCCTTCACCTTCGCCCTGCAAATAATCATACCCCCACATCCACTGATAACCTGTTGCCTTGATGGTTATATCAGGACCTGATGTGTCCTTCATTGCAATAATCGTTTTAGTTGCAGGTAATGCCATAACCACAAGAATAATACAAGGTATTATTGTCCAGACTACTTCTACTGTTGTGCTGTGATGAAAATTTGCCGCTTTGTGTCCCACAGACTTGCGATGCTTTAGTATGGAATAAAACATGACACCAAACACTGCAATAAAAATAGCCAAACATATCCACAAAAGCGCTATATGTTGGTCATAAGTTTCTCTTGCAATTATGCTCTGCGGTTCTGGAAAATTATATTTAGATCCAACCGCCAAGCTAGAATACAAAGCGAGAGTGGATACCCCCGCTAGGGTTGCTACTAATTTACTTCTCATACTCCCACCCCCCACATGATTACTAATTACACAGATTTCAGGTACGACTACGACCGCCACACCTGAACGTCTTACCTTTGTTTAGCCAGCTTACGAAAGTCATTCGCCAAAATCCTATTTTGTTAAAACCATACCATTATTGACGATAGTTACATTTCCATGGCCGAATTTCCATATTATCCGCAACTTAGATTTTCTTAGTTATAGAATCTTCTACATGCTAATTAATCGAATGGAAATTCTAGCACGCCACCGCTGCCCTAACAAGGAAAAATCATGATTTCTATAGCAATATCCCCCTGCTTATAAAATGGTATTTTTGTTTTAGCACGCCTAAATAGCATTGTTGGGATACAGAATTCACCTCTTACTTTCTTCAGTGGATTTCGACATTCTCAGCTAAGTATAACTTTCACGTTTCAGCATCAAGTTTGACCTCTCGCTGAAAGTTCACCACTGCAGTCATTTAAGGTATACAGACATACTTAATATTCCAAACTGCAAAGCGACTTATTTAATGTGTATGATGCTCATTGAACATTAAATCTAACTGAGATGAGTCTACTAAAAATAAATTTTCTCTTAGATGCTTATCAGCGCAGAAAATCTGCATCACACTAATTTAACCAAAAGCATAATAAATAAAAAAACAACAACGACGGGAATAACAAAACTCATCCAATCCGCCGATGTGCTCTTTGAGCTATTCCTCATCATATCCCGGGTAGCTGGTAACAGGATAATAATAAACATCACTAGCGCCAAAGCAGAAACAATTTCCATCCAGTCCATATCGCCCTCTTCCTGAATGTCTTCTTCTACAAAACCCTTTTGTCCAAAACAAAACCCCGGTTTAACCGGGGTTTTGAGTATTCATTCCTTTCACCGGAAATTAATCGTCATTTCCCATAATACCCAATATTTGTAGCAAGCTAATGAAAATATTGAATATCGTCATGTACAAGCCAATGGTTGCCAACACATAGTTAGTTTCACCACCGTGAATAATGCGACTGGTGTCATACAAGATAAAACCGCTCATAATCATGATGACTAAAGCTGATATCATCAATGACATGGCTGGTATCTGCAGGAATATATTTGCTAGTGCTGCCAATAGCACCAAAAGAAACCCCACCATTAAAAAGCCACCCAGAAAACTGAAGTCTTTTCGTGTAGCCAGTGCATATGCTGACAATCCCATAAATATGACCCCTGTGCCCCCTAACGACAACGTAATGATATTTCCACCATTAGGCAATGAAGCATACATACTTAGTATTGGTCCCAATCCAAATCCCAGCATCCCTGTAATGAGAAAAACAATTCCTATACCGGCTGATGAGTTAGCAAAACGAGGTAGAACAAACATGGCGATCACCATACCGCCAATAACAGAGATCATATAAGTCATCGGTGGCATATTCATGAACATTGAAAGTGCAGCAGTGAGGCCGCTGAACAATAATGTCAGGGATAAAAGCATATATGTACTGCGTAACACTTTGTTTGTCGCAATAGCCGACGATGATCTTTGAGCAACTGTTGAGTAATTTTGATCCATAATAAAATGCCTCCACTATAAAATTAATACAAGACTATTCTAACGACAAATAAGACTATAATAACGCAGATATAGTTCAAGGCATAATACCATGAATTATACTGATCTATTAATTACCCTATACTTTGGTAACTTTTGCTAATGTAAAGTTATAAACAAGAAAGAACCCACCTCGTTCTAACAAAGTGATATTCATATTTACTGACCCCGCATCAAATTTTGCAATGCCTGAATAATTGATGCGCTTCTCACCCACAAGTGAAAATGCACTGGCTGTGCGCGAAAAATTAAGCTCTTCAATAGACTGAAATCGGCCAAAATCACGATATAGATTCATCAATTTATCCAGCTGTTCGTCACTCACTGTTTGCTTAGCTTCTGGTGCCAAATGAGTCAGCAGCACTTGCTTATCCCAGCCAGATATTTCAGTCAGTATCCTGGCAACAGCAGGTTCTGCACTCTTACTGTAATAATCTTTTTCTCGATTGGTATAAAAATACAGGATAACGACCAATGTAAGTAATACAGCTATGATGATGCGTAATGTTTGAATTTGCATAAGTCGTGAACGATAAGATGATTGATTATAAGTTATTCTCTTCCCAGAAAGCGCCATTTAACCCATTTCTCGGCAAAGCGATGCCAAAATGCTGATAGGTCGCTGTTGTTGCCATACGCCCCCTTGGCGTACGCTTCAAGAATCCTTGCTGAATCAAATAAGGTTCTAGCACATCTTCAATTGTGTCACGTTCTTCACTAATTGCCGCTGCGAGATTATCCACACCAACTGGCCCCCCACTAAATTTTTCTATTACAGCCAACAACAACTTTCGATCCATGATATCCAACCCGATTGCATCCACATCCAACATGCTTAAAGCTGCATCGGCTACTGCATGAGTCACATGCCCATCAGCTTTAACTTCAGCAAAATCACGCACACGACGCAGTAATCGATTAACAATCCGTGGCGTACCGCGCGAGCGACGCGCAATTTCAAATGCACCGTCGGGTGATATTTCCACTTTCAATAGCCCAGCAGATCGGATGACAATTTTGCAAAGCTCTTCCGGCGTGTAAAATTCCAATCGCGAAACAATACCGAAACGATCGCGCAATGGGTTAGTAAGCATACCTGCGCGTGTAGTAGCGCCGACCAGAGTAAATGCGGGCAAATCCAATTTCACAGAACGTGCAGCTGGTCCCTCACCAATCATAATATCAAGTTGGTAATCTTCCAGCGCCGGATAAAGTATCTCCTCGACCATCGGAGACAGGCGATGTATTTCATCAATAAATAAAACATCATTAGGTTCCAGGTTTGTGAGCAAAGCTGCCAGGTCACCCGGACGTTCTAAAACCGGACCAGATGTTTGGCGCAAATTAACACCCATTTCTCTGGCAATGATATGTGCAAGTGTAGTTTTACCTAAACCTGGCGGACCGAATAACAAAACATGATCAAGCGCTTCATGGCGATTTCTTGCTGCTTCAATGAATATCTGCAGTTGCCCACGAATCTTTTCCTGACCGACATATTCTTCCAGTTGTTTTGGGCGTAGCGCCCGTTCCAGAATTTCTTCCTGGGATGATGCAGGTGCTGCGGCAACAAGTCGATCTGTTTCAATCATTCATTAGCCCAAGTTACTTTCTTGTTACTTTTCCTTAGATAATAGTTGCAATGCTTGCCGTATGCCATCGGACACGGTTGCATTAGACGCTATTTTCTTGATGGCCCAATCTGCTTCCCTGTCATTATAACCTAGTGATAACAATGCATTGAGTATGTCACTGTCATTAGTTGGCGTAGATGGGCTCTGATCTAAATTGATCCCTGTAGTGCCCAGCTTATCCCGCAACTCCAGCAGTAAGCGCTCAGCCGTTTTTTTCCCGATACCGGGCACTCGGATGAGTCGTGTACTATCCTGATCTTCCACAGCACGATACAAATCAGGCACACTCAAACCTGATAAAAGAGCCAACGCAGTTCTTGCACCTACACCCGAAATTTTTATCAGCTGGCGAAAAGTCTGGCGCTCAGATTCCGTTGCAAAACCAAACAACAAATGCATATCTTCACGTATCACAAGATGCGTATACAATGTTGCTTGCACACCGATCGCCGGAAGGTCATAAAAAGTACTCATTGGCACATCTATTTCATAACCAATACCCCGCACATCCAACAGTACTTGCGGGGGGCGCTTTTCGAGCAAAATTCCGGTTAATCGCCCTATCATACTAAACGCCCACGTTTCATGCGGTAGCCTGTTGTTGCAATCTTCCCCAGTCCCATGCCCCCATGGGCGTGACATATCGCGCAAGCCAAAGCATCTGCCGCATCAGCACTTGGGCTGCCAGCCAGATTAAGTAACCGCATAACCATTTCCTGTACTTGATCTTTTTTGGCATGACCATTACCCACTACGGCTTGTTTTATTTGCAACGCAGTATATTCAGCCACGATCAGATCATTCAGCACTGCTGCGCAAATAGCCGCGCCACGTGCCTGACCTAGTAATAATGTAGACTTGGGATTGATATTGACAAAAACTTGCTCTATGGCAACGTGCCCGGGTTGATATTGCGTGATGACTTCACTTAAATTATTCAGAATTAACTTGAGACGAGAAGGCAATTCACCTTCAAAAGTTTTAACACTGCCACTGCTGACATAGGTTAAATTACTTCCAATTTTATCGATCACGCCAAAACCGGTATTACGTAACCCAGGGTCTATGCCAAGAATACGGATTTTGTCACCTGCCAATATAGCTCTTATTCATCAAGAATTGCTGTGGTGTATACATTCTGTACATCATCAAGATTTTCCAAAGCATCCAATAATTTTTGCATTTTTACAGCATCATCACCGGTTAATACAGCCTCATTGCTTGGTTTCATCGTCACTTCCGCTAACTCAGCCTTAAATCCCGCTTTCTCTAATGCTTCTTTAACGTTTATAAATTCATAAGGATCCGTAATTACTTCGATACTACTGTCCTCATTACTGATCACATCTTCGGCTCCTCCCTCCAAAGCGACTTCTATGAGCTTATCTTCATCAGTTCCTGGTGCAAAAATAAATTGACCACAGTGTCTAAATAAGAAATTGACGGAACCGTCCGTACCCAGATTACCGCCATACTTCGTAAAAGCATGACGTACATCAGCCACAGTACGAACACGATTATCTGTCATGCAATCTACCATTACAGCAGCACCCGCTATGCCATAGCCTTCATAACGAATTTCTTCATAATCAGCCCCATCCAGAGTGCCGCTGCCACGCTTAATCGCACGCTCCACATTGTCCTTCGGCATATTCTGATCGTATGCCTTATCCACCGCCAAGCGTAAGCGTGGATTACTATCTGGATCTCCGCCACCCATACGGGCAGCCACAGTAATTTCCTTAATAAGCCGAGTAAATACCTTACCGCGTTTAGCGTCTTGTGCGGCTTTTTTGTGTTTGATATTAGCCCATTTGCTATGACCTGCCATTTATCTGCGTCCTCTACGAAAGTAAATTTATATTACCACCCATAGCTTATGGATAAAGTACCAAACTCTAGCAGACAATACAACCATCTGTTTCGTATAGCATGTTATCAGTTTTAATAACTCGATCTTTATCAAATCGTATTTATTCCACCGTTACTGCTTTTGCAAGATTCCTTGGTTTATCAACATCAGTCCCTTTCACTAAGGCAACATGATAAGCCAATAGCTGAAGTGGTATTGTATGAAGAATTGGACTGAGTAAACCAGCATGCTCTGCTAATCGGATTACATGCAGATTCTCGCCTTGCGCTATCTGAGAATCTGCATCCGCAAACACATAGAGTTCACCACCTCGCGCATGCACTTCTTGCAGGTTCGATTTTAGTTTCCCTAATAGCTGGTCATTGGGTGCTATTGCAACAACTGGCATTTCGCTATCTACTAAAGCTAACGGACCATGTTTTAATTCTCCAGCTGCATAGGCTTCAGCATGTATATAAGAAATCTCCTTGAGCTTAAGCGCACCTTCCATCGCAACGGGATAATGAACACCGCGTCCAAGAAATAATGCGTGGCGCTTCTGTGCAAAGCTTTTAGCCCAAATTTTCACTTTCGGTTCGACTTGTAGTGCATGCTGCAGAGCTACCGGCAAATGGCGTAGCGCCATAATCATCCGCTGTTCATCTTCGATCGATAATTTATGGCGCATCTTTGCTAGTGTCACCGTTAGCAGTAGTAGTGATGCTAATTGCGTAGTAAACGCTTTAGTCGAAGCCACGCCAATTTCTGGGCCGGCTCGGGTAAGAAACCGCAAATCAGTTTGCCGGATCAATGCACTTTCCGGCACGTTGCAAATGGCTAAACTGTATTGATGACCCAATTTCTTCGCATAACTCATTGCCGCTAGAGTGTCTGCAGTTTCTCCCGATTGAGAAATACCAACCACTAAAGTCGTCGGGTCTGCAATGGGGTCCCGATAACGATATTCGCTCGCTATTTCAACATTGCATGGCAAACCAGCAACGGATTCCAGCCAATAACGAGCAACCAAGCCTGCGTGATAGCTGGTTCCGCAGGCCAGTATCAGAATGCCGCTGGTTTTATTAAATACTTTCTCAGCTTCACTACCAAATAAATTGGGTGAAATAGACTGAGCACTAAATACCATTTCAAGCGTATTTGCCACAGCACTCGGTTGCTCAAATATTTCCTTTTGCATGAAATGTGCATACGGTCCAATTTCTATTGCTTCACTCGCCAGACTACTTTCATGAACCTTTCGCTCCACTTCTTGTACTAAAGCGCCATTAAGACAATTGACAATGTGATATCCATTGCATGTCAGTTCAGCGACATCGCCTTCTTCCAGATAAATCATATTCCTGGTTGCTTTTAATAATGCAGATGCATCTGAGGCCGCATAATTCCCGCTTTCACCCAAACCCAGCAATAATGGCGCTCCGTTACGTGCAACAACAAGCTTCTCAGGTCGGGCTTCCTCCATCACAGCAATTGCGTAAGCACCTTGCAATTCAGCAATAGACTCGCAAACCGCTTTTAATAAATCAGCGGTCCGCTTAAGATTAAATGCTATGAGATGTGCAATAACTTCGGTATCGGTATCCGATATAAATTCAAATCCTTCCGCCTGTAAGCGTTTGCGCATTACTTCATGGTTCTCAATTATTCCATTATGCACAATAGCGATTCTAGTATCTGTTCCGGCAGTTCCAGAGAAATGGGGATGTGCATTACGTTCTGATGGCGCTCCATGCGTCGCCCAGCGCGTATGTGCAATGCCTGCAAGTCCATGTGTTTTCTGTTTAATTGCGAGTTTCTGCAATTCGGTCACGCGATCTGTCGTGCGTAATCTTTGCAGGCCATTACACGTTACCACCAATCCGGCAGAGTCATACCCTCGGTATTCTAAGCGTAGCAACCCTTCCAACAACATCGGAACGACATTATCATTGGCTACTGCACCAACTATTCCGCACATAGTACATTCTCCTCGCCACTCAAGCTGATAAATCAAAATCTACTGCATCAATAATTCTATTCTATACTTTTGGCTTCTGCGGACGCTTCCAGCCAGCAACACTCAGTTGCTTCGATCTGGATAAAGTAAGCTGACCTTCCGGTGTTTCCTTAGTGATAGTCGATCCAGCTCCGATTGTGGAACCTTTAGAAATTCTCACTGGCGCAATAAGCTGTGTGTCTGATCCGATAAATACGTCATCTTCTACAATCGTTTGATGCTTATTAGCCCCATCATAATTACAAGTAATTGTTCCAGCACCTATATTGACATTCTTTCCTACAATAGAATCACCAATATAGCTTAAATGATTGGCTTTACTTCCCAAAGCGATCTGACTATTCTTCACCTCGACAAAATTACCGATATGTACTCTGTTAGAAAGTTTGGTTCCAGGTCGAATTCGTGCATACGGTCCAATCTTGCAGCTTTCACCTATCTCTGTATCTTCAATCATGCTATACGGTAGTATAGTAGTGCCCGCATCTACCTTTACATTCTTCAATATGCAGTGCGCTCCCACTTTTACAGAATCACCCAGCTTAACCATTCCTTCAAAAATACAACTAATATCAATTTCAACATCCGATCCGCAAACAAGCTCTCCTCTTATATCAATTCGAGACGGATCTATCAAACCAACCCCCAGATACAAAAGCTTATCTGCACAGTGCCTTTGATAGATTCGTTCAAGCTCTGCAAGTTGAGACTTATTATTAACGCCCATTACCTCCCAAAGATTTTTCGCTTGTGACGATGCGACTTGAATGCCTTGTTTAACTGACAAGGCAATGATATCGGTCAAGTAATATTCATGCTGCGTGTTTTTGTTTTCAATTTTTGGCAACCAGTTATGTAAATAATCATTGGGTATCAGCATTATGCCGGTATTAATTTCGCGGATCTCTTGTTGCTCAGTATTGGTGTCTTTTTGCTCTACAATAGCTTTAATTGCTCTTGTTTCAGGATCGCGCATAATTCTGCCATAACCAAAAGGATTCCCGATCTCTGCAGTTAACAACACGCAATGCTTTTCTTCTGCTTTCGCTATTAATTTTTGCAATGTTTGAATGCTGATTAATGGCACGTCCCCATACAACACAAGCGTCAAACCATCTCTATCAAGATGCTGTAGTGTTTGCATTAGTGCATGTCCGGTACCCAATTGTTGCGCTTGCAGAACCCAAGTTAAATCATCGCCGACAATCGATTGCTTTACTATCTCCCCCCCATGTCCGATGACAATACAGATTTTATCAGGTGATAGCAATCTGGCCGTGTTAGTAACATGCGTTAGCAATGAGCATCCTGCCAAAGTATGCAATACTTTTGGAAGAGAAGAGTGCATGCGTTTTCCTTCACCTGCTGCGAGTATTACAACATTAAGTTTAGTCACAATATTGAACTCCCTTTTTGGTTTTAAGTATATTCAATTCGACTCAATCAACTGTAATGAATATACACCCTTCATTTATAAGGAACATAGTGTAAGGATATGATAGGAGTAAATTTTGTTCGCTCAATACTTTATCATTTATTAAGCGAACCATAGATATTTGGTTGAAAAAATCAGCCAAAATTCAGACAACAGAAACAAAAAAGGCGACATACGTCGCCTTTTTTTCTTTCAGTATCTTAATTAGTGTCTACGTTTTCTTAGTTTATCAATTGCGGCCAATTGCGCCATGGCTTCGATTAATTCTGCCTGGGCTCTCGCATAATCCAACTCAGACTCTTTGTTCTTCATAGCCTCTTCTGCTGCTCGTTTTGCTTCGATCGCCTTGGCTTCATCAAGATCATGACTGCGCACCGCAGTATCTGCCAGTATAGTAACAATATCAGGCTGAACTTCTAACATGCCTCCAGACACGTATATCAGTTCTTCTTCTTTTAATTGTGCTTTGATACGCACCATTCCAGATTTAATTCTTGTCAACATCGGAGTATGACGTGGGTAAATACCTACTTCACCCATTTGTGCTGGTGCAACTAAAAATTCCACTGGACCGGAATAAATAGATTCTTCAGCACTAACGATATCAAGATGAAAAATAGCGCCCATTGATATTTTCTCTCAATTTATTGAAGGGTTTTGGCTTTCTCAACGGCTTCTTCGATGCCGCCAACCATGTAGAACGCCTGTTCTGGTAGATCATCATACTCACCTTCAACAATACCTTTAAAACCTTTGATTGTATCTTTAAGCGAGACATATTTTCCTGGAGACCCGGTAAAGACTTCAGCGACGTTAAATGGTTGTGATAGGAAACGTTGAATCTTTCTCGCACGACTAACTGCCAATTTATCTTCAGGGGACAATTCATCCATACCTAAAATAGCAATAATGTCTCTTAATTCTTTATAGCGTTGCAATGTTTGCTGTACAGCACGTGCAGTATTGTAATGCTCTTCACCCACAACTTGTGGATCAAGCTGACGTGAAGTTGAATCAAGTGGATCCACAGCAGGGTAAATACCTAACGATGCGATATCACGAGACAACACAACGGTCGCATCCAAGTGACCAAAAGTTGTTGCTGGAGATGGATCGGTTAAGTCATCAGCCGGAACATAAACAGCTTGTATTGATGTAATTGAGCCTGTTTTTGTCGATGTGATCCGTTCTTGCAAACGCCCCATTTCTTCAGCCAGTGTCGGTTGATAACCCACTGCTGATGGCATACGTCCCAGCAACGCTGACACTTCGGTTCCTGCCAATGTATACCGGTAAATATTATCAACAAAGAATAATACATCACGACCTTCATCCCGAAATGACTCTGCCATAGTCAATCCCGTCAGTGCTACGCGCAAACGATTTCCGGGCGGCTCATTCATTTGTCCATAAACCAGTGCAACCTTATCAAGGACTTTAGATTCTTTCATCTCATGATAAAAGTCATTTCCTTCGCGAGTACGTTCCCCCACACCCGCAAATACCGAATACCCACTGTGTTCAATCGCGATATTGCGGATCAACTCCATCATATTGACAGTCTTGCCGACACCCGCACCACCAAATAATCCGACTTTTCCGCCTTTTGCAAATGGGCAAATTAAATCAATCACTTTAATGCCAGTTTCTAATAATTCTGTCGATGCTGACAATTCGTCGAACGCTGGCGCATCACGATGAATGGACATGGTTTGCTCTGCACCAATTTCACCCATTTCGTCTATTGGGCGACCCAGCACATCCATGATACGTCCCAATGTTTTGGTCCCGACAGGTACAGTAATTTGTTTGCCCGTATTTTTAACCATCATTCCACGGCGCAAACCATCAGAAGATCCCAGTGCAATTGTGCGCACCACTCCATCGCCCAGCTGTTGCTGTACTTCCAGCGTAAGTTCAGAACCTTCCATTATTAACGCATCATATACTTTTGGGATGGATTCACGTGAAAATTCCACATCAATCACCGCACCAATACACTGAACAATTTTTCCTTGACTCATCGTTGTTCCCTAACTAAATACTAAAAATGTTTTAAACAGCCGCCGCGCCGCCGACAATTTCCGACAATTCCTTGGTAATTGCCGCTTGTCGAGATTTGTTGTAAATCAATGTCAACTCATCAATGACACTTCCTGCATTATCAGATGCCGCTTTCATCGCCACCATTCTCGCAGACTGCTCGGATGCCATGTTCTCAGTGACAGCCTGATATATCAACGCTTCGACATAACGTACCATAATATCGTCTATAACAGGCTTGGCTTCAGGTTCATAAATATAATCCCATGTAGCTTTTGGTTTACCGCTAGTTTGCTCTTCTTTCTGCATACGCTCATCGGTCAATGGCAGCAACTGTTCCATCACAGGTTCTTGCTTCATAGTATTGATAAAGCGATTATAAAAAACATACACTCGATCGAATTGATCTTGTGTATATCCATCCAATACCACTTTAACCGCGCCTATAAGTTTTACCATATCTGGCGTATCCCCTAGCCCTATTACCTGTGCCGTGACATTTGCACCAATTCGGCTCATAAAGCCCAGGCCTTTATTGCCTATGCAGCAAACTTCGATTTGTTCACCATCTGCCTGCCATGCCTTCATTTGATTAATAGCTTTACGTAGAACATTAGTGTTCAAACCACCACAAAGCCCTTTATCTGAAGTCACTATAATAATGCCAATACGTTTTACCGTATCCCGCTCTATCAAAAATGGATGCCGATATTCTGTGTTTGCCCGACTCATATGTGCTGCGACATTACGTATTTTTTCGCCATAAGGTCGCGCTTTTTTCATACGATCTTGCGCTTTACGCATTTTAGAAGCCGCCACCATTTCCATGGCGCGCGTAATCTTTTGCGTATTCTTTACACTTTTTATCTTATTTCGTACTTCTCTGCTGCCAGCCATTATTAATATGTTCCGTTTTGCTTGAATTCTTTGATTGCAGCGGTCAAATCCTTCTCTGTTTCCGCGTCTAGTTCTTTAGTATTCTCAATCTTATCAAGAATAGTTCCATGCTGATTACGTATATAACTCTTCAGCGCAGATTCAAATGCCAATGCCCGCTTCACTTCAACATCATCAAAATAACCATTATTAATAGCAAACAAAGTTAGCGCCATCTCAGAAACACTGAGTGTTGCATACTGCGATTGCTTCATCAATTCAGTAGCCATTTTTCCACGCTCAAGCTGTTTACGTGTCGCCTCATCCAAATCGGATGCGAATTGGGCAAAGGCAGCCAATTCACGATATTGCGCTAATGCCAGACGTATGCCGCCACCTAATTTCTTAATAACCTTAGTTTGTGCCGCGCCACCAACCCGCGAAACGGACACACCCGCATTAATTGCTGGGCGAATGCCCGCATTAAACAAGTCTGTCTCCAAAAATATTTGTCCATCTGTGATTGAAATCACATTGGTTGGCACGAAAGCCGTCACGTCACCAGCCTGCGTTTCAATAATTGGCAAAGCAGTCAGTGACCCAGTCTTACCCTTTACTGCGCCTGCAGTAGCCTTTTCAACATATGCGACACTGACCCTCGCCGCTCTTTCAAGTAACCGTGAATGAAGATAAAACACATCACCTGGATATGCTTCACGACCTGGCGGACGTCTTAATAACAATGAAATTTGTCTATATGCCCATGCCTGTTTCGTTAAGTCATCATAAACAATCAACGCATCCTGACCTTTATCTCGGAAATACTCACCCATCGTGCATCCAGAATAAGGTGCAATAAATTGCATTGCCGCAGATTCTGACGCGGTTGCTGCCACTACAATGGTATATTCCATTGCGCCATGTTCTTCCAGTTTACGTACCACGTTTGCTATCGAAGAAGCCTTCTGTCCGATCGCAACATAAATACAGAACATGTTTTGACCTTTCTGATTAATGATCGCATCAATAGCTACCGCGGTTTTCCCTGTCTGACGATCGCCGATAATCAATTCACGCTGTCCACGTCCAACCGGCACCATCGAATCTACCGATTTCAAACCTGTCTGAACTGGTTGATCGACAGATTGACGCCAAATCACACCCGGCGCTATTTTTTCGATGGGTTCAGACCTTACTGCTGTAATTGGTCCTTTCCCATCTATAGGTTGCCCCAGTGAATTCACAACACGGCCCAACAATCCTTCTCCAACAGGCACTTCGAGAATACGTCCAGTACATTTAACTGTATCACCCTCGCAGATATGCTCATATGCGCCCATAATAACTGCGCCTACTGAATCTCGCTCAAGATTCAGCGCCAAACCGAAGGTATTACCGGGAAATTCCAACATTTCACCTTGCATTACATCTGACAAACCGTGAATACGCACAATACCGTCCGTTACAGAAACAATAGTTCCTTGCGTCCGGACTTCTGCTGTATCAACAAGTCCTTCAATCCTTTTTTTAATCAGTTCACTGATTTCGGATGGATTTAACTGCATTTCATTTAACTCCTAGCTTTTAAGGGCAATGGCCATGGCTTCAAGTTTACCGCGAACTGAGGCATCAAGAATCTCATCGCCAATTTCAACTTTAATTCCACCTATTAATTCCGGATCTACACTTACTTGTGCCTCTATCTTGCGCTTAAATTTTTTCTCGAGATCATCGATTAGTTTTTTCAGTTGCTTACTTTCCATTGCAAACGCGCTCACAATTTTCGCATCCAACACACCTTCGTGCTGTGCTTTTAATTGTTCAAATAATAGGTCAATCTGAGGCAGCACTGTTATTCGTTTATTTTCTGCCAATAGCATCATCAGATTACGCGCCTCAGAATCAAATTTATTTCGCCCAATCTCCAGAAATAATTCTCCGAGCTGCTTTGCAGAAACCACAGGATTGCCAATGAGCAGCTTTACGTGCTCATCTTCTGCAATCTCTACCGCAAACCGTAACATTTTTGACCACTGGTCCAAATTATCACTAGCAACTGCCAGCTTATATACAGCCTCTGCATAAGGTCTTGCAACTGTAATCGCTTCAGCCATTATTTCAAATCTTCCCCAATAGAAGTAAGCATATCAGCATGCGCTTTAGCATCGACTTCACGTCGTAGAATCTTAGCTGCACCAGCGACAGCTAATTCAGCAACATGCTGACGCAGCGCCTCTTTAGCACTAAATACCTCATGTTCTATATCTGCCTTTGCACCAAGAATTATACGATCACCTTCTTCTTTCGCTGTTCTTTTCGACTCTTCAACAATTTCTGAAGCTCGTTTCTCAGCCTGCAAAATTATTTCTGAGGCACGCTGCTTGGCTTCTTTCAATACATCAGAAGAGCGTTGACTTGCCAACTCTAATTCATGACGTCCGCGCTCACCTGCAGCCAATCCATCAGCAATAGTTTTTTGACGCTCTTCAATTGCACGCAATAACGGCGGCCATACAAATTTAACAGTGAACCAAATAAATATTGAAAAGGCTACCGCCTGAGAAATTAAAGTAAAGTTAATATTCATGACAAGCCTGTAATATCTGATCTATCCAGCAATAACATTATTATTGAATAACTGCCAGCAATGGATTACCAAATGCAAACAGCATTGCCAAACCCACAGCAATAATAAAAGAAGCATCGGTTAAGCCGAGCAAAAGGAATACCTTGCCTTGCAAAGTAGGTATCATTTCAGGTTGACGCGCCGCACCTTCAAGAAAACGACTGCACATCACACCCACACCGATACACGCGCCTGCCGCACCAAGTCCAATCATCAAACCAATACCTATTCCGGTATATGCTTGAATCATTGCCAAATACTGCAAATTCTCCATTTTAGATTCCTTTTGTTAAAGATTAAAAATATACTACAAAAATAAAGCTTATGAATTTAGTGAGATTCATGCGCCATCGATATATACACTACAGTCAGCATCATGAAAATAAAAGCTTGCAAAGTAACAATCAAGATATGAAATATTGCCCAACCTGCTCCTAGAATTGCACCAAAAATTGCACCCGAAACCCCTGTTGCCGCCCACATACCCAGCAGCAAGAAAATTATTTCCCCTGCGTAAATATTTCCAAATAGACGCAATGAATGCGATAGCGGCTTAGATACATATTCTATGAAATTAAACAACAGATTCAATACCCAAAGCAATGGATTTTTTCCAAATGGCGTACAAAAGAGCTCATGCATCCACCCCCCCCACCCTTTGACCTTTACATTAAAGTAAAGCATCAAGAACCATATTGAAAGAGCCAACGCGAATGTTGTATTTACATCAGTCGTCGGCACTGTCCGCCAATTATGCAAACCGAATGCATGCTCATAGATCCAAGCCATAATGTCTATTGGCAGAATATCCATAGCGTTCATCATCAAAACCCACACAAATATCGTTAACGCTGTAGGTGCAACAAACACATGACGGTTACCATGAAATGTATTTTTAACTTCATTATCAATGAACTCAACCGCAAGCTCGACAAACGCCTGACGTTTCGATGGCACGCCAGGCGTTGCCTTACGCACAACCAGCCAAATAAATCCAAAACTAATAACCCCAAGAATTAAAGATGTAACTAGGGTATCAACATGCAAAACCCAAAATGAGCCTTCGCTGACTTGTGTCGTTAAATTAGTTAAATGATGATTAATGTATGATGTTGGAGTAAGTTCTGTATCTGATGCCATGCGCTGCCTGCTCTACCATTAAATTTATCTTATTTTGTATCATCTGATACAAATAACGCCATGCTATAAACTAATACATTTAGGATAAATGTTCCAATAAATGCAAATGCATTTACATCCTCATAATTTTTAAACACCAACCATAACAAGCTTACAGTCAATATTATTTTTACTGCTTCAGCCCTTAATGCGGTTCTGATAGTCCCTTCAGCAGTATACCCTTTGTGCCGGGATATAATTAATGCAAATGCCGCCGAGGACATAACACTCACTGACCCACCAAGCACCGCTGATACCGTACCATGCATACCCAGGAAAAACCAGATAACAAATGCTGCTATTAATGTAGCAAGCAATTGCAAGCGTAGAACAATATTGAGCGGTCTATTTTTTATCCAAGACATGCTTTCTACCCGTCCTTGGAACAGACAGCGTTACCTACGCTTAAAAAAGGCGTCACTATAGCTGAACCACTCTACTCAGTCAATGTAAAATTCTGATCTATCAAACCATAACTACTATCAAAATATTATCTGTGGTGTTAAGTCAAGCTCTCATAACCTTTCAAATATTGCGGCGACTCCTTGACCGCCGCCTATACACATGGTTACCAGGGCATATCTACCGCCACAACGATGCAATTCATAAATAGCCTTAATCGTCAAGATACTGCCAGTTGCCCCGATAGGATGGCCCAACGCAACAGCACCACCATTCGGATTGGTTTTTTCCGGATCAAATTGTAGCTCTTTTGCTACAACACACGCCTGTACAGCGAAGGCTTCGTTGGATTCAATGACATCAAGATCCGTTATTTTAAGATTTGCGCGCCGCAAAGCATTCTGAACAGCCGGTATCGGCCCGATGCCCATAAATTTTGGATCAACCCCGGCATGACCATAAGAAACCAATCGCGCCAACGGTTTCAAGTCGCATTTCTGTGCTGCTTTACTTTCCATGAGCACCAATGCAGCGGCGCTATCATTAATACCGGAGGCATTGCCTGCTGTTACGGTGCCATCTTTTTGGAAAACAGGACGAAGCTTAGCCAAAGTCTCCATACTTGTGTTTTCACGGGGATGCTCGTCAGTATCAAAAAGGATTTTTTCTTTATGTGTCGTTATTTCAATAGGCAATATTTGCTCTTTAAAATAACCATTTCTTATCGCATGCCGGGCACGGCGATGACTCTCTGCCGCAAATGCATCTTGTACTTCACGGCTGATTTGCCATTTAGCGGCAATATTTTCGGCAGTAATGCCCATATGTACGTTATCGAATGGATCGGTCAATGCTCCGATCATCATATCCACCGTACTCCCGTCATTCATGCGCTGCCCCCACCGCAAAGCAGGTAACAAATAGCCTCCCCGGCTCATGGATTCAGCTCCACCGGCGACTGCCACATCGGTGTCATTCAGCAGAATATTTTGACTCGCCGATATGATCGCTTGTAGACCGCTTCCACATAGCCGATTCACTGTCAATGCGGAAGTATGCTGCGGTAAGCCGCCATTGACACAAGCAACGCGCGCTAAATACATATCGCGGGATTCTCCATGTATCACGTTGCCAAAAACCAAGTGTCCAACTTTATCTGGATTAATTCCAGCGCGCAACACCGCTTCATGCACTACCTTTGCCGCCAAATCTGCTGGAGCAACCTGTTTAAGTGCGCCACCATAGTCACCAATAGCCGTGCGTACGCCACTTAGAATAACAACATCCCTCATGTATTTTCCTTTATTGATACCTATGGAGCAGCTTTGCGAGATATGAAGATATCCTTAACACTATGTTATTACATAGAATCTTCTAATTGATGCATGCAGCGAGTTTATCCCAATTAGGTAGAAGATTATTTGTTGAATAATATTTATTTACAGAATGAAAACTGGTTTTTGATTTGTTATTTTTCGACACAATTATTTGATCGGGATCGGCCAAACTGGAATCAAAAGATGATGATCAGTGCAATTATTAATACGGTTAAGGCTTTATGCTATGGATCATTCAACCATGCATATCTGCAAAAACACCCAATCTTTCATTTTTGAAAAGGAGCGCTGCTTCATTGAGAAGACAATCCGTACTAACAAATTGTCTTCTCAATTCATGTGGATTTATTATTTTTTCACGAAATCAACCAATTTCTGATAAGTGAACAAGTAATCCTGAGCTTGTAGTGGTGTATGGCATTGCACGCAATTCAAATCATTACTTTTTGCAGTACCATCCGGATTGTAAACAGCAAATCCCCAGTCACCAGTACGATTTTCCTTTGGAAAAGCGGCATCCCAATTATTTCTCTTTTCCATCACAGCAACTGCTGACAGCGAATCAATTTCAAAGGTACCGTCACTACCTGCAATCGGCTTGCCATTCGCATCTTTTTTTGGCGTATATATTTCCATAATCATGACAGCACCGGAAGCGCTCATATTTCCTTGTGTATAACTAGAAATCGCAACTTCGTTGGCATACAACTTGGCAACTTGTGTCTGATTCGCGCGATTCATAGTTGCATACTTTGTAAAGGTTTTTTCATAACCTTCTGGAAATTTAACATGTTCAGGATCTCCACCCGCATGGGCGTAAAGCGGAGCTATGACAAGTACTGCGGCAACTGCTTTCAAAGTAAACTTCATATTTTTCTCCTTCTTAGAATGATGTTTCTGGATTTGGACTACTATCATACCGCATTCGATGAATATTGATGATCGGGTTACTATTTTCGTCCTGTTATTTAGCAAGATCAAGGACCAGCGTGACAGACAAGTAAATGACCAACAACGCAAGTGCCAAATGGATCGTAAAATGCACAGGATTTTGCATAACCGCATCTATGAAGGTTTTATTCTTTCCTTCCCGTTTTAAGCGAGCATAATCTTCCCGCATTCTGACCGTTCGTTCATCTTGATAAGCATTGAGTAATGCTTTCGCCTTCTCAAACTGATCATCATCGCTGAGCCATATTGCCGGCATTGACACACCCCAGTTACCCGACGATGTTTCATAAAAATCAATCGCATTGTTGGCTAACAATTCGCGCACATCATTCGTTTCATCATCGGATACGCCATTAAGGCGGAATAAAATTTTTGCCATAAACAGTCTTTTCTTATGTTATTTTCTACTATCGAAAGGTTTGTATCGCTAATTGATGCTATCTTTGCATCGAATCTATTGTCAAGTTATGAAAAATAGCCAATACAAAAATTACACATCCACAGGTTAATCTGAGCAAATGAAAAAAACCATACTCATTACAGGATGTTCAAGCGGGATCGGTTACTGTGTAGCCAAAGCACTGCATGAACGCGGCTATCGTGTGTTTGCTACAGCCAGAAAACGGGCAAGCGTTGAAATGCTCCTGGCGGAAGGCCTGGAAAGCTTCCGCCTGGATTTAACCGATTCAAACTCGATTCACTTTGCTTTTGAAGAGGTCATGCGCCGTACGGATGGTGAACTGTATGCCCTATTTAATAATGGCGCATACGGCTTGCCGGGTGCCGTGGAAGATTTGAATCGCGATGCCTTGCGTGCACAATTCGAGACCAATGTCTTTGGCTGGCAGGAACTCACCAATCTGGCGATACCGGTCATGCGCCGCCAAGGCTACGGCAGAATTATCCAGAACAGCTCGGTACTGGGTTTTGTTTCTCTGCCTTTCCGGGGTGCCTACAATGCTTCCAAATATGCCATTGAGGGGCTCAGTGATACCCTACGGCTGGAGCTACGAGGCACTAATATTTACGTCAGTCTGATTGAGCCGGGGCCGATCACCAGTCAGTTTCGCATGAATGCCGTCAAGGCACTGGCAAAATATATCAACATTGAAAACAGCTTTCACCGTGAAAAATACCAGGGTGTATTAGCGCGCTTGAACAAGCCGGGTCCAGCCGTTCCCTTCACACTCCCGCCTGAAGCTGTACTCAAACGGGTAATCCACGCATTGGAAGCTACCAAACCGCAGCCACGCTATTATGTGACATTCCCCACTTACCTGTTTGGCATTCTCAAGCGCATTTTAAGCTCACGTGCATTGGATGTGCTGCTGGCCAAATCCGGGAATAACAACTGACAGGATTTGGTTACGGAACCAACGGTTTGGTTGTAGAAGCTACGCACAATTGCAGAATTTTCCAGGCTATATTACCCATGAAAGAATCTCCCCTCAGGGATGCGTTGACCGTTGTGTCATCAATTGTTTGTAGCATCAGGGCAAACGCGTAAACAGATTTGTCATTTTCACCGCGCTGCGCGGCTGATAAAATTTCCGGGACCGGATTACCGTAGATGAGAATAGCGTCGGGATTCGAAGGTGCATAAGTCGAATAAACGTTATGCAGATACCTTGTATCGTATGCATGAATTTCCGATGCTTGCATATCCGGATATTGCCGGTTTCTGAATTGCAGGACATGCATAAATGACCTGCCATCGGACTGCAGTTTATTAGCCACACAACTCGCAAGAGCGGAATGCTCACCCACAAAATTTTCTTCAAAAAGCTGAGCTTTTTCTTTTGAACCGGATAAGTTCGCACATGCCACTATGAAGAATACGGTTAACAACATAATCAATATCTTCATAACAAACATTCCTGAAAGAAACAGAGCATGATACCGGATTACAAGAACCGGATCTTTACAAAACACTATCCATTGAAATAAACATAGGGTTTCATTGGAACTGAAGATTCATTAAATTCCTTTTTTTCTTCTCTATTCTGATTTTTATCCCACCACATACTTCTTGCGGCCAATCGCTGTTCCTGCACATGTGGATTCTTCTCCAGAAACTCACGCATAAATTTTGTGTGCTCAGATTCGTAACTGTAATCCATAATTTCCCTCCCGACGCTTTAATGCAAAAGCCGAACTTTAGCACAGACATGATTTTCTAAATAGCCCAGGTTTCTCAATTCATCTCGTAATCACTCTGATTGCCTGCAGCAATGCTAGAATGGCAGCAAAACATTTTATAACCTGCCAAGAACAGAACCAACTTGAATATTTCTCCTCAACAAGCTTCTCACAAACTTATTTCTGGATTGGAAAACACTAACAGGCCGCTTAAGAAAGTATTTGTAGCAGCCGATGCACGGCAAAAACAGGTGAAAAAGCACAGCTTATGCATGATAAATGAGCATCTTGAGCCCATTTTTAACACCGCAGCGGCAATGCAGATAGTTTTTCAACGGCCTGCTAAGCCATTCCATCATTTTTCCTGATGCTAGTTTTAGGCATTGAAACTTCTTGCGATGAAACCGGAATCGCACTGTTTGACACAAAACGTGGCCTACTGAGCCATACGCTTTATTCCCAAATAGAAATGCACAGTGAATATGGCGGTGTCGTTCCTGAGCTTGCATCGCGCGACCATATCCGCCGTGTACTGCCCTTGATCAAGGAAACATTGCTTGCAGCCAAATGTGAATTGCACGAAATCAACGCTATCGCTTATACACAAGGCCCCGGTCTGGCTGGCGCGCTTTTAGTCGGCGCCAGTATTGGTGCTGCACTGAGTTTTGCACTAAAAATCCCTGCACTGGGCATCCATCATCTGGAAGGGCATCTGTTATCGCCGCTGTTATCCACACCGGCGCCGAACTTTCCATTTATCGCGCTGCTGGTTTCGGGAGGCCATACGCAATTAATGCAAGTGGATGCGGTCGGACACTATAAATTGTTAGGTGAAACGGTTGATGATGCAGCAGGTGAGGCTTTTGACAAAACCGCAAAATTACTCGGGCTGGGTTATCCGGGCGGCGCCGCCTTATCAAAATTGGCCAAACAAGGCCGGACAGGACGATTTAAACTTCCGCGGCCGATGCTCAATAGCGGAGATCTCAATTTCAGTTTTAGCGGACTAAAAACTGCGGTGCTCACCCTGATCAACAAACAGGAAATCACGCAACAAACCAGCGCGGACATTGCTTTGGCTTTTCAAGAAGCGATTGTGGAAGTATTAACCGAAAAATCACTGACCGCTCTATCGCGTACCGGTCTTACGCAACTGGTTGTCGCCGGAGGTGTGGGCGCCAACGATCAATTACGTCAGAATCTCAGCAGCAAAGCCTCTGCAAAAGGAGCGACCGTTTTTTATCCGGAACTTGAATTTTGCACCGACAATGGTGCCATGATTGCCTTTGCTGGTGCAATGCGATTGCAAACTTCGCCTGATAAAACCTGGCCACCGGCAAGCAGCTTTACCGTCAACGCACGTTGGAATCTGGAAATGCTTGATGAACCGGATGATTGATCAAAAACCGTGGAATTTTTTCTCGCCGATACGGCCTTCTTTCCCCGCCAGCAAATTGACGATATTTGACCGGTGACGCCAGATCAGCAGCAGTGACATCGCCGAAACGGCCAGCGTCCCGGCTTCAAAACCCAGCAAGACGACGCTAAACAGTGGCGCCAATACCGCCGCGATCAAGGCCGACAACGACGAAATGCGCCAGGTGAACGCAACCGCCAACCAGGTCGCCATCGCCAGCAACCCCAGCCACACATTCAAACCGAGCAATACGCCGACCGCAGTCGCCACGCCTTTACCGCCCTGGAAACGCAAAAATACCGGAAAAACATGACCCAGAAATACTGCCAATGCGGCGACAGCAACCCCTTCATCCCCAAGATTCCAGAGTGGAGCGTAATGTTGCGCCAAAGCCACCGCCAACCAGCCCTTACCGGCATCACCCAATAACGTCAAAACCGCCGCAGCCTTCTTGCCGCTACGCAAAACATTGGTCGCCCCCGGATTCTTTGAACCGTAGGTGCGCGGGTCCGGCAATTTAAAAATCCAACTGGACACCACGGCGAAAGAAACCGACCCCAGCAAATAGGCCAACAGAGCAAAAACCAATATCGTCATGAGTATTCGCACCACCTGAACAAAATAGAATAGAATCCCGTATCGCTCACATCCGCAAGACTTCCGGAAGCTCCCGAATAACCCGCACATTTTAGCGCTTAATCACCAATGGATATTATTTTTCTGCACGACTTCAAAGCCAAAACCTTAATCGGCATTTACCCGTGGGAACGCGTGGTTCCGCAAACGATTCAATTGGACCTGGAAATCGCATTGCCAACCAGCCGTGCATGCCAATCCGACAACATAGCAGATGCTTTGGACTATGCGTTGATCATAGAAAGAATTAACGAGATTTTGGCCAACAAACACTTTTCCCTGTTGGAAGCCTTGGCCGAACATATCGCGCAAACCATTTTGACAGAATTTAAATCGCCGTGGGTTAAGATCAGCGTTGCGAAGCTGGGAATTATTCGTGGAGTAAAGAAACTGGGGGTATGTATTGAGCGGAGTGCTGATGTCGCATCAGCGCAATAAAAACATAATTTGTACTGGCTCAAACTTGATCTGACAGTTTTAAAAATTAACCTGGATTGAATCTGATCTTTTACTGAGGCGAACCAAAAAAACCCGATGACATCTGGCACTCCAGCCATCCACCTTTTGATCTCATTGCTGCCACTTAGACTTCAGTTCTGATCGTTGTCTTCGCCTGGTGGCAGACAGTCTCGGATGTCGCACGACTCTTTATCCTGAAATGAATTCATCGGCAGCATTTTTGATAATTCTTGAGCGTACATCCTTGATGTACGGAATCTTCATCAATTCGTTGCGTTTTGCTTGCACGATGGAACCTACCGTAGGAAATTTCGGCCGGACTCGGTCCTTTAGTCGGTCGCTAACTGATAAACCATCTATAGATTCCTCTAGTAGTGTACTTACAATCGAAGTGGCAATTATTTTGTTGCCGCATTCGCTACAGAATTTGGCATTCTGCGGTAGAAGAGCTGAACAAATTGAACAAGTTTCGCTCGGGAGCAAAAGTGAAGATAAATATGTCTGAATTTGGCTATCCGAGGATGAAAATTCACGATAATCCGTTACGCTTAGGCGTGAGATTGCATCTGCGGTTTTAGAAGTGTCGAAAGCCTTTTCAGTTGCCATAAGAGCTAAGTTAATCATGTATCGTGGGCCAGTACCGCTAGCAATCTTGACTGTTCCGAGTTGCGATACCATTCCAGAATAACAAAGGATATCGAGAGCCAACTTAAGATTCGGGGACATATCCCGCTGCACTGTAAAAAACGCAGATTGATAGTTGCTTTTTGTCTTCCGATGATTCTTGGATCTGATTTCCGGGATTATGTAGCCTCTGAGCAAATCTAACCCGATACGGATATGAGACGCATACTTTGGCAGGCGCTTTGACAAACTCTGGTGGTATGGAATAAGTGCCTGATCAACATAACTTTGTACTGCTAGGCCAACGGTTCTTTCTGATAGGGGATTATTGCTGGCAAGCGCACTGTTCAAAATATGCAGAAGGGCTCGAGGATTCCCATTTGATAGGTCAATGCATAAGTCAAGCTCGGCACCTCTTGTAAAAATCTTCTTTCGCAGGGTACTAGTTTTTGGCAACCGCTTTTCAAGAATCGAGCGAAAATGCTCACGATTCTCGCGGCGACCAGATTCGCCAGGGTCAAATCTAACAACCGGCAACACTATTGCATCTTGACCAATCTCGAAGTTGCGTCCGTAGTTAGTCACTGTCGGATATACAGCTGCCTTACACGCTACTTTTCCACTGTGAAGCAGCTTGAAGATTTCAAAGAAAATGTTCTGTTGAGTTGAGATGAATGTGTGCGCAGCCTCGTCAAAAAAGAACAAAATCTTATTCAATGAGAAAAGCTCAGCCACCTCCCTAATGATATTCACAAGGAAGCTGGTGTCCTGAGCCTTAGCCAGAAATTCAGTTCCAATCTGGTTGATAATATCCGTCTGACTGACTTTGCTAAAAGCGAGCTTTTGCAGCAGATGAATCTTTTCTTCCAGCATCGCTTTAGTTTCAAGTACGGACGAAATTCCAAAGACCCGTTGATATGGGTCCGCCCCTCCACTCTTTGCAATAAGATTTAATGCCAACATCTTCTCGTGCAAGGCTTCGAGAATTTTGATATTTACCCAAATTTGGAATGCATCCCGCTCATCAGCCTTCACCCCTTCTAGCAATGTACTGGTCTTGAAATTGACATATACACCTAGCTTCTTGTCCGTTTGAAAAGTGTTATCCAGTTCAATTTCAGCCATTCTGAGGAGCATGGATTTACCCACTCCACGAGCACCTTCAAGGAGGTTTGCACCGCCCCCCTTCAATGCATCTATAATGCGTCGCTCAAAATCACCAAGCACGGAAATCTGGCGGATCTGTTCGTAGAGCAAATCCTCGCACCGTACAGTCTGCAGGAGATCGTCACCAGTAATCTGAGTCTGTGTCGTCGGGGCATTCATGTGCTTTAGATTCTCTTAATTTGCGGGAAGGCAGATTTTATAAGGAGTTCAAGACCCCGGAACCGAGCAAACAATAGCAAAATGACGATATTTTGTGCTTCTGCTATTTGTTTCAGGTGCTTCTCTATCCCGTTTTTGTCCGGTGAAAACCTTTCCGGTGAGAGGGGGGGTAGTCCAGAAACTTTCCCATGAACTGTGTTACTGAGCTCCCGATAGATTCTTTGAAAATCTACTTGGTTGCAGATAGGGGATACTGATTCTTCTCCCTGCAATTGCGCGATGTACTCAAGATAGCCAACAGAGTTTAGGTGAGCGACCATAACTGAAAAACTCAAATCCTGGTCCTTATGGCTCCAGCCCCAATACTCATGCGGCAGGTCCCACATGTAAACCGTGGCCAAACCAAGCTCAAATGCACGGCGAACTGACATCCGTGCCGGCACAATCAAACCAATCGCGCACAGGTACATCGCTAGGGAAAAATCGGTAAAAACCTCATCCAAAATCTCTTTGCAAATCCTTTTTTGCCCTTCACTTTCACAATAGTTTATAGACAAGATACCTCTTATCTCGCTAATAATTCGAGAATTGAGATCAATCGTATCTAGCAGAAGGCTTGTTTCCGCTCCTATGGAGAGAACATTCTGGTTAAATTTTGCATGAAGCGTGCAAAGGATATCTTTTACCGGTTGTCTCGGTGCGTGACTTACAGTTGTCAAATTAATTTCCAATCAAGGCTATACAAAAAGCACCAATCGTAATAATTATAACCTCATAGCCTAAAATGCTCACACAAGTTTTGCCACGTTTCGGCCAAAAAGCGGACTGACAATTGCAAATAGAGCAGCTTTTAGATGACACAATTGTCGTTCGATAGTCTTCTTTCCTATGTGTACGAGTGTCTCTTTGTAGCCGGAAGAAGGCATTTAGTTGATCCCAACTCCACAACCCCTAATTAAACTCAGGTCAATTGTAATTACTCATGAGTTAACCAGATAACGTGTTGAATCGATTGCGCCTGCCGCAGTAAATCCAGCACGCCGGATACGACAAGAATCACAAACACCACAAGCTCGTCCCAGCTCATCAGCCTGATAACAAGAAACGGTTAAACTGTAATCGACACCTAAAGCAATTCCTTCCTGGATAATCTCTTTCTTGGTCATATGCAAGAGCGGTGCATGAATGGTCAGTTTTTTGCCTTCAATGGCTGCCTTGGTTGCCAGATTCGCCATATTTTCAAAAGCCGTAATGTATTCCGGGCGGCAATCCGGGTAGCCGGAATAATCGACTGCGTTCACACCGACGAAGGTATCTTGACTATCCAATGTTTCAGCCCATGCCAACGCCAGCGACAGCATAATGGTATTTCTGACGGGCACATAAGTGACGGGGATATTTGTTTTCTCTCCAGAAGTTGGAATTTCAATTGAGCGGTCTGTGAGCGCTGATCCACCGAATGTTGTCAGATCGAGTTTGATAACTTGGTGGACGTAAGAACCTAAAGCTTGAGCGACTTTCCGTGCTGCTTCTAATTCTGATCGATGCCGCTGGCCATAATCGACACTCAAGGTATAACACTCGAATTGCCTGTTCCGGGCTATCGCCAGTGCGGTTGCAGAATCTAATCCGCCGGATAGTAATACCACTGCTTTTTTCATGCGCTGATCAACTTTACAAACTTCAACGTCCCGGCCCCTCTCCCCACAGCAGCTTATGCATCTGAATCTGCATCCTTACCGGCAAGCTGTCGCGCAATATCCAGGCTGCCAGTGTCGCGGGATCCAAGCTGCCATAAACGGGTGAAAGCAAGATTGGACATATTTGCTGTAACTGCCTGGTATGAATGATTTCGCAAGCCCATTGATAGTCTGTCTCATCGCACAGCACGAATTTGATTTCGTCATGTTGTTTCAGATGAACAAGATTGGACCAATTATTTTTAGTTACTTCACCCGAACCCGGGGTTTTGATATCCATAACTTTGCACACACGCACATCTACTCTGGATAAATCCAATGCGCCGCTGGTTTCAAGTGATACGGAATACTGTGCATCGCATAATGTAGTTAACAAATCCAAACAAGCTTTCTGCGCTAAAGGCTCGCCTCCGGTCACGGTTACATAATTCGTTTGATAGCGAGCCACCTGGTTCAGTATTTCTGCTATCGATAGATTCTCACCACCGGTAAAAGCATAGGCAGTATCACAGTAACCGCAGCGCAAAGGGCAACCCGTCAAACGCACAAAAACCGTTGGCAAACCGACTCGACTGGTTTCACCTTGTAACGAATAGAAAATTTCACTGATACGCAAGGTTGTTGTCTCTAACGCTTGCATAATGATTGATCGCCTGGATGAAGAAAGAAGCAGATTATATTACTTTGAAGGTAATGCAGAAATCAACAATTGGCAGACTATTTGTTCAAGCAAGGAGTTTATTTGATGTTAGCCAAGCGTTGCTTGGCTTTTTTTGCGGCGTCACTATTCGGGTATTTTGCCAGCAAATTTTCTAACGTATGTTTACTCGCCTTGCTATCGCCCATTTCCTGCTGGCTGCTAGCAATATTCAGAAATGCATCCGGCACCTTGCTGCTGTCTGGGTACGTGCTAATCAATTTTTTCTGCGCATTGATTGCCAGTTGATAATCCCGCAGTGCGTAGCGCGCATTGCCAATCCAATAAGCAGCGCCAGGTGCCAAATTGGATTGTGGATAACTCCCCAGGAAGCTTTCAAATTGTGCAATAGCGTTTGCATATTCACCGTTTTTGAATAAGTCATACGCTTCTTTATAGGCGCTATTTTCTGCTGGACCGGCGGGTGCTAGTTCATTTGCTGATGCCACCGTTGCATCGGGCGCGCCGGAAGAAGCAGCAGTTCCATCGGATGATAAAGTTTCCGGCACCACTAAACCAGCAGGCGGTGCCGCTGTCTGTTCTTTGCCCGAGGTACTATCGGAAAAGCTTGCTGGCGCTGCAGGAGCGGAAGAACTCTTCTTACCAGGTTGTTCAATCTGGCGCAACCGATTGTCCAAATCAATATAGAAATCCCGCTGCCGCTTCTGTAATAAGGCATTGTCGTTACTCAGCATTTCTATTTGTCCGTTCAGTTTTCCCAATTCAGCCCCAAGCGTTTCAACTTGTGCATAAAGCTGAAGTAACGCTTGGCTGTTCAGTGCCTGCTCCATCTTAGCAATACGCGCTTCCATTTCACTGACTTGCTTACGTAATGCGGTAATCTGTTCGCGTGCTTCATCATCGCCAAACAAAGCTGCATAACTAACATTGCAGCTCAGCAACAATAACAGTAAGAAAGCGCGTATCAGCATCTTTATTCACCCCGGTAGAGAATATCTGTGCGGCGATTCTGACTCCATGCCGATTCACTATGTCCCAATGCGCGCGGTTTTTCTTCGCCCAAGCTGACCGATTCAATTTGCTCATCGCGTGCGCCCGCCAAGGTCATCATATTTCTGACGCTATCGGCACGACGCTGCCCTAACGCAAGATTGTATTCACGGCTACCACGATCATCGGTATTCCCTTGCAGAATTACGCTGGCGCTCGCATTATCACGCAAGAACTTGGCATGAGACAGAACCAACTCTCTGTATTCATTTTTCACAGAGTAGCTATCATAGTCGTAATAAACACTACGCTTAGACAAAATACTATTAGGATCCTGCAGTTGACTGAAATAGCTTGGTTTGCCAGAGCCTGCTCCTGTCAAGTCACTACTCCCTGAACCAGCACCCGCACCTGCTGTGAGATCTTCAACTTCAGGTTGCGTGGTTTGGCTGGCGCAAGCTGATAACAGAACAATCAATGAAATACCTAATAATTTCCTCATTTATAACTCCTTTAAATTAAAAACATTACTTCCAAGTTGGTAAAGGACCCCATGCTGGCTCTCTTATATCACCTGTTTGTACTGAAAGATGCTGCCTTGTCTGTCCATCCCTGGAAACTGCGGATAATATACCATGCCCGTTAATCTCAGTTGCATATAAGATCATCTTGCCGTTAGGCGCAAAACTAGGCGATTCATCAAATTTGGAGTTTGTCAGTATTTGTACCTGTCGTGATCCAATTTCCTGAACAGCGACGTTAAACTGACCATTGTTCCGATGGATAAAAGTAAAACTTTTACCATCTTGACTATAATCCGGGCTGACATTGTAGCTACCTTCGAAAGTAAGCCGCTCAGCATTACTGGTTTCAGTAGCGGTTACGGACATTCGATAAATTTGCGGACTGCCGCCACGATCGGAAGTAAATAAAATATATCGGCCATCAGGTGAAAAGTTCGGTTCCGTATCGATCCCAGAACTTCTGCTTAATCTTTGCAAGCCACTTCCATCAGCATTCACCAGGAATATTTGCGATCCGCCTTGCCCGGTCAATACAACAGCCAGTTTTTTTCCATCGGGAGACCAGGCTGGCGCACTGTTACTGCCTTTAAAGCTGGCAACCGCCCGACGCTCACGCGTCGCTAATTTTTGCACATAAACAATCGGCTTTTTGTTCTCAAATGAAACATAGGCCAATTGATTGCCATCGGGTGACCAAGCAGGAGAAATAATCGGTTCTGAGTATTCAATGATGGATTGGGCGTTATAGCCATCCGCATCAGCGACCTGAAGCGCATACTTATTGCCGCGCTTCAACACATAAGCAATACGGGTACTGAATACCCCCACATCGCCCGTCAATGCTTCGTAGATAACATCCGCAATACGATGCGCCGCCATACGCAATTGTGCCGTAGGTACCGTGATCGCCAAACCAGTCAATTGCGATTTTTTAGCGACATCCATCAAACGGAATTGAATCTCCACCTGATCGCCGGATATCGGGACTACACGGCCAATTATTAATGCATTAGCGCCACGATTGGCCCAGTCAGCATATACGACTTCCCCAGGTGCGTGCGGCGACAGGCCAGCAGGATCAACCAGTTTAAACAAGCCAGTCCGTTGCAAATCAGCACTAATCACTGGCGTAATACTTTGCTGAAGTTTATTTTCATCAGCAAAAGGAACAATAGCAATAGGAATGCGCGACGCTCCGCCACCAAAAATCTCGATATTCAGTTGCGCGTACACGGGCGCACTGATCAGACATAAAAGCAGAATCAATGCACGATAAATAGGTTTGGGCCGATGTAATGACATAAGTATTAAATTTTCAAATAACAAAAAATTCCCCATCGATTATAACAATCATTCACGATAATGCACCGTAATGTTCAAATTACGAAATTCATTAAATAATGCAGGATCAGGCGGTAGCGGTAATGGTTTTGACAAAAAGATTGCGCGCTCAACCGCATTATCAAACGCCGCGTGCCCGCTACTCTTGCTTAACCTGACATCGAGAATATCACCGCCTGGGAGCAGTGTAACGTTGAATTCAGCAACCGGATTACCCGGCAAATCCGGTGGCATCACGATTCTGCTCTTTATCTTGGCAAGAATCAGGGCTTTATATTTCGATATCTCATTTGTTACCTGATTCCTTGCCGCAGCTTGTTGTGCAGCGCGTTTCGCATCGGCTTCCCGCTGTGCTTTTGCTTCCCGCTCACGTTGCTGTTGTGCGGCCAGATCTTTTTCTTTCTGTTTCTGCAGTTCCTTCTGTTTTTCCAGTTCTTTCTGCTTTTCTAGTTCTTTTTGTTTATCCAATTCCTTTTGTTTATCTAGCTCTTTCTTTTTTTCAAGTTCTTTTTGCTTCTCTATATCTTTTAATCTTTCCTGCTCTTTAATTTTTTCTTGTTCTTTTTTCTTTTGTTCTTCCAGATCCGGCTTAGTCTCTTTAATCGGCTCAGGCTTCTGCTTCAACGCGATATCGGGTTTTTTTACAGGTGGTTCCACAACTGCTTTCTGTGGCACAGGCTTGACCGGTTCAGGCTTAACCGGCTCCGGTTTGGCTGGTTCCGGTTTGGGCGGCTCTGGTTTAGTTGGCTCCGGCTCCGGCTCCGGTTTAGGTTTGACGGGCTCTGGAACTGGTTTAGGTTGCTTTGGAGGCGGTTGAGTTTTGACTGGTTCCTGGATAGGCTTAGGTAACTCAGTCCATATATCGACAACCATGCCTTCTGGTGGATGGTCCTTCCAATCCAAACCAAAAATCATTATCGCAACGAAAATAAGATGTACCAGTAGCGCCAGTACACCAGCCAATAATATTCTAGGTTCGGAAGGGGATGAATTGCGTAAGATGCTCACACTCATTACATATCGTTCATTTTTGTTGAGCCAGCAAACCCACTTTCTGCACTTGATTCTGCTGCAGAATATCCATTACTTTAATCACTTCTTCGTAACGCACATTTTTATCAGCTGCAATCACGACCGGTTGCTCAGCATTTTGCGCCTGCTTTTGTTTAATGGCTTCAATCAATTGGTTTCTGTCTACTTTCTGTTCTGCCGCTGTTTTGGCACGATCACGCAAAGTCAGACTGCCATCTGCCTTAATGATCACTTCCAGAGGCGCTACTGGTGTCGCTAAGGATTTACCAATTTGCGGTAACTCGATCTGTCCATGGTTAATCATCGGCGCTGTAATCATAAAAATAATTAACAGTACCAGCATCACATCAATGTACGGCACCACATTGATCTCATTCATTAATCGATGTTTGGCACGACGCGCCATAAAATCCCCTCAGTTCTTTCTATTCGGCTGCTCGCCGTTGCAACACATTGGACAATTCTTCCATAAAGCTCTCAAACCGTGTTGCCAGTTGATCCGTTCTGCTGGCGTAACGGTTATAAGCAACTACCGCCGGAATTGCCGCAAACAATCCCATCGCTGTTGCTATCAAGGCTTCCGCAATTCCGGGTGCAACATGCGCAATGGTTGCTTGCGTAACGCTGGATAAGCTGCGGAAAGAATTCATAATTCCCCAGACGGTGCCTAACAAGCCAATATAGGGACTGACTGATCCAACGGTGGCCAGGAATGACAAGTGAGATTCCAGATGATCCATTTCCCGTTGATAAGTAGCGCGCATGGCTCGGCGGGTGCTTTCCATCACCGCGTCAAGATCAGATCCGGCCGGGTGCTTGTTAAATTCACCAAAACCGGCAGCAAATATTCGCTCCAAACTGCCCGACTCATAACGTGAACTGATGATGCGTTGATGCAATGCATTCAAATCGACACCACGCCAGAAAATATCCTCGAATTCATCTGTTTTCTTTATTTCATAGCGTATGACGAATAATTTACGAAAAATAAACCACCACGATGACAGTGAAATCAATACTAAAATCAACATCACCAGTTGCACCAGCAAACTGGCGCTACTGATCAGATGAAGAAATGACATGTCTTGTGTTACTGTTGTACTCATGCGAACTTCCCAATTTTCTCACGTAATGGCACAGGGATACTCACTGGTTTGAGCTTTTCTGCGCCGACACACACCACATGGATCGTGGCACTCACTAGCTTGACATGGTTGCATAATATTTCCTGAGATAACGTGATACGACTCCTGCCTATCTCTGCAACTGCTACCGTCACATTCAACAAATCATCCAGTATTGCTGGCTTGAAATAATCAATTTCAAGCGAACGCACCATGAACAAGATCTTATGAATTTCAATCAATGAATTGACATTAAATCCCAACTCCCTGAGCCATTCATAGCGTGCCCGCTCCATAAAATTCAGGTATGTTGGATGATATACCACGCCACCCGCATCAGTATCCTGATAATAGACACGAATAGGGAGTGAGAAGTTATTGTTTAACATTCCGAGCTGGATACCTAAATTGTACTGATACTTTGCGTATCATTATTCAGATGGCTAACAGAATCTGATTCTGTGCATTATTAACCTGTTCCAGCGTCATGTTATAACTACAAGACAGCAGGACAGCCTGATGTAAAACCTGGATATTTTATTCTAATAACGAACTCAGCCAATTCTCTTACGTCTTGCGTAAGCGATACAAATTATAAATTATAAACGTTGCCTGAATGAACTTTATTGCAAAAAATTCTGTGTCGCACTGACTTAAAATTGAAGATGCACCCAATTACCGTGCAAATTTCTCTAAGCAGGAAAAACCCCGGTAGACAAATAACGATCGCCGCGGTCACAAACAATCAACACAATCACCGCATTCTCAACTTGAGCGGATATCCTTAACGCAGCCACCAAGGCACCACCTGATGAGATACCCGCAAAAATTCCCTCTTCACTGGCCAGCCGTCGCGTCAGGTCTTCAGCTTCATTTTGAGAAACGTATAACAATTCATCAACCTGTTTTGGATCATATATTTTAGGCAAGTAAGCCGGGGACCATTTGCGAATACCTGGAATTTGCGCCCCTTCTTCCGGCTGCACACCAATAATTTTAATCGTTGATTGCTGTTCTTTAAAGAATCTCGCACAACCCATGATCGTACCGGTAGTTCCCATACTACTGACAAAATGTGTAATCTTTCCTTGGGTATCCCGCCAGATTTCTGGCGCCGTGCCTTCGTAATGCGCCAAAGGATTATCCGGATTAGCAAATTGATTAAGAATTATCCCTTGTCCTTCATTCTGCATCTTTTCCGCTAAATCCCGCGCATGCTCCATACTTCCTGCTTTTGGAGTGAGTATAATTTTTGCGCCGTATGCGCTCATGGATTGCCGCCGCTCTATACTCAAATTCTCTGGCATGATCAATACCATGCGATAACCCATAATTGCGGCAGCCATTGCCAGCGCGATACCGGTATTGCCGCTGGTTGCTTCAATCAGCGTGTCACCCGGTTTAATTTCTCCGCGTTTCTGCGCATGAGAAATCATCGACAACGCCGGCCGGTCTTTTACCGAACCGGCCGGATTATTACCCTCGAGCTTGGCGAGTATGACATTACTGGTTGCTCCAGGCAGGTGCTTAAGTTTTACTAAGGGCGTATTACCAACAAAATTCTCAATCGTTTTATACATGAGCGCTAATCTTATATTAGATCGTTTGAGATTATCACACATGCGGCCTGCAATGAAACACTGCACTCATCCAAATAAAAACCCCCTCTGAATTTTCTTCAGAAGGGGTTTTTTAATCTAAAACAAAAACATTACTCCGGTTTAGCTGGAGCCTCTGCACTTTTCTCACCTTCTACGGTAACCACATCACGCAGTTGTTTGACAGTTCCAGAACCAATACCACTGACCTTTTCCAAATCATCTATCGAAGCAAAGAGACCGACTTTCTCACGATACTCAATGATCGCTTTTGCTTTGGCAGGGCCAATCCCTTGCAGAGCTTCCAGCTCAGTTTGCGAAGCTGTATTGATATTGACAGCTGCAAATGCAGTGCCGGTAAACAGGAACATTAGAGCCATTATAAGAAAAAATTTCTTCATAGAATCTCCTTTATCAAATACAAACACTGATGCATGAAACAAAAAACGCTTCAGTTTTTGTGGGTTAGAAAATACCCGCATACATAACTCGAAACCGCTATGCACACCGGCAAAAGTGATAACGGATTCAGCAGGAATTAATTTAACCGCACATGAATCATCTATATTTCAGATACTTGACTATACAGTCTGTGAAGAAATTGAATAGAGCCGGGGTTAATCAAGCGTTACGAAAGCGTGAATGCTTGACGATCAGAATCGTAATCAGCGGCAATACAAATCCAATAATTGTGACGGTAATCAACAGATGCCCTAACTCGCTATAGTCTGCCGGAATAGTCACTTGACCTGAAGCAATATCTTTCACCTCACGTTTCACTTCATACAATTGGTTGAGATACTTGGTTCCCAGTTGTGAAGCCGACAAGGCCAAGTTCGTAAAGGATGCCATCACCGCAAAAAATGTAGCTTTAAGCTTTTCCGGTGCAGAATTTGCGATCCAAGCCAACATCGGAATCATAGCAATCTGGCCCAGCGGTGATTCCAGTGCGGTATCAATCAGCGCAATGAAACGCGCATCGACTACGCCCCCCGTTACTGAAGCAGTCCACTCATGCAGACCAAAATACATGCCAATAATCGGCGCCGAAAGGAAGGTACCGACGATGGTAAGAAAGCCGATGATGTATGCAATCGAGCGTTCGGCCATAAAGCGGCGGAAAATAAACATGCCGAATAGTGTCAGTACGGCGCCAACTAAAGACAATACGGCGAGAAACTGCTGATCAAAGTCCAATGTATCAATCATCCACCAGGTGGAACCGGCACCCGGCCCGGGAATCGCACGAAATACGAATATCATAACGGCTGTACCGACCAGCACATTACGCGCATCCGGTTCAAGCTCTCCAGTCAATCGCCACATCAGAAATATCACGATTGCCATGGAAATAATAAATACGATTTCTTCTCCACCGGATATACGGCTCAGACCGACACCCAGTGACAGGACAGTAAAAACCAATCCCCCGCCCAGAATCCACCAGTTAATGGATGGTGGCTCCGAATGAAGACCCAGCAATACACCTGCTTCCTGCCGGCTATGACCTTGAGCAAGAAAACGTTTCATGTCACGCCGCTGCAACCAGGATGCGAAGACCACACCAAAAATTGAAACTAGCGGAATAATTAATGCCAATTGATAAACAAATAAATAGACAGCTTCTTTCTCAGCTTCTGGCAGCGTTCCAGCATCACGTAACAAAAAAACATTGGCGATGGATACCAGCACACCCCCGCCGATGATGGCAACACGCCCCAAGGTTTGCATGGTGACATGCATCAATTTCCGTTTATCCGGGTCCAGCTTCTGACCATTCTCATCGACACGCGGCACTGCTTCAACGGTCATCGCATCTGCCACCACATCCTGTAAAACATAACCAATCGGAGCCAGTAAAGCCGATATAACAAACCAAGTTTCAACCGAAGCCATGGCTGCCATCGCTTCGGTATGCCCAAGCAATCCGATCATGATCAGCAAGCTCAGCATGATCAAACTGGCCCCTAGATACACCAACAAACCCTTCCAGCGCCATACCAGATCAACCAAATGGCCCAAAGGCATTTTCAGCGCCCACGGCAACATCATCCAAAATCCAAGCATGGCTAGAAATTCGGCGGAGAGCCCAAGCTTTTCCTTCACGTAAAATGTGCCAACAATACCTGTCAGACCGGAAATACCTGCAGCCACATAAACCATCAGCGGTGGTAAATAAGACAGCCGCATTTCACGCCCTAATGCAAAAATATTAGCGCTAAACCATTGGGCAATCACGGATAAAAATCCGTTAGCTGGTAATAGATTCTTCATAAATTTTAGCTTGCTTCAGATTTGATTTTCTTGAATGCGATTACTGTTGTTTAGGCCGTATACCTACTGTGACTTGGATTGTTTTTTCCTGCTTATTGCGGATCACAGTGACTGCAACCTTGTCATTGGGCGACAATGCCGCAACCCGATTCAGCATGTCTGATGAATTCTTCATCGGCTTACCTTCGACAGCTATGATGATATCGCCAGGTTTGATACCCGCTTTGTCTGCCGGACCATCTCTGAGCACACTCGCCACCAAGGCCCCTATCGGACTATCCAGACCAAATGATTCTGCCAGATCCTGCGTCATATCCTGCATGCTGACACCCAACCAGCCTCGGGTCACGCTGCCGGACTGGATAATTTGTTCCATGATCTGTTTAGCAACATGAATAGGAATGGCGAAACCAATACCGAGTGAACCACCGCTGCTTGAATAAATCGCCGTATTAATACCGATCAAATTACCCGACGTATCGGTCAGTGCCCCCCCCGAGTTACCTGGATTGATCGCCGCGTCGATTTGAATAAAATCTTCAAAAGTATTAATCCCAACCCGGCTCCGGCTCATTGCGCTGACAATACCCATGGTAACACTTTGCCCGACGCCAAAAGGATTTCCTACTGCCAGTACAACATCGCCCACTTTAACCTGCTGTGACTGGCCAAAAGTTATGGCGGGTAATTCTTCCAGTTTTATCTTCAGCACTGCCAGATCTGTTTCAGGATCCGAGCCGATAATACTTGCTTTGGCTTTTCTACCGTCGACCAAGGCAATTTCTACTTCATCCGCAGCTTCCACCACATGATGATTGGTCAATATATAGCCGTTAGGACTGACAATCACGCCAGAACCCAGGCTTGATGTACGCCGCGCTTTGGACTCAGATTGTTCGCCAAAGAATCGGCGAAACATGGGATCATTCAGCAACGGATGAGAAGGTTCTTCTTTTATTTCTTTACTGGTAAAAATGTTGACAACGGACGGCATGGCTATTTCGGCCGCCTTGGAATAACTGTCCGATCTTTCCGTATCAACGACAGGCGCGGCCTCTTTGACCGTCACGATTTCCCCCCGGGGTTTCCAGGGAAGCAATTCAGGCCGTAGCGTGGAGATCACAAAAAAAATAGCCAGCAACACTGCTGCCGTTTGTGCAAAAATCAACCAGAGTCTGTACATCAAAGCGTGTTACTCCAAAATTAAAATTATTGCGGCACTATTGATAGTAGTATATGCGCGAAGGAGAAAATCAATGCATCGAGATGAGTTGGAAAACCATCTGAATCAATTACTGGATATACCCCGCTTCCATGATTATTGCCCAAATGGCCTGCAAGTGGAAGGGCGCAGCAACATTCTTACCCTGATTAGTGGCGTTACGGCCTCACTCGATCTTCTGCAAGCAGCCGCGACAGCCAAGGCAGATGCCATTCTCGTTCATCATGGCTATTTCTGGCGCGGAGAAGATACACGCATCACTGGCATAAAAGCCCGCCGCATTGCATTGCTTATGCACCAACAAATCAATTTATTTGCCTATCATCTGCCGTTAGACGCGCATCCGCAGTTTGGCAACAATGCACTATTGGGAAAGAAACTGGGATTTATCGAAACGGGTCATTTTGGCGATCAGGACATCGCAGTACAGGGAGAATTAGCCCAAGCTACAACCCTGAGTGCTTTGGGTGAAAAAATATCACGGACTTTGTTACGCAAACCGAAGATAATCGGCGATCCCGATAAAACTATCCGGCGCATCGCATGGTGCACCGGTGCCGCGCAAGGCTATTTTGAAGCAGCGATCCAGCAAGGTGTTGATGCCTACATCACTGGTGAAATCTCAGAGCAAAATGTTCATGCTGCACGGGAATCCGGTGTCGCATTTATCGTTGCGGGGCACCATGCAACGGAGCGTTATGGTGTACAAGCATTAGGTGACCACATTGCACAAAAATTCGGTATCCAGCATCAGTTTATTGATATTGAGAATCCGGTGTGACGGGACATAATCTGGCAATATTTCAATCAGAATATATAATAACGGGCTGAATAGCTGCTATCTATCAGTCTTTGTTTTCATCATCCTTCTTTTTTTTACCTGAAAACATGGTCCACCAGACGACAAAAAGCAATAATCCTAATACCACAGCTGCTTCGACTGCAAGTAACCACATAATTTAAGTTTGCTATAAAGTTAAGAAACCAAGCTGTCACTTTAACCAATATTTGATGAAAAACCAATTAAGTTTTATTGTAGCTGCTTCGTTCCTGTTACTCACTGCCTGTACGACCGGAACAATCAGCCCCACCTTGCCACCGAGTCAGCCGACCGTAACCGTCACACCACCGCCCGAAAAACCGCTGACAAAATCCATCCATAAACGCGCTCAATGGTCTGCGCTAAATGGCTGGACGGATGATGATCTGTTACCTGCATGGCAGGCTTTTTTGAAAAGTTGTACGGTTTTAAGCAAACAACCGGTCTGGAAAGAAAACTGCAAAGCGGCTACTGCACTGCAAAAACCCAATAACACAACGCTGAGAATTTTTTTTGAAAGCTACTTCACGCCCTATCAGATTATCAACACCGATAACAGTGAAGAAGGATTAGTGACAGGCTACTACGAACCGCTTCTCAAAGGCAGCCGAAAACCCTCCAGCCGTTATCGCTATCCGATTTATGCTACACCTAATGAACTTCTGACCATAGATTTAGGCGCAGCCTATCCGGAGCTTAAAGACCTGCGCCTGCGTGGCCGAGTGGATGGGCGCAAAATAGTCCCTTATTACAGCCGGGCAGAAATCATGACTAACCCGAAAATATTGAACGGTTATGAACTCTTGTGGGTGGAAGACGAAGTGGAATTGTTTTTTCTGCACATCCAAGGTTCCGGTCGAATCGTTTTCGATAACGGAGAAATGATAAAAATAGGCTTCGCCGACCAGAACGGCCATCCGTATAACTCTATTGGTAAACTTCTGGTACAGCGCGGCGACTTACCCTTGGAAAAAGCATCCATGCAAGGCATCAAGCAATGGGGGCAACAAAACCCGAGTAAGTTGCCTGCGTTGTTGCAACAAAACGCACGTTACGTATTTTTTCGTGAACTACCCGCCGATTTATCCGGCCCGATCGGCGCTCTGGGTGTGCCATTAACAGCCGGGAGGAGCGTCGCCATCGATCCGCTCTCAATCCCGCAAGGCGCACCGGTATTTCTGGCAACCACCTGGCCAAATACCAACAAACCCTTGAACCGGCTCATGGTCGCACAGGATGTCGGCAGTGCCATCAAAGGCGGAATCCGCGCTGACTTCTTCTGGGGATTTGGCCATGAAGCGGGTAATCAAGCGGGCAGAATGAAGCAGTCGGGGAAAATGTGGGTGTTGATGCCTCGTGGCTATACGCCCCCTGCATTGACGCAGCAATAAAAAAAGCTTGCTGCATTACTCCAGCAAGCTTTTTTAAGCATGTTCAACTTGAAACTTTATTTGCTCTTACTTGCACTTTCCAGTTTTTCTTCAATCGCTGTCGCCGGAATCATGCCGCCCACAACCGAGCCATCTGCAAAAATCAAAGTTGGCGTGCCGCTTACTTTATTCTCTTGACCAGACTTCACCAGTACGTCCAAAGGTGTTTCGCAATCTTTACTCGTTGGCGCAACACCTTTCAGCATAAAATCATCCCAAGCTTTAATTTTGTTATCTGAGCACCAGATCTTTTTGGATAACTCCATAGATCCTTTGAGCACCGGATACAACAAGGTATAGATCGTAACATTCGTTACATTGAGCAATTCTTTTTCCAATTGCTTGCAGTATGGGCAATTAGGATCAGTAAAAATCGCCACTCGGCGCTTGCCATCGCCTTTCACGACCTTGATCGCCGATTGCAACGGCAAAGAATCTAGCGGAACACGGCGAGCAGCCTTAATCTCCTGTATCCGTTCACTGGTCATACTCGTCCGGGTCTTGGTGTCGATCACATGACCAAAGAAGAAATAACTGGCTTTATCATCGGTATAAAACACCTCATCACCAACAACCACCTCATACAACCCCAAATAAGGCGTTTTCTTCAAGCTTTCAATTTTACTATCCGCGAAATGGGGTTGAATAGCCTTTCTTAAAGCTTCTTCATCAGCCCAGACTGCTTCAGAAAAAAAACCAAATACCAAGATTGAAATGAAAAGCTTCCAGCGTATAGTCATAATGACTCCAGTTTTAAAAATGTAATGTAATTTAATTTAATGCGTGCTGCATCAGTTGATTCTTAATCAGCGGCAAGCGATTGGTTATTTCAAGCCCTAGATTCCGTAATCGGGCCAGCGTCGGATTGGAATTGTTGAATAGTTTCTGTAAGCTATCGGTCACTAATTCTAAAGCCAATATATCTTCCTTGCGCGCCAGCTCGTAACGCCGCAACAACATAAAATCACCACAATCTGTTTGCAATCCCCGCGCACTGAGTATCGCTGCAAGTTCCCGTGTTTCCCGCAAACCCAGGTTAACACCCTGTCCAGCCAGCGGATGAATGCCATGCGCTGCATCACCGATCAGTACCAGTCGTGGCTTAACTAATTTTTCCACATGCACAAAATTTAACGGGAAACCCACCGGCGGTGTAATTAGTTGCAATGCACCCAGCGTATGCGAAGCGGCGGCTTCCACCTGTCGACAGAGATCTTCCGCCGGTAAATTGCGCAGTATCTCCGCCTGTTCTTCACTGGTAGACCAAACCATGGAAACTCGCTTATCCGGTAACGGCAGCAACGCCAGCACACCATCCCGCCTGAACCACTGATGCGCAATATGACGGTGCGACAATTCCGCGCTAAAATTTGCCACCACACCAATCTGGTTGTAGGCATGTTGTTTCACATCGATTTCAGCTTGCCTGCGCACCCAGGAATTTACGCCATCCGCACCTACCACCAATGCAGCCTGAAGCTGACTGCCGTCCGCCAATTGCACATCGACATGCGACTCCTGCCAGACAATTGCAGTACATTTTGCTGGACACAGTATTTGTATATTCTCGTTCGGGGATTTGAGCACTTCCCAGACGGCTGTTTGTAGCTGGCGATTCTCCGCGATAAATGCCAGCTCCGATATGCCAATCTCATACGCGCTAAAATTAAGGTGCGAGCTATTGTCATCACCAAATACCGCCATCTCATAAACCGGTGCCACACGTTCAGCTTCCAAGCGCTGCCACACCCCCAATTCTTCCAGAAAAGCCGCGCTCCCCGGGCTAATCGCATAGACCCGGCTGTCCCAACTCTCATCTCGCGGCAATGGCATGGACTCATGCGGCTCTATCAACGCTATTTTCAAGCCACTATCCTTCAGCGCAGCCACCAGGCTTGCCCCAACGAGTCCGCCACCAATCACTATCATATCGAATTTCATAAAACTGATTATACAGCCGCTTTGTAACGGACGGGTAACACAAACTGCATACCCGCTGAACACGGGACTCTATTCATAACAGCCGACGAATCCGATGTCCGCGCATCTTCGTCAATAAACTTTAATCACCCACATTGATTTAAAGCGCAAATGAACTGGCTTCAATCCCATGAAAACACGCATAAACCCTTGTCAAGTCACATTTTTGAGCTTGACAAACCATCCCCTCAAAGGCAGAATGCCGCCTCTTGCGTCTATGCATATGGCGAATTAGCTCAGTGGTTAGAGCAGCGGAATCATAATCCGTTGGTCCCCAGTTCGAATCTGGGATTCGCTACCAATACAAACAAGGGATTGGCCTAAATAGCCAATCCCTTTTCTTTGCCGGGGTTATATGGATCCTTGCCACCATCCACCGGATTGCAAGCTCTGGTATGACGTTTTCTCAATTACTTTCAATAATAAACTGCCATATCTATCAATATAAAGACTAAAATGAACAAAGTAGCAGAAAATTTAATTATCTATGGATTATTTTCTCGATGAATAAGAAATTCTCTATTACATTAATAGCAGCAATCCTATTGCTTAATGGATGCGGCGCAGTAAGAGAAAACAGAATCAGACAAGATGTATTATCTGACGCCAGCATGCCGGAAGAAATACGTAGGGCGATCGATCTAAAGCAATTAGTCGCTGGTATGACACAAGAACAAGTGATAGCTTCCTGGGGACTTCCTTGTAAATGGTGTTTTGGAACGCGCAAAAGTGCCAGTGGAGACACATGGGAATACCATCTTCCTGGATCGGATTCTGTAATTGTTGGCGCTGATTTTTTGGGTGTTGGAACCGGAACTTATTTGTACTTTGATAGCAGCCAGAAACTTAAGCATTGGTCCCAAAAATAGAACTGATATTCCGTTCCAGAAGGCAGTCCGAAAATCTTTGCCTCCTTCACCCCTTAAATTGACTTTAATCTGACAGCGCCGCTGCAATTTCTCTGAAACTGTTCAGCCCGGCTTCCAAGTTCTCGATAATTTCACCCGCCAGCACATCCGGCTCGGGCAGATTGTCTAAATCGGCCAAACTCTTATCCTTTAGCCAAAAAATATCCAGACTGGTTTTGTCGCGCGCAACAATTTGATCAAAGCTGAATTTGCGCCAACGGCCTTCCGGGTTGCCTTGCTCGCTCCATGTTTCCTTGCGCTCGTGGCGGTTGAGCGGGTTATAGCAAGTAATGAATTCCTGCAAATCCTCAAAACGCAGTGGTTTCTTTTTTAACGTGTGATGAATATTGGTGCGGCAATCGTAATACCAGACTTCTTTCGTCCACGGTTCTTTGCTGGCTTCTCGGTTATCGAAGAACAACACATTTGCTTTCACGCCATTAGCGTAGAAAATACCGGTAGGCAATCGCAAGATCGTGTGCAATTCTGTGGTTTCCAGCAGTTTCTTGCGTACTGTTTCCCCCGCCCCGCCTTCAAACAGCACATTATCCGGCACCACCACTGCCGCCCGCCCGGTGGTTTTCAACATGGTGCGGATATGTTGCACGAAGTTGAGTTGTTTGTTGGAAGTTGTTGCCCAGAAATCCTGCCGGTTATAGGTCAGATCGTCTTTTTCCTGTTCTCCTTCATCATTGGTGAAACTCATCGCGCTCTTCTTGCCGAACGGCGGATTCGCCAGCACGTAATCGAAGCGGCGGCCGGAATCCGCGACCAGCGCATCATTCGGGGAAATCATGCTGTCACCGTCGATCTCGCCAATGTTATGCAAAAACATGTTCATCAAAGCGAGGCGCCTCGTGCTCGCGACAATTTCATTGCCAAAAAACGTTTCGTGTTTGAGAAATGCTTTTTGTGTTTTATCCATCGCATGCTCGGCGACCAGAAAATCATACGCCGCCAGAAAGAATCCGCTCGTGCCGCACGCCGGATCGGCAATGGTCTTGCCGGGTTCCGGGCGCACGCATTGCACCATTGCCCGGATCAATGCGCGCGGCGTGAAGTATTGCCCTGCACCGGACTTGGTATCTTCCGCGTTGCGTTCCAACAGTCCCTCGTAGATGTCGCCCTTCACATCAGCGCCCATCGTCACCCACTGGGTTTCGTTCACCATATCGATCAGGCGGTACAGTTTGGCCGGGTCCTGGATTTTGTTTTGCGCCTTGGTAAAAATCGTCCCCAGCATTCCCGGCTTTTTGCCCAGCTCCATCAGCAGCGTCACATAATGCACCTCCAGTTCCGCGCCACGCTTGAGCTTAAGGCTTTGCCAGTTGTACTCGGCAGGAATATCCACGGTGCGGTTATACGGCGGCTGGCTGTATTCATCCGCCATCTTCAGGAAAATCAAATACGTGAGTTGCTCCAGATAATCGCCATAACCCACCCCGTCATCGCGCAACGTGGTGCAGAAACTCCAGACTTTGGAAACGATGGATGCAGTTGCGTTCATGTCTTTGCCCCGAATACTTCGTCATTCCCGCGTAGGCGGGAATCCAGCCTTACACCAAGTCCGACCATAAATCTTTCCATGTCGGATTCATCTTTTCGATCAAATTTATTTTCCATTGTCTATTCCACTTTTTAAGTTGCTCCTCGCGTTGAATCGCTGCCAGACTCGTTGAATCAGATTACTGGTTACACCGATATACAAAGTGCCGTTATATTGGCTCGCCAGAATATAAACCGCAGCTTGTTTTCCCATTACGCAACCGTCCTCGTTTTTTTCACAGGCAAGGAATCAGCCCTTAATCACATGGATTCCCGCCTGCGCGGGAATGACGGCAAGGGCGCCCTTGCTACTTTCGACAGTTATTACCCTCTCTATTACCCTTACTAAAGGGTAATTACCCTTTCTTTTTCCATCGAGCCGCTGGACCTCTGCCCTGGCATTCGACTGCGTTTGCATTTTTCTGCTCTCGCAAAACACGACGCACCATGTCTTTGCTCACACCGGGACAAGACTGCTCCACCTGAGCCACAGTAAATTCGCCCACAAAGCGATCGATAGCTACCAACACCAGATTGGTCTTCGAGCCGCGTGGCGCTTTCACTTCACCCACACGCTCGGCAAATTCGCGGCAAGCCATCTTGAGAATGGACAACACGTAGTTGATGTAAGGCCACGGGTCATGCTTGCCATCATGCCAACCCTGCGAGCTTTGCTCCAGCGTCTCGTAATAGCGATCCTTGTTTTCTTCGATCAAACGCTCAAGGCTGATATAGCGCCCCACCTCATAGCCCGATTGATAACACTGAAGCAAAAGCGCCAACCGCGACACGCGCCCGTTGCCGTCGCGGAAAGGATGGATGCACAGAAAATCCAGATTGAATGCCGCCATCGCAATCAGTGGATGCGCCCAACGATCATCCAGGCAATACTGCCAATCAGTAACCAGCTCCATCATTGCGGCAGGGGTGCCCGCCGCAGACACCGGGCGGAAACGAACCCGTTCACGACCATTCGCATAACGCTCGATGATGTCGCCGTCTTTTTCCTTGTATTGGCCCGCATCCCAGATTTGCCCGCGCGCCAGCCGGTGCAGCTCGCATATCGCCGTCTCGCTCACCGGCATGCGCGCAGCCCCTTCATGAATGAGCTTCAACGCATCGCGATAGCCGCGCACCTCTTCCTCGTCGCGATCCCGGAACAAAGGCCTAGCCGCAACCAGCAACTCGCGCACCCGCGACGGATCAACCGACACGCCTTCGATACGATTGGAAGAAACCGCGCTCTCGATCAGCGCATGCTCGCGCAAGGTCTTCAGCCGCTGCGGCGACTGCTGCGTATAAAGCGTCTGCTTGCCGCGGAATTCGCCGAGATCGGCGAGATACCAGGACGTGCTGGCGGGAATGGAAAAATCTTTTAAAGCAAAAAGGCGCAGCGTGTTCATGTCGTTTTCCTTTTTGTCTTGAGCGCAGTATCAGCCCGCTCCGCCTTGATGCGCGTCAGGAGCACCGAAGCGGGTTCGTCGTTTGGATCTTGCGGCACCAGTTGGCCGGAGAAGGCTTTTTTCAGGATGGATTGGCGCAGGGCTTCGGCTTGCTGTAAGGCGGTGGTGATGGTTTGGTCGAGTTGGTCGGCTTCGGAAAGGCGTGATGCCAAAGCTTCATTGACTGCTTCAGCTTCTATTTCAGAACAAATAGGCACAACGATTGACCGGATTCTGTCCTGTCCAATATTGCGCATGGATTCTTGATTACCAGTCGATAGCCGCATGATTTGGTTGCGCCCAATTCGGCTGCCTAGATACTGAAGAAAGTATTCCTGAGAAAACCCATCGAATCTAATGCGAAGCGTTTTATCACTCAGCATAATTTTCTTGGTTACCTTCCTTGCAATGACGCAGGCACCTACGAGATCAATAGTATTAGCTCTGCTTAAAATGAAATCGCCGCTCCGAATTAAATAGGCTTCATTTTCTTTCGAGGTGTCAGTGCAGGTCTTGCTTTCCGATTCATCATATTCACCCCACGTCACTGCACTTACTTTTGCCACACCTATTTCATTAGCACGCGGCTCACGTTCGTCACACTTAAAACTTTTTCCTGCATCAATCGAATCAATGAAGTCGCCCAATTTGCACCACCTCCACCCCGCCGGCAGTTCGGGCAATTCGGCCAGTTCTTCGACGGTGAGTGGCGGCAGGAATTTCGGGGGCTTGGGTTTTGAAATCCCTCCTCGCTCCCCTTTTTCTAAGGGGGGGATGGGCGCGGTGCTGGCTGGCTTCCCTCTTTGTAAAAGGGGGATAGAGGGGGATTTTTCCCAGTCGGCGAGTTGTTGCTGGTAGCGTTGTGCGCGCTCTTGCTGGATGCGTTTCAGCAAAGTGTCGGCGGTTTCGAGGGGTTTGTCATTCCCTGTCACCCTCGCGAAGGCGGGGGGCAGGCGGGAATCCATGTCGTTCAAAGGCTGGCCCCCCCCCCCTTCGCGGGGGTGACGTTCCGCTCCGCGCGCCACTGCGCGGTGAGTTTGCCCTCGAACGCATGTTTCAGCAGCGCTTGGCGATACACCTTGAGCTGTAATTGGGCGGTTTTCAGGTTTTCGATGCCCTTATCCAGCTCGGAAAACAGTTCTTCAATTTTGGCGACGATGCGGTGTTGTTCGTTTGTGGGTGGTAGCGGAACATCACAGGCACTCAGGTAAGGAGTTGTCACGCGCCGCTGACCAACCGCACCAGACATATTGTGTTCTGCCTGGCGACGAAAGGCTTGAGATGATACGAAGTAGTAAATGTACTTTGCGTTCACTCCAGATAGTGCACGAAGAACATGAAATTCGGTTGAACCAAAGCCAATACCATTTATGATTTCTGGCACTACAGCCATTTTCCCATTTTCCATACAGGGAGTTATCTTGGCAAATAGAACATCCCCTTCACAAAAAGGCGTGTAACCTTTTTTTACTTCCGAAAATTTGCGCTTACCGCCAACATCAATTATTCCGCTTTCAGCTTGCACGGCTGGCATCGGTACAAATGAAACCTCTAAATCATCAGGAATACCAGCTTTATCAAGTGTCGGGTTTACAGAGACTACTTCAGAAATCTTAGCATCACACCAAGCATGGGGTCGCCCGTTAACATTTACTTTCATCACCCCACCAACACTTCATTCAACTCATCCAGCAACGGTTCCATCCTTGCCCCAAACAACTGATGCATCCTGCCCAATCCGCCTTGTGCGTCGAACGGCGACATTTCCAGATCGTCGCGTTCGATGTGGAAGGAGTTAGCAACGTGGTCGCGGATCATGTGCAGCCAGTTCATTTGCTCTTCGTTGAACTTCTCACCGCTGCCGGCGTGGCGTTGCATAATCCAGCTTTGGAAGTTGCGGCGTACGGTGTCGTCGAAGGGGGTTAGGGTTTTGTCCCAACCGCATACACGACGAATCAGTGCGACCAGTGTCGTGAGCTCATTGACTGGATTTCCGCCTGCCCCCCGCCTTCGCGAGGGTGACAGGGAATGGCGGGATTCCAGTTGTTGATACGCTTGCCACACGCTCAGTGGCGCGAGTTTGGGTTTGTCGGTTTTGAGTTTATCCAGCACTTGGCGGATCAGGGCGTAGCTGAGTTCACGCCTGCGATACGGCTGGCTGAAAAAGATGGTCAGTGCGGCAATGCTGTCTTGATTCGCCTTCAGGTAACCGGCAAATTCATCGGTTAAAGCTTGCGCATTGTTGGCGGCATCTTTGTCCCATTCGGCGCGCAACATTGTGTCGATGTTGTCGTGGTCGATGGTTTGTTCCTTGTCGCGGCGGATGGATTCGATGAGTTCGACCAGTTCGCCGTTCAATACTTTCGCGGCTTCAGTTACTAATTGCTGTTGCGCTTGCTGGCGTTTGTCGTCGCCGGGGTCTGAGCCGATGGGGAGCTTTGCCAGTTCCAGCGCACGCGCTTCGATGTTGTCGGCGTCGATTGCGCTGAATAATTTGCCGACAAATTGGGTGAGTTCCATACCGCCAGCGAGTTCGCGGATGCGGCGCTGGTCATCGGTATCAAGTTGTTTGTTGAGCCGCGCCAGGCGACCGGCAAGCGAGCTGACAGTGTCTTCATCGGTTACGCCCATCATCACGCTCATCGCCAAATCCTTGAGTGGCACGCTGGGTTTAGTGATCAGCGGCTGGCTGGCGGTCTTAAGCGATTGGGTGACGCCGATGGCATCGACAATCACATAGTGGGTCTTGGCGCTGACGGCGGAGGGCGTGACTTTTTTCAGGTCGTCCATGTCCAGCGTGCGCGTGCCACGGCCTTTCATTTGCTCGAAATAGTTGCGGCTTTTCACGTCACGCATGAACACCAAACATTCCAGCGGCTTGACGTCGGTGCCGGTGGCGATCATATCCACTGTGACGGCGATGCGCGGGTAATATTCATTGCGGAATTGCTGCAACACGGACTTGGGGTCTTCCTCGGTTTTGTAAGTGAGCTTTTTGCAAAAGGCGTTGCCCTCGTCAAATTCCTCGCGCACGGTCTGGATAATGTCGTCAGCGTGACTGTCTGTTTTGGCGAAGATCAGGGTCTTTGGCACTTCGCGGCGGCCGGGAAAAATCTCCGGCAGCTTGTCGCGGAAAGTACGAATGACGGTGCGGATTTGATCCGGGTTGACGATGTTGCGATCCAATTGCGTGTTGGAATAGGCTTCGTCTTCGTCCTGCATTTCCCAGCGCTTCTTGCGCGTGAGTTTTTCGCGTTTTTCCACTTGTTGCTTGGCGGTGATCTGCGCGCCTTGCTGGGTGATCTGCGTTTCGATCACGTAGACTTCATTGCCAACGTTCACGCCATCCGCCACGGCCTTTTCGTGACTGTAATCGCTGACTACGTTTTTCTTGAAGAAACCGTAAGTGCGATTGTCCGGCGTGGCGGTTAAGCCGATCAGGCTGGCATCGAAATAGTCGATAACCTGTTGCCACAGGTTGTAGATGGAGCGGTGGCATTCGTCGATAAAGATGAAATCGAAGAATTCCGGCGGGACTTTTTCGTTATACACCACCGGCATCGGCGTTTTGGGTAGCGCCAATTCTGCAGGGTTAATTTCTTCGGCAGCATCATCGAGCGGCGTGTCTTTCAGGATGGAATACAAACGCTGGATGGTGCTGATGCACACCTGGCTATCCTTGGCGACAAAAGAAGATTTGAGGCGTTGCACGTTGTACAGCTCGGTAAACTTACGGTTATCGTCGAGCGGCACGTAGGACATCATTTCCTGCTCAGCCTGCTCGCCAAGATTTTTGGTATCGACCAGAAACAGAATACGCTTGGCATTCGCATATTTGAGCAGGCGGTAAATTGAGGTGATGGCGGTGTAAGTTTTACCCGCGCCGGTTGCCATTTGAATCAGGGCGCGCGGACGACCCGCCTTAAACGAGGCTTCCAGATTGATGATGGCGGTTTCCTGGCAATCACGCAGGTGCAATTCCCTGGCGGGCAAGTGATTGGGATTGAGCAGCGGAATATGGTGCAAACGTTCGCGCAGGCTGGCATCTTGCGCCAGCCTTTCTTTGAGCGTCTCGGGGCGGTGAAAATTGAATACTTCACGCGAGCGGGGTTTGGGATCACGGCCGTCGGTGAAACGGGTGATGATGCCGGTACTTTGGTAGAGGAAAGGCAAGGGTTCTTTGTTATTGACCCACTTGAGCGGAGCCGCCGCGTAGTCTTCAGTTTGAGTTTCATGCGCAGTGAGCCGCTGACCTTCTTCTTCACGCTTGGCTTCGATTACGCCGATTGCTTTTTTATCCACGAACAGCACGTAATCCGCCGGACCGGCATCGGTCTGGTATTCACGCACCGCTTGGCCTAATCCAACATTCAGATCAATCTTTTTGGCTGATTGAACAACCCAGTTCGCTTGCCTAAGCAATGCATCAATGTTGTCACGGGCTTTTTGTTCTGGATTCTGGTTTTCGGTCATATTTAAAACACACAAGAATCATATCTCTTGATCTGCTTCCCTATCTTTATTCAACACATGATAGCGTACAGTGCTTAAAAAGCCACGAAGTACCTTGCTACAAATGGTTTGCTTAAATCTTGTACTGTGAAAACCTTAAATTCATTAATACGGAATTTCTCTTTAGCAGCCCGCTGAATTTAAAGCTGAAGCTCTGTCACTGAGAGCGGAGATCAATCAGTATTGATGCATTTTCCTAAAGGAGATATTTCAGGCATATTTAAGGATTTATTGTGCAAATTAGAAGTACTCCTTCTCCATGAGTAAATCTGATAGTATTTTTATTTCAGGATGAGAACCCATGATTATTGTTATTTCGCCAGCAAAAACACTGAATTTTGAAACGCCAGCCATCACGCAGGAGCATACGCAGCCTGGTTTTCTCGATGATTCAGCCGAACTGATCGACCAACTCAGAAAACTGGAGCCGGATCAAGTCGGCAAGTTGATGTCTATCAGCTCTAATCTCGCTGTTCTAAATTCAAACCGCTATTTCGCCTGGAATCGCCCATTTGACATGAAAAATGCCAAACAGGCAGTACTCGCTTTCAAAGGAGATGTTTACACAGGTTTGGATGCAGATACACTGACCGTTGCAGATTTGGCTTTTGCGCAGGATCATTTACGCATTCTGTCCGGATTGTATGGCGTGTTGCGTCCGCTGGATCTGATGCAGGCTTACCGGCTGGAAATGGGCACCCAGTTCAAGAATTCGCGCGGCAATAATCTGTACGAATTCTGGGACGATAAAATCACCCAAGCGCTCAATCAGGATTTGAAAAAACAAAAAACAGATATTCTGATCAATCTGGCTTCCATTGAATATTTTCAGTCCGTGCAGAAGAACAAATTAAACGCACGCATCATCACTCCGGTTTTCAAAGATGAAAAAAACGGTGTTTACAAAATAATCAGTTTTTTCGCCAAGAAAGCGCGTGGCTTGATGAGCCGCTATATCATCCAGAACAAGCTGACAAACCCTGAAGATATCAAACACTTCACTAGTTCAGGTTATCAGTTTAGTGAAGATGCCAGCAACCGTGATGAATGGATTTTCACTCGCGCGGAATCAAGATCAATTTGATTCCGAACGAACAGCTCTACGAATTTCTTGGCAGATAAAATGCAATGGATACCAATCAATCAATTGAACTGGCAAAAAACTATGTGACGTTATCCAACGATCACAATCTCCCGCTGATTCAACTCCTGTTCGCCGACGATGCTACCTACCATTCTGCTTATTTTGGTGAATACAAAAGCAGCGCAGCGATTCATACCATGATGGCCAGCTTCTTCGTCTGCTTCCCTGATGCGCATTGGGAAGTAGCGGAATATCGCGGCATTGAGGATAACGGTGTGGAATTTAATTTTGCCATGACTGGAATGGATACCTCTTCCGGTGAGCAGGTGAAACGGCAAGGATTGGAGCGCATCTACTTCACTCCGGATGGTTTGATCAAGCATATTGCAGTTCTAAAGCCGCACAATTAGCTTGTGCTGATCAAACGATCTCTTGTCTAATTTGAGTAATCATTCAATCAACAGAACTGTGAAGAGAAAATTTCACTGCCAGCATCTGATAAATGTCCAGAATGTCAGATTTGTGAATAATAATCCGGCGCATTAGGTTAAAATTTCACACATTCACTTCTGCCCCGCATCATGTTATGCCACACCACAAAATCAAAGTAGTTCGAATTGAAGAAAGTCAGCAACAGACTTATCTTTCACCTGCACAGAAAAAATTTAATGGATTAATCCAGAAAATTGATGCGCAGAAGAAACTACTGGCCACATGGCAGGAAGTAATGCCTCAATACCAACAGGAAATTGCCGGAAAACTGATCCCGTTACGCGGTACGTTCCGCGATCATCAAGCAGAAATGGTGGTGATGTTGGATGCTTTGTATAGCACTCAGAAGCTCGCCCACAACCAGCGAGATAAAATTGCATACCTGATTACCAGCATATGCGAGGAGCTGATCGGTCAACACGGGCGCGAGGATTTAAAGCCGCTTTATGATTGTTACAGCGAACAGGATTACGATGCTGCAGCTCAAGAAGCCGATGAAATGGCCAGTGAATATTTGAAATCTATGTTCGAACAGGAATTCGGTGTTGAACTGACCGATGATGAATTTGATTGTTCCGACCCTGAAGAAACAGCGGCACGCTTGGCTGAGAAGATGCAGGAGCGGCAGGAACAGGCTCAAGAGTCCCGCTCCAAGCGGGAAAAATCCGCCAAACAATTGGAGAAGGAAGCACGTGAGCAGGAAGAGGAGGCCAACGTCAGCAAATCGATCCAAGCAGTTTACCGGCAACTGGTAGCAGTGTTGCATCCGGACCGGGAGCTGGATCCAGTGGAGCGCGAACGTAAAACCGAATTAATGCAGAAAGTGACGGTTGCTTATGGAAAAAGAGATTTGCTGCAACTGCTGGAATTACAATTGAGTGTCGAACAAATTGATCAGAGCAATATTAACAATATCGCCGATGATCGCTTAAAGCATTACAACAAAATCCTGCAAAGCCAATTGGAAGAACTACAGCAAGAGGTAGTGCTTATGGAATTGGACATCAGGAAAATGGCTGGACTTGCACCGTATGCGCACTTGTCGCCGAAGCGGGTTTTTGCTCTGCTAAATGAAGACATGCGCACGTTACGGAATCAAATCAACCGCATTCAATATGACTTGATGCTATTCAATGATGTGAAGCAGTTCAAATCATGGCTCAAAGGCTATCGGATTCCCGCATCTGGGTTTGATCCGTTTTTCTAACGATTCGCTATGCTCGATTCAATCTTCACTTGCTGAAGTAAATTCAAATTAGAAACATGACTAGTGTAACTATATCTTCATATAACTATGAAAAAATTCACTTTCTCTTAGTATCATCAAACTTCAATCTTAAAAGCTTATCGCCGTAATAATTTTGCGCATTCTGTTCCGAATCTTCAAAAATTTATTTTCGGCGGCTAGAAGCATTGTTTAAATTTACAGATAACGCTATCCTGATAAGCGATATTAATTTTTTGTCAACATAAGGCCATAATGACACAAGACGAACAAAAACGCGCTGCTGCTGCAGCTGCAATCCAGCATATTCCGGTTGGTTGTATTGTTGGCGTGGGCACAGGTTCTACCGCCAATTACTTTATCGATGAGCTGGCTAAAATCAAAAATAAAATTGAAGGCGCTGTCGCAAGTTCGGATGCGACTGCACAACGCCTCAAGAGTTACGGTATCGAAGTGCTTGATTTCAATAATGTTATTGATTTGCCTGTTTATGTGGACGGTGCGGATGAGATTACCGAACATTTGCACATGATCAAAGGTGGTGGCGGTGCTTTAACGCGGGAAAAAATTGTGGCTGCTGTCGCTCGAAAATTCATCTGCATTACAGACCAAAGCAAGCTGGTGAATGTTCTTGGCAACTTTCCATTACCCATTGAGGTCATACCCATGGCGCGCAGCTATGTCGCACGTGAAATTGTGCTACTGGGAGGGCAACCGGCCTTACGCCGGGGATTCATCACTGATAATGGCAATGTGATTCTTGATGTACATAACTTGCAAATTATGAATCCGGTTGAACTGGAAACGACACTGAATCAGATTACAGGGGTTGTAACAAATGGTCTTTTTGCCCGGCGTTCAGCAGATACTTTATTACTGGGAACAGATAATGGGGTACGGACAATTACTATCTGATTTATAATGTTAATCTTTAGCAGCTAAAAACTTGGCGCATCGCATAATTCCATACCAACAAAAGGCATGCCATGGTAACCAAAGAACATATTTCCAAGCAGTTTGATGCTGATCTTGAAGAAGTGCGCACACGTGTTTTGCAAATGGGTGGTTTTGTTGAAGAGCAAATCGAATATGCTATTGAGGCGCTGACGACCGGCAATGAAGAGTTAATTGATCAAATCATTGCTCGTGACCATCGCGTTAACTCCATGGAAGTGTCAATTGATGAAATCTGCAATCAAATTATTGCACGCCGACAGCCGACTGCAAGCGACTTACGCATGATTATGATGGTTATCAAAACCATTACCGATTTGGAACGTATTGGCGACGAAGCAGCGAAAATTGCACGAATGGCAAAGTTGATCTATTCAACGGACCGTATGCACATACCGCGCTTTATTGAAATCAAGCATGTCGCCAGTATCGCCATGGACATGCTACATAAGGCGCTAGATTCCTTTGCCCGGTTAGACTTGAATGCAGCCGCGCAAATTGTACGGCAGGACGAACTTGTGGATGAAGAATTTCGTTCCATCTTGCGACAATTGATTACTTTCATGATGGAAGATCCAAGAAAAATCTCCACTTGCTTGGAGATAGTATTTATCGCCAAAGCAATCGAGCGTATTGGCGATCATGCAAAAAACATGTCCGAGTACGTTGTTTACATGGTAAAGGGCAAGGATGTACGCCATGTAACAGCCGATCAGATTGAACAGGAAATTCGGGAATAACACCTTTCTGTCAGATTATTTGCGGATTCAGCCTACTACCCTATCAATCAGGATATTCAAGTCATGAGCAGGTGGTGATCTTGGCGATGCGCGATCTGCCGCTGCTGCTTAATATGATATCGCGCCCATTACCGGATGCTGCTGGCGCAGCTGGGCAAAGCGTGATTGTGCCAGATTGAAACCCACCAGTGGTAAGCTTTGGGATTCCTTGTGCATCATAAGAAATATAACTACTGACATTAGTATTCCCAGATAAACTAAAGCCAGTTGATAATGCAGACATCGTAGTAATTATCTGCTCGCCAGCATTAGCACTTGCATTATTGTCCAAATCAGCAAACACAATCCACCCTTGGCTCCAGTTACCCAAACTGGTGCATGTTGAACCATCAGAACTTTTACAGATAACAACACGCGCATTACGTTTTACCGCTTCCGATCTAGCCAATGCCATATGTGAGAATAGCGTGTTAGCATAACTACTTAGACGAGTACTCGTAGTAAATTGACTGAAAGACGGTACGCCAATGGTCAATAAAATGGAAAATACCGACAGTGCGACCAGCAGCTCAATTAAGGTCACACCACGGCAACTTTGAACCATCTGGTCTGTAGAAATAATTCTCAATCTAATCATTTTGTATTAATGTTGAAGATACCAATAAACCCGACCCTTATAAGTAGTGGGGGATGCTATAGGCCTAGGTGACGATCCTTCTAAAGGAGAATCCGAACTTGCTCCAATCAAAAATGGTACTGTGATACTTTGACCCGTTGTCGGATGTATCACAGTCACCATTCCTGCTACAGGTGACGGTGGCAACCCACCTCCTGTTATCGGCACAAATCTTGTAGTACCAACAGGGCGGCCATCCATAAACCCAAGGTTGTATACACGCGCCAATCCCAAGTTTGATCCACAGATGTTTGGATCAGGTGGTGTTGGCGTGTGTGTGCTGAAGGTAACAACACCCATTACAGCAACTGCTGATGTTACTACTTGCTCTTTATCATGGGTAGTTCCGGCAGTGCCAAATGGCATATACCAACCTTTCTTGGCAGCCAACTGTGACTCTGTTGGCAGAAGCGTACTATCCGGATTTATGGCAAGCAGTGAGTTAATACATGCCAATGCAAGCGACAGACAACTACCCGTTTCTGTTGACCACCAGGCAGCATCAGATGGTTTGTCTTTAATCATAAAAAACGCATTGTCAACACTGGTCGCCGTCGTATGACTTAGGAGCGGATGTTCGCGATCCCCTGAACCTATTAAAATAATGTTGTAATCGGGTGATACAACCACCTCAGGCGCGAACATGAATTTGCGATTGGCGACACCACCGAGACAATCGGTTGTGCTGCATCCCAGCGATGCAATTTTCGTAATTGTCCAACTTGCAGGTGCAGCAGAACCTATTGTGACCCGGTAAACATTACCCCCCGTATCGGCCGCATAAGCATATTCAGCCAGCCCGGTCACAGTGTTGGGTACAACAGTCACATCCCCCACTACACTTCGGTCAGTGGATAATGTGGTCAGTAGCGTGCCACTATTAGCATCCAGTACAAAAATTTTGTTTCCTTTAGGTGCAGAACAGGTATTCAGATCGCTCCCGCTTGAACCATCTTCACAGGTATCATACCCACCGCCAAAAATAAGCATCGGCAAAGGTGTCGATCCTGAAACATAGCCCGATGATTTCAAATTAACGGCTGCTGACCAAGTCTGTCCGATACCACTGAAACTTGCTGAAGTACATCCGGTATCATTGGTTAAATTAGGGCAGCCCTGACGCCATTTCAAGCTTGGGCTCGTAGGTGTGCTGGCATCAAAAGCATAAATCATTCGTCCACCACGTCGTTGCGCAGCATAAATCCAGACTGTGCTGCCACTTTTATAAGCCGTGATACGCCCGTCGAAGAAATAGGGCTTGGCTGTCGCGTCATTCACACTGGGTAGTGTAATGGCGGGACTGTTGTCATAAATGCGTTTGAGCTGTCCATAATGCTCTGGCGCAACAAATGACCATAATTCAGTACCGGCAGCATAACTGCCAATGCTGCTCGACTGATTACCATTAATGGCATGAAGCATACCGTCACTGGCGCCATAAAACACTACCACACCGGTACCCCCGCCATAATCTACTGCGACTGGCCGGGAGTGGACAATATCTCCATGTGCAGATGATCTCATCTCGGTAGTATTTGTATTCGTATTTTCCTCTTTCACATCTTGACCCCGCACCCAGTTGATCAAGTTAGTGCGTTCAGTACTATCAGCCACGCCCAATAACGTTTGTGTAATTGAAGTATTAGCATTATCAAAATTGCTTAATCCGGCACAACTGGCTGGATCACAAGTTTTAACAATACGTGACGCAGGAGCAGTTGCACGTAACATATAACCTGTAGCGCCTTTTTCCACAATATCGCCATCCGGAGTATTGGATTGATCCGAGTTAGCAATCGTGGCACATGAGCCTTGTGGTGCAAAAGACCAGTACGTATCCATACTCGCTGTACTGGGTGTCCAGAAGCTTCGAGCGCATTGCGTAATAAATCCGGTATTTTTATTAATTGCTAATACACCATCAGCATCAGCCAGACTTATCGCGACGGTATTATTTATTAAGCTTGGTTTAAATTGATATTGTTTAAGGTTTCCTGCCCAACGAGGATTTGCACTGGCATCTGGACGGAACATGCCAACAAATATTTGATTAAGATACGTACCTTGTGTGTTAACACTTACTGGCAGGCTTGCGGAAGCAAATACGGTGTTGACTGCTTGTATCTCAGTAAATATCTGATTTAATGCCTCCGCGATTTGAGATCCGCTATTAACCGAGGAATTGACTGAAAAATATTTACCTTTACCTTGAGTCGCCATGCTTTTTAATAATGCAGTAAATCCAGGACCCTGCCCTGTAGTTCCAGGATCAACATCAACAGTGTAAGTCGTTATCTTAGTTGAAGCAGTCGTTGCCATGAAACGTGCCCATTCATCGCTGGCTCCCGATTGTGATCCACTAGGAGAAAGTGAGATCTGTGTCGTATTTCCTCCCGCAGCAGACAACTTTGAATTAGCGGTTGAAGTATCCGAAGCATTATCCTGAACGGGACCATTACTGATATAAATAATAAAATTCTTTTGGCAACCCGAGCTCACCGGACTTTCATAACTTGTATCACTAGATGATGATAATGCATTTCCGCTTAATGCATAAACTGCGTTAAACGCTGAGGCTCCTGATGTATTACCGGCATAATCCCGTTTAGCCTTATTATGTCCTGCGTACGCACCCGCTCCAGAAAAATAGTAATACGCTTCAGCCATGGTCAAACCCAACTTACCGTTATTTGACTTATCTTCGAGTTTGCCCAAACTGTTTACCAGATTCTGATAAATCGGCTTGTTGGTGGCATCCATCAAACGTATCGCGGCACGCACATAACCGCCATCGGGATTGCTATTTCCTGATCCCGTTTCACTGAACATCATTAAACCAACTCTAAATTTGTTAACGGTCAGGCCACTAAGCACTGTGGATAGCGCATTGATTTCATTGACAAATGCAGCATTCCAGTTTGCGGTATTATCCAGCACAATCAATATATTAGGAATATCTGTAGAATTGGGAGGAGCAACACCGGTAAATAGATCTATGTCTTCTGCCGCAGAAATTGTGCTGACAAACGATAAAATTATCGCAACTAATAGATTATTCTTTGACGGCGTTAGCATAGATACTCTCATCTCGGGATTTTGATTTTTAACATGCAGACAGTAGATACTCACTTTGTGTCAACTGTTTGCTGATACCTTGCTTAGCCACTACTGATGCACCTGTTGCCTGATTCTGTGCTGTCGCTTCAATTTCCCATAAAGTCAAATAATCAGACGAATTAGTTACATTGGAATTTATCCCGCTCAAAGCCAAAGGGTTAACAGGTGCTAATGTGGCTTTTATGCATAGAGGAGCCTTGATACTCACAACATAATCGGTCGTATTATTCTGATCAATATCGATATCTATCGTCTCTGGATAATTTGCTGGATCAATTGCCACAAAGTTAATATTTATCGTCTGCTCAATGGCCATATTAGCTGCTGCAATAGCCTCATTCCTGAATTGCATGTTACTAACCGCTTTCAGATTCCCACCACTGAGTGAAAAAGCAGATATCATCAGCAAAGTAATAGAAACTAGCATAATGAGCCCAACCACTAAAGTGGCACCACTTTGCCGTGATATAATATGTTGATTTTTCATGGTTTATCTCTTCTACCCGACGGATTCACTAAACGAACATAGCTGGTATAAACATGACGCATAAAACCATCATTAAAAGGTCCTAATGTAGTTGATCCAAGTTGATAAGTTTTACTCTCAACATACCCTGAAGAAGCCTCTAAGTTACGTGCCAGGACATGCACCTGCACGGCTACCACATTTGCCCAATCCAATGCTGTGCAGGATGCGCAGTCATCAAAAATATCCGGACTGCCATCTTCATCAGTATCCCGTCCGTATTCAAACTGAATACTTTGAATGCCTTCTATGATCGGTTGTGCTGATTGCATTTGGACAACGCCGCCACTCAAGTCAAAATCGGTGCGCATCAATGTTGGAATACCATCCCCTGAGGTGACGGAATAATTGCGCACGTAAAAAGCGGAAATTATTAATTTCCGCTTGTCAGCGACCGTGGCACAGTCTTTTTTATATACTGAAACGCCGGGCGTACCCAGTACAGGTGTTGTAGCGGCACTCGCAACATAATTGGCATGCCCCGTATTTCCACACGCCTGGGTTTGCAAGTACAATTTACCTGCACTATAGTTTTCACACCCTGCCACACCAGCGGCACAAGTTGACGCATAGCGAATCACCAACACATCAGAATCCGATTGCCGGTTCGTTACAATGCTAGAGCACTCAGTTGGCACAGAAACTCCTGTCACGTAGCCTTGTACAGGAATTGAGAACATGTTGTTAATGTAGATTGCATCCCAATCAGAGAATGCAATACATGGATTGGGCACTGCCGTAGGCGGCGTAATAGACGGTAAAGAGGGAACATAAGTATCCCAATAACCTGCGTGCCATAACTCTTTCTGCAATACCTGCAAGGTAAATCGGCCATTCTCAACCTGCCGGTTCATTCTTGCCAGATCTGCATTACTTTTTGTTAAATCCAAATATAGTGCAAGCACACCTGTCATGATCAACAATCCCAATGTAATTGAGATCATTAACTCAATCAGAGAAAAACCACCTTGCTGACCGCGTACCCAGCAGTGTGAGGCAGCATCTAATTTTTCTGCACGTGCACTCATGGTGATGCCAGATTAGCTATACGGACGATTGTACTCATAGTACGGCGGCACAAATCGTTAACACATTTTGCACCAGTTTCACCATCATATAGCCCGGTACCACAAGTTGAGGCTGGAGCTGAAATCGGAGTCATGCCCTGCCACGCCACGGTAATCATGAATTGGTCACCAGTCCCAAGATCTTCGATACAGCCGCGTGCTCCTATCATTGCACCTACATTCGTTGATGTCGAAGATTGTTCACTAGCACCTTTTAAAGCATTGCTCCATTGACATGTATCAAAGCTCTGACCATTACCTGTGCAGGAAGTAGGCTGACTATCTCCTGTCCCTAGGGGATTTGCCGTTGCAGTAACATATGTTGCAGCAATCCTACGGTTAGAAGACAGCCTGTTCTCCATGTCCTCAAGCAAGATTAGTGCCTGTGTGCGTTGATATGATTCGAGCTCGGAAGATTGCAAGCGTACTTGCAATCCAGCCAATCCCAATAATCCAACAGCCAGAATAACCATAGTAACAAGAACCTCAATAAGCGACACACCACGCATTGAAAGCACAGGATTTGAATTACATAAGACTCTCATTTCCTGAGCTACCATTTATCGGCAGGAGTTTTGGCGCCTTCGCTAGTGAGCATGAGATTCCCATCACTTGCTTGTGGTCCAGTTGGAGTAAATGTAAGCGTATATGAAGGTACCGTTCCAGTTCCAATTACAATTGCATAACTGTACTTGCTACTTACATCCGATGGAAGTGAATAGCCACTTGCTTCCAAGGTTGTTTTGCTCGCATAACCCCTATCAGTAAGCAGAAACTGTTGTTGGCGATTGGCAATATCCATCATCTCTGCCTGAGCTGCCGCACGATTTGCTCTTATCATATATTGTGTATAGGATGGATAAGCAATGGCTGACAAAATACCAACAATGGCCACCGTGATCATTAATTCAATCAGCGTAAAACCACGACAATTTAACCTTTCCATGACTTGCTTCTTCATTTACAAAATTCCCAAGAAATCTGCTTTTAACTCTGATCTATTTTATGCACTAGAAAGACCTCAGGTTTAACGGTTACTAGGTTAATTAACTTTAGCAATGAAACTCTATTTCATTTCCATTCAACTTAGTCGCTCACTCAATGTCGATCGCACTATGAGCAGCTTAGGTTACAATCACTCATATCAAGCATTTTCAATTCTCTGTAAGCATAAATAAGTAATCAATCCAGAATGAAACAAGATGTAATCGTCATTGGTGCTGGAATCATAGGGCTTGCAACGGCGGAACGCCTGTTATTACAAGGTGCGAAAGTTACGATACTCGAGCGCAACAAAGCTGGGCAAGAATCATCCTGGGCAGGCGGTGGTATTTTATCGCCGCTTTGTCCATGGGATTATTCTGATGCTGTCACACGCCTTACTAGCCATAGCGTCAAACAATTTCCAGCGTGGATTTCAGCGTTACACCAAGCATCTGGAATTGATCCGGAATATGAAATATCCGGCATGCTGATATTGCCATCCTACGATGTAGAAACCGCACAAAAGTGGTGCTCAAAAAGAGAAATTAAAATAGAGGAACGGGAAATACTGTGCACCCCAGCCATGGGAAATAACATTGAAATTCATACCTGCAAAACATTTGATCGCACTTTATTCTTGCCTGATATTGCACAAGTACGTAATCCAAGATTGCTGCGCGCATTACTTAACCGAGTTGCGCAATTAGGCGGGAAAATCATAGAAGGCTGTGCAGTGAATGGCCTGGAAACTGCGCATCAGCAAATACAATCCGTTACTTCATCTTGTGGAAAGTTTATTGCAGATTACACTATTGTTAGCGCTGGTGCTTGGAGCAAGGAAATATTGGGAAAACACGCTCTCAAACTGGATATTAAGCCGATAAGAGGACAAATGCTGTTATTTAAGTTTGATACACCACCTGTACGCAGCATTCTTGTAAAAAATGATTTATATATCATCCCTCGCCGGGATGGTCATTTACTCATTGGCAGCACACTCGAAGATGTGGGTTTTGATAAACAGACGACAACATCAGTACGTGACAATCTGTTAATGCGTGCGCAGGCTATTCTGCCGATACTTCACAAAATACCCATCAAGCAACACTGGGCGGGATTACGTCCGGCTTCACCGGACAACATACCCATTATTGCTCGACACCCGTTGATCAATAATTTATTTATCAACAGCGGTCATTTCCGCTATGGCGTCACAATGGCACCAGCCAGTGCTGAAATTCTGGTTAACGAGATAATGAGTATCCCACAACCATTTGATACCACTCCCTATCAAATGGGATGGAATATAGATTAATTATCAGGCCTTCGGTAATGGAAATACAACCGATTCAACAACACCACTTAACTCTTCTATCATCACATCTTCACCGATTTGCTCGGCTCCGATTTGCTTGAGCCGGGATATCACTTGCTGAACCAATATTTCAGGGGCCGAAGCTCCTGCCGTAATACCGATGATTTTTTTTCCAAGAAACCAGTCTTCTTGCAATTGTTCGGCGCGATCTACCATATAGGCTTCCACATTGGCATTTCTTGCCACTTCACATAACCGGTTAGAATTTGAACTATTGGGAGAACCCACTACAATGACCAAATCGCATTGATCCACCATTTTTTTAACGGCATCCTGACGATTCTGCGTGGCGTAGCAAATATCGTCTTTCTTAGGGCCGGTGATCATAGGAAATCGCCTTTTCAAAGCATCGACAATGCGCGCAGCATCATCAACTGACAAAGTGGTTTGTGTCACATAAGCCAAGTTGGCCTCGTCTTTAACTTTTAGGACATCAACATCCATCTCGGTCTCTACCAGATACATTCCTTTGTTTTCGCCGTCAATTTGCCCCATCGTACCTTCAACTTCCGGATGACCTTGATGGCCAATCATAATGATTTCCTTTCCATCCTTGCGCATCTTGGCCACCTCCACATGAACTTTGGTAACTAGCGGACAGGTCGCATCAAATACCTTCAATTTACGATCTGCAGCCTCTCGCCGGACAGCATGCGATACGCCGTGCGCACTAAAAATCAGAATGCTATCCTGCGGTACTTCATCCAGATTCTCTACAAAAACAGCACCTTTTTTCTCCAGATTCTCAACCACAAAACGGTTATGCACAACTTCATGACGCACATAAATCGGCGCACCATGCATTGTAAGCGCACGTTCAACAATTTCTATCGCACGGTCCACACCAGCACAAAAACCTCTGGGATTCGAAAGTAGTACTTTGATCATTTATTTATCCTCCATCAATGGATATTTTTCCTAGACTGAATCAGTGATAAGCGCATTCCGCATTTAATATCACAAATCGCAGACATTGAAATTTAACAGCGTTTATATCTCTCGATAGCGTTCTGTCAATGCGACACGTTTTTCATAAGCTTCTCGTGCAATCTGAATATCTTCCAGAAATTGCGGTAGTTCTTTCATTAGCAGTGCTTGCGGTCCATCGACCAATGCTTTACCGGGTGCCGGATGAAAGTCGACCAACACCATATTAGCGCCAGCTATGACGCCCTGAGCTGTTACATGCATCACGTCCAGAATACCATCCGACGAGCTTGCGCGAGTACCCACTGAGTGCGAAGGATCAACACAAACCGGCATACGAGTTAACCTTCTAACAACAGGTACATGCGAAAAATCAACAAAATTACGATGCGGATCACCCATATTTGTTTTCATACCGCGTAACCCGAAAACCACTTTGCGATTTCCCTCCGAAGCCAAATACTCTGCGGCATTCAATGATTCGTCCAGAGTAATGCCAAAACCACGTTTTATCAGTACTGGAAAATTCTGCTGACGGCCAACAATTTTCAGCAGTTCAAAATTCTGTGTATTCCTGGTCCCAATCTGCAACATAACACCCGTTGCATTACCCGTCTGATAGAGCGCATTACGTATTTCTTCCAAGTGAGATTCATGCGTAATCTCCATCGCGATAACTTTTATGCCGTACTTTCCTGCCACATCAAAAACATAAGGAAGACAAGTTTTACCATGCCCCTGAAATGAATAAGGACTGGTTCGCGGCTTATAGGCGCCCATTCGCGTACAAACCTGTCCATGATCACGCAATGCCTTCATCATCATTTCAACGTGCTCAATGGTGTCAACCGCACACAATCCTGCGAACACATTCAGCGTATCTTGCCCAAAACGAACACCGTTATAATCAAAATGTGTCGGGCGATCATCACCCTTGTGTCGTCCTAAAACGCGATATTCCTCGGAAACCCGGACTACCCGGTCAACACAAGGAAGCGAGCTAACATCCTCAATAGATAACACTTTAGTGTTACCTATTAAATATATCTCTGTCAGTGCCTGTTCGTCACCCACTTCAGTATGAACACGCGTTGATATCCCTGAAAAATTGGCAAGATGCGTCAACAACTGTTTATATTCAGGACTATCAAGCCGGGTATTTGGAACAAGGATAAGAATCATAAAATAATTTCAAAAAGATAATGCTAATTCATTAGCATAAGATAAAATAGCACACGATTCTAACCGAAAAAACCATTGGTTACCATGACTCTGATAAACACTCACGCTGACTAAGCCTCTCCAGAGCCAGCGATCCTTCAGAAAAGCTACATAACAAACCATCTTTATCGCGATGGAAAATAGCGCTATGTAATTGTATGTCATAAACTTTCTTAGAAGTCCGCATTATGAATCAAATTTCTGGCACAGCTATTCAACTCACCCTGAGACAATTTGCCACATAGCATTTCAAGAGAATTTAAGATAATGTTCTATATCAGCTCACAATTAAAAAAGATTTTTACGATATTCTTAAATAATGTTTAGTGACCTCAGTCAATCACCGCTCAGAAAAAATTTACAACGTTTATTTTGGCTCCGGAATATTGCCATCGTTGCCCAGTGCCTGACATTTGCAATTGTGTACTGGACCATCGATATTGTAATTCCATGGACACAAATGATCTCTGTCGTCGCAATACTCACTCTGTTAAATCTGTTGACATGGGTACGGTTATACCGCAAATGGCCGGTATCCCATACGGAGTTCTTTTTACAATTACTGATTGATGTTTTGGCATTAAGTACATTATTGTATTTCAGTGGCGGCTCAACCAATCCATTTATTTCACTCTATCTACTGCCTTTGACAATCGCTGCTGCCACACTGCCTTGGCGTTATACGTGGGTTATGGCTATTGTCACAATTGCTTGTTATACGCTGCTATTATTCAATTATGTACCATTGCCGCACGAGCACAGTAATCATCTCATTGAATTTGCGTTACATGTGTCAGGAATGTGGTTGGCATTCGTATTAAGTACTGTAATCATCGCATGGTTCGTTGTTAAAATGAGCTCCTCGATTCGAGATCGAGATCGGGATCTTGCTAAAGCGCGAGAACAGGCATTACGCAATGAACAAATTATTGCTCTGGGAACACTGGCAGCCGGCGCAGCACACGAACTTGGCACGCCGCTCTCAACAATGGCTGTTGTGACCGGAGAATTACAACAAGAATATAAAAATGATATTGAATTTCAGAACAATATTCATATCTTGCGTGATCAGATTGTCCACTGCAAGAAAACTTTGACCCAATTACTGGCCAAAGCAGGTCAAGACAGAACTGAGCACGGCAGCGAACTTCCTGTTGATGAATTTCTTGATCAGGTTCTTGACAAATGGAAGTTGATACGTCCTTCTGTTAAATTTACTTACCAATGTACCGGCACGCAGCCTGCACCCAGAATTATGGACAATCAACTATTGAGCCAATCCATACTCAATCTACTTAATAACGCTGCAGATGCCTCTTCAAAATGCATAGAGATCAAGAGCCATTGGGAAAACTTGATGTTACATCTTGAAATTATTGATGATGGTGAAGGATTATCGGCAGAAGCCATACAACGCGCTGGCGAAGCTTTCTTTTCCAGCAAGATGCCTGGCCAAGGCTTTGGAATCGGTTTATTTCTGGCGAATGCAAATATTGAGCGATTTGGCGGCAGTGTTCGTTTGTTTAATCTTGAGAGTGGCGGCGCCTGTACACAAGTTGTTTTGCCGCTATTAGAACCAATATCATGACCGAGCCTTTATTAACCGACAACAACGAGTGCCCCAGTTTATTCATTGTCGACGACGATAAAGTTTTTTGTGATGTACTGGCAAAAGCGATGACAAAGCGTGGCTTCAGCGTAACGTGCGCATATTCTATTGAAGATGCATTGAAGTTGGCCGAAGCTTCAACACCTGAATATGCAATTGTCGATCTGAAATTATCCAGTGAATCCGGATTGGTTCTGGTTGAGAAACTGAAAACCTTGGATTCCGGTACCCGCATTGTCATGTTGACGGGCTATGCCAGTATCGCTACGGCGGTTGAGGCCATCAAACTCGGCGCTACCCATTATCTTGCAAAACCAGTCGACGCCGATGATATTATGGCTGCTTTTGAACGTACAGCTGGCGAATCGAATATAGCTATCAGTGCACATCCATTATCGGTAGGGCGGCTTGAATGGGAATATATTCAGCGCGTCCTCACCGAGAATGATAACAATGTGTCAGTTACTGCCAGAATATTAAATATGCATCGCCGCACATTACAGCGCAAGCTTGCCAAAAAACCGCTACGTGAATAAAGCAGGCAATCTATTTCCTGATTAGAAAGATTCTTCAGCTTGCCGAAGCCAACGTGCCGGGCGAGGCCCGGTAGTGGCTGCAGCGACGAATAGACGCAGAGGGAGTGCTTCAAGATGGAAGCGCCGGTTGAAACGGTAAACAAACGCACCGAGGTAACGGGTTCCGTATTTGGCGAAATCGAATGCATG
>NZ_JAYUWI010000119.1:0-31108 GCF_043753625.1 Nitrosomonas sp.
AATGCTTGACGCGAACCATAGAATCTCACCACGAACGTAATCAATATATTACCGTTCGTCCTGAGCCTGTCGAAGGACTTAATCAGAGCTTCCTTAAGCAACAACCAGAAAATCATGCAGTCCATGATGGCGTCATTTCAAGCTGAGTTCTTCAAGAACATGCTGGCTATAAGTGTAAGTAAAATAAGTAAATTATCTCTGCTAAGGCAAACATCTGCGGAAGCGGATAGGCGTCAAAATCGCCATTGAACGTTCAAAAATTACTTGCTGTCATTCTCTCTGTGCCGCGTAACTCCTTCTCAATAGAGTTTAGAGTTCGGGCATGTGTTTAACATCACTGTTTGCCATTTTTCACACTGACATTGGAATAGGGTTGTTTCCTATTATTCTGTTTGTGAATTGGCTATGTTCTGGTATCTCATTACTTGAAAGTAATGGCTCGGTTGAAACCACAGATGGTTTTGTATTTAGAAAATATCGCGCAGAGTATTCGAAATACTACAAGCATTCATGAATCTACCTGAGATCATGCTAGCCTCTCGTATTTGGAATCATGTGAAACATTAGTTTTCGACGGTTTTTATTTGGGTTCGTTCGACCCAAACCAAGACAGGCGCCGAAGCTCCCGTTTTGGCTGAGATTTAAAAACTTGAATTACTTAACTAGCGGAAATTTTCTGCGGCGAGCAGAAACACCAATCAAACCTAGACCTGCTAGAAGCATGGCGTAGGTTCCGGGCTCTGGGACGGTGAGCATAATGGTACGATCATCGCCACTCAGTGGATGCTGTACATTGACGTATGCCACGTTAGGGTTGAACTTGTCGAAATAAAGCCCCGTTGGTTCAGCATCTAAGGTGGACAAGGAAGCCCAACGGCCTATCGATTCGGCGATGCCATCATTATTGGCATCCGTGGCAAACCAAATGTCGGCTTGGCCGCCTGGTTGGTCCTCAACGATGTATATATTCCCCTCGGCATCAATAGCCAGATTGTCTGGATTATTAAACGTGTCACCTACGCCCAGACCTGTGGCTTGATCGAGAGTCGAGGTATTCGCAAATAAGCTAGCGGTATTGCTGCCAAGATTAAAGGAATAAACTTCGTCCGTGGTGGTGGTTGCAACGTACAAGATCTGGTCACCATTAGCTAGTGTTTTTATCTGCAGATCTTCCGGGCGCTGATAGTCGGTTCCTAAGGCATTGTCGGCGGACAAGCGGCCATCAATGCTGCCATCACTATTGAGAACAGAAATGCCGGCTAACACACCGCCATTGGCATCTGTGATCGGTGCCCAGGTGATAGCGCCAGTTGCATTGGCATTTCCACCGCCGCTGACCTGCATTACGAAAGTTTGGCCAGCGGCAAAATAATCATCGCCATTGGTTGCGTTCGGATTAGCGGAGACATACTTGTAAATGCTGCCACCGTTTACTTCGTCGATGAAGTAGAAGTTGTTGTGATTATCGAACGCCAGGCCTTCGTGTGAGACGTGTGGAATAATAGCGCGTTGCACGAAATTTGAATCGCCTGTGCCGGTTGCGGTAATTGGATTGGTCAGTTCAAATAGGCGACCATTTGTGCTGCCGGTGCCCCACGATTCCTCGGCTGTCAGGTAGCTACCCCACGGTGTCCAGAGAGAGGCGTCGCCCGAAACGAAATCTTGTGTACCCGGTGCAACGAGGGTTACGGTGCGAGTATTATAATCGGGATTCAACAAATCAATGCGCTGAACACCTGCAGTGTCTGTTTCAAAAGGCATGAACAGATAACGGCCGGCATCGATCCCAGTTTCGTTAGCAGTAATCATATCCCAGTTGCCGCTATTGTCTTGACCTTGGTTTAGCTGGTTGGTGCGATTGGCGATGGATACTTGTGTCCAGGATGGATTAGCAAGTTGAAATGGGCTGGATTCCGGTAAGGAGCCAGCAGCAACGCTGCTAGATAAGGCTGTAAAATTATCAAAACCGGTGCTCGCAGCGGTGGCTTGCATGGTTCCGGCCATAGTTATGAGCGCTCCGGAAACTAAAAAAGCGAGTGTTTTTTTCTTGAACATAGGATTCTCCTGAATGTAATACATAGAAATTTCTTTTATGCGATGCTATGTACAGGCAATCTGGCTATCTGCGGTCATAAGATATGCGCTATCGTCTTTGCAGGTCCTGGATTTTCCGGCCCTCGATTTGCTCCCGAGTATGGCTTTACAGTACATGAATGATTATAAAGGCCGGATATGACGGGCCTATTGCGGGGATATTGCGGGGATATTACGTTGAAAATATAAATTGATGACTGTAAGGGGCACAGTAAAAAAATACTTTATGCGTGTTGGATTGGAAAAATGAGATAATTTCTTCTCCAAATTAACTCAAACAAAATGATTGAATTGACAGTAACAAAAGGAAAAGCAATGAAACTATTTTTTTTGGTACTTCTGGCAATTAGTCTGTTCGCCTGTAACGCAATCACAGTAGCTAATCCAAGCCCATTTATTGACATCAAGTTGATCGGAGTGTGGAAAGGCGAATATGCCGAAAAAAATGGTACGATAAAAAGCTGGATACAAACCAGAAATTCTGATGGCACGTATACGATTGAATTCAGCTTTAAGGAACCGGATGATACGATAAAGAGTTTCACGGAATCAGGCCGCTGGTGGGTGCAGGATGCTTTGTTTTATGAAATTGCTTTGCCTGATATGGTGCAACCTGATAAATATAAATATTTTTTCAAAGAGAAAGATTGTATCAGTTTTGTACTCGTTGAAAGTAATGGCTTAACTGAGGGAATCGATGCGTATTCATTTAGAGAATGTTTGATAGCGGATTCGCCGCCTGCAAGTATGGGCAGTTCTATTTGAGTTCGTGATTAAACAGCGAGAAATAATCTTTGCGTGAGAAGCAACGCTAACATCTTGGCATCCGCTCAGGTGCAACCACATAAAAAAATTTATGACTGACTACTTAGATAATGTAGAAAAAATTGCAACGAATATCGTCGCGAAGAACGCAACCGAAGTAGATCAAACAGGCGCATTTCCGCAGGCGGCGATTGATGCTTTGCGCGATACTGGTATGCTGGGATTGATTAGTGCAAAAGGCGTAGGGGGATTGGGACAAGGTCCGCGCGCTGCTGCGCTGGTGGTTGAACGTCTCGCACGCGAATGTGCATCGACCGCAATGGTAATCTGTATGCATTATACGGCGGCGGCTGTCATAGAAAAATATGGCACTGAAACGGTACGTAAGCAGCTCGCACAAGGCAATCATCTGGCTACATTGGCTTTTTCTGAAGCGGGATCACGCAGCCACTTCTGGGCGCCAGTGAGTACAGCAACGCGCGCGCCAAACGGTATTTGCTTAAATGCCAGAAAGAATTGGGTGACATCGGCGCACCATGCGACTTTGTATGTATGGTCGAGCAAACCTGCTGCCGCCGAAGGTGCTAGTACCCTTTGGCTGGTTCCGAGTGACAGCAGCGGCATTTCGATAACAGGTAGTTTTGATGGCCTCGGTTTGCGCGGTAATGATTCTACACCGGTCGCTGCTGAAAATGTTTTAATCCCAGCCCATGCTATGCTGGGCGAAGATGGCCAAGGTCTGGCGATTATGCTCGATACGGTGTTGCCTTTATTTAATGTGCTTACAGCCGCCACTGGAATCGGATTGATGGAGGGCGCGACGGCGGCTGCGTGCAGTCACGTGGCGGGAACGCGCTATGATTATCTTGATTCGGCATTGTCAGAACTCCCGACTATCCGAGCGTATCTTGCACGTATGCGGATTGCAACCGATCAGGCGCGCTGTCTGTGGCTTGATACGCTGCTTGCGTTGGAAACAGGTCGCGAAGATGTGATGTTGCGTGTATTGGAATGCAAAGCCGCCTCCGGCGAATCTGCCACTCAAGTATTGGATACGGCAATGCGTGTTTGCGGTGGTGCCGCTTTCCGCCGTGAAGTCGGTGTGGAACGGCGATTTCGCGATGCACGCGCCGGTACCGTGATGGCACCGACAACCGATCAATTGTATGACTTCATCGGCAAGGCCATTTGCGGTCTGCCGGTATTTTGAGAGAACGCTGCATGGCTACAACGTTAATACTGGGAGCGGTTGCATACGACCCGAAGGTTGTCACCATTTGGGATGGTTTCCAAAAATGGTTTGCGCAGCACGATTTTGATTTTGATTACATTCTATATTCAAACTATGAGCGGCAAGTGGCAGGGCATTTTGCCGGACACTTTCACGTAGCGTGGAATTCTCCGCTGGCATGGTTGCAGGCCGAACGCATTGCCGCGCAAACCGGCCGAACAATCAGAGCAATTGCCATGCGCGATACCGATTGTGATCTCACCAGTGTAATTGCCGTGCGCAATGATTCACCGATCCGGTCGATTGAAGATTTGCGTGGTAAGACCGTTGCCGTGGGTGCTTCCGACTCACCGCAGGCGACATTGATTCCGTTATTGCATTTGGCAGAGGCGGGTCTTGAGCCAGAAAAAGATTTTGCGGTGCGCTTATTTGATGTACTGGTTGGTAAACACGGCGACCATATCGGGGGTGAGCGCCATGCCGCCAAAGCATTAATCGAAGGAACAGTCGATGCGGCTTGTATGATCGACGGTAATCATTTGTTATTTTCCCGCGAGGGTACGCTGCCATCGAATAGCACGCGCATTCTTGCACAGACTGGTGAATATGATCATTGCAATTTTACCGTGTTGGATGATGCGCCTGAAGCGGTTATTACACGATTTTGTGATCTCCTGATGTCGATGTCGTACGACGACCCGCTGGTCAGGTCTTTGCTGGATCTCGAAGGATTAAAACAATGGAAGCCGGGACGCACTGAAAAATATGCATTATTGGCCAGAGCTGTTAATCGATTCAAAACTATCGACGCATTTGTTGCTGACGTAAACAAGTCTTACTCATGATCGAGGGGGGTATGTGCAGCGTCGAGCTCGGTGATTTGGGGCTGGATCAAGGCGGACATTTGTTGATAAAACGTGCGCTGCGCGCAGTGCCGGTGCATGCTTCGGTTGCGGTGTACGGCAATGCACCGGAACTAGCCATACATTTACGTGGCTGGTGCCGTGCGCAAGGTCACGAAATCGAAATCTCACAATCTAAGGGTGAGCCGGTAGCGGTGATATACCGTGGTGGCGCTGAAGTTGGGCGTTGGCGTGGTGCACAATCGACCGGTGACGCCACCACGCCGCAGACCCATGCGCATGCCAACTGGGGATTGGCGGGCCGCAGCGCGATGATTGAAGCCGGTGCGCCGGCTTTTGATTTTCACCTCGATACGCGTGCCGAAGTCTGGGCGCAGGAAGCTGCACGATTGTATGCTCAGGCTGCTGCCGCGCAATGGAATCCTGCTACAGCGATTCCGTGGGATGAGCCTTTCGTGTTGCACGATGAAATTGAAGATGCAGTCGTGCAAGTGATGACGTATCTTATCGAGAATGAGACCGCGGCACTTGTCATTCCGGCCAGATTTGCCGCACAAATACATCCGCACTTCCGCGAAGTGATGCAGTTGCTGGCGATCCAAGCGGCTGATGAAGCGCGTCATATCGAAGTATTTACCCGGCGCGCACTGTTGCGCAGACCGAAGCTGGGTTTATCCACTGCCGGTGGTCAGGCATCCCTTAAAACGTTGATTGATGAAACGGATTTTGCATTATCGGCGATGCTACTCTCCGTGCTCGGTGAAGGCAGTTTTTTATCATTATTGCAGTTTCTGCATCAACACGCGCCAGACCCAGTGACAGGCGAGATAGCGCGGCTGGTTGGTCAGGACGAAGCCCGCCATGTTGCGTTTGGTGTTGCTCACCTCACGCAACATGTGAGAGAGGATTTGAAATTGCTGGAACGCTTGGCGGCAGCCATCGAACGTCGTCACGATGTTCTGGCTCATGCTGCTGGTCTTAACGAAGAAGTATTTGATTCTTTGATATTGCTGGCTGCCGGTTCGTGGCAACCCGAGGCGTTGTGCGCGGGTTGGGAGAAAGTGCAAAAACTGATTGCCGATATGGGGCAGGGGCGTGTACGGCGTTTGCGCAAGATTGGTTTTGATGAGCAGAGAGCGCAATCACTCTCTGCCTTGCATACGCGTAATTTTATGTAATGATCTGAATAGATGCATCACTGTTATGGCAATGACTGCTAAGTAATCGCAATAATGATGCAGAGATAAAAAATATTAGCGCATTTTTGCTTCAACGAAGGTTGTTTCCCGGTTGAAATCATCCCAAATATGGGTAGGCTTGACAAAAGGTGTAGTTGGTACAAGGAATGTTGCGATATCGAAAGCACCGCTCAATGAACGGCCAACAGTATAGGCAATGCCTTTAATGAATCCGACGGTCATTCCATGAATGACACCATCTCTGTTGCCGATGATTATTATCGTTTTAGGTATTTCAACGACCCCAGTCACAGCATTAGCAAGGCCAGTTCCCAGTTTCTCAAGAGCCTTATCAGGATATTCATCTGCGAGTGCTAGATTGGGAATTGCTAAAAATAGGACAGATAACATTAACAGTGCTTGAATCATTTTCTTCATAGCAAACTCCTTAAATAGTTAATAGAATTATATTTTTAGAAATATCAGATAATTATTTTATTTATCGTTCCCCTGTTTGACAGGTTGCTTCAGAATCCCAATAATTCTCTCTACTTCCCGCTCGATCTGGTTTCCCGGGTGATTCCGGTTCTGCAGTTCAGTTCTGATCCGGTAGGCCATTTCCAGAATGAGCAAATCCATAGTGTTTTTCTCGTTTCTTTGCGATGCTTCCTGGTATTCCACCTGGAATCGGCTGATGGTATTCATCATCGCATCGTCATTAAGATTCATACTGGATAAAACGGAATTCAGTTCATATTTCAAGTTACTGGGTAGTACAGGCTGCACTGAATTGGAAGCTGACTCAGGCTGATAAGGCATATATTTCGGTATTAAAACCGATATCATAATTAATGCGACGCCTGCGATGGCAGTAGTCGCGACAAAAAACCAAACTTTATATTCCTTTCCGCGTAGTTTTATTGTATGGATACGCTGCACGCCAAGCCGAGCCTGAACGGTTATGCCTACAAGAAACAGAATGGCGCCAAGTGCCATGATAATGGGTACAATCGGGTGCACAGTTTTACTCCTATGTTCTTATCTTAAAATCCAGTTGCAGTTTATGGATAACCAAAATTTCATCTGCTATCCTGATAACAATGATTGCAGATGAATCACCGACCCTATTCAACTGCATATTCTAACTTAATATGATACTGAGTTATTGGCTGTTTGATAAGTCAGTCGATGATGGAGCGTAGAGTAATTTGAATCATTAGCAGATTTAAGCACAGAGATTGCAAGCGCAGCTTAGATATAAAGTATCGCTGATTCACTGGCTTGTTACCGAGAGCGAGTAACAAGTCAGTGAGAAATTATCGTGGAGGCGGAGGCGGTGGATTGCCTGGCGGGGGTGGCGGCGGGTTAAAGTTAGGTGGTGGAGATGAGCTTCCTCTATTGTTATTTGCAGGTGGATCATTGGTGATTCTGCCGGATACTGGTACGCGATGGCCTTTGGCATACATACACTGGATATAACTAATGTCATAACGCTGTTGATTGACGTATGCGGAACTGCTGGCAGTACCTGATCCGACTAGTCCACCGGTCAAAAGACCAGTGCCAGCACCAATTGCCGCACCACCTCCTCCAGCAATCGCTGCGCCTGCAGCAGCACCTAATCCGGCACCGATAGCAGCGCTTTCTATTCCGCTAGTTTGCGATGCTTGCCGCGGTGTGGTACCACCCACTTGCTCGTATGCATAGCTGCGACAGTCGTAATCATCATGGCGAAACTGGTCAAAGCTTTTGCCGGCACCTGGTAATGTCATAACGCTAGGCCCGTTTGGCAAACTGACGCACGCTGCTAATATGTAAACCATTATTAATATCAATACTCGTTTAATTACTTTCATGGTGTTCTCGCTTCATTATTGTGCATAGGGTTGAGGAGCGACTTGTGTCCATCCGCCCGGACATGCCTTAATATGCGGATAATATCCTTCCGGTTTTTGGCAATAGTACCAGTAGTTGGTTTTTGGTTGTGCGAATTTGGGTTCCTGCTGCTGTATGTAGGCAGGTGGCCGAGAGGGCGCTGTGACAACGGGTGGATAAGTATTGTAAGGCCTGAAAAAAGGATCTGTATAACCATGCGCGCGATAGCCGTAAGGACTATAAAAACCCGGACCATAGTAATTTCCCCAGAATCCCGGATTATAGTAGCCGTAGCCACCCCAGAACCAAGGGTCATAGTAGCCACCGAGGCCGAAAATGAATTGATTATGACTGCCATGGTGGTGATGATGGCCGTCACCATCATGATGGCCACTGCCATCATAATCGTTGCTACTGTCCTCGCCGCCATCACCACCACCGTCTCCTTCAGCCAATGCGAAGTTGTAGAGCGCTATGGTTAGAAATGAAATTGTGATCAATGGCCATTTGAAACTTTTCATACGAGCTCAATCCTAAATCAATCCAATCATCAGGTAATATCAGTCTTTTAACTTTCTACTGACTTATACAAATGCCAAAGACAATTTATGTGTGGTCTTGGTATACAATACGCATGCTATGTAAGCAATCAATCTGACATGATTTAAATTTTATAAGTTCCAATAAGGCCCCAATATCGTATCGCTTTCAATCTGAACGGCGCTGAATACAAACTGATCACCGCTGCCAAATATGAAAAGAAAGAAGTATCATATTAATACAGAATTGCTGTCGATGACTTTTACTTGGTCCGGTGAACTTGAATGTTATATTTTTTAGGAGAACATTAGAATGTCGCAAAAAAACCCGGTTATTGCCGTTACCGGATCTTCAGGTGCAGGCACCTCAACGGTAAAATCAAGCTTTGAACATATTTTCCGTCGTGAGCATTTGAAAGCCGCGATCGTAGAAGGGGATAGTTTTCACCGTTATGATCGTGAATCAATGAAGCAAGCCGTGGCAGAATCGGAAAAAAACAACGGACGTGCGATCAGCCATTTTGGTCCGGAAGCCAATGAATTTGAGAAACTGGAAGCCTTATTCAAAGAGTATGGCGAAAGCGGCAGCGGCCAGACGCGTTTATATCTGCATAATGATGAAGAAGCGGAACCCTGGAAGCAGAAAGCTGGCACATTTACTCCCTGGTCACCGATTCCGGCCGGTTCCGACTTGCTGTTTTATGAAGGATTGCACGGTGGTGCAAAAAGCGATACGGCAGATGTGGCCAAGTACGTTGATTTACTGGTCGGTGTGGTGCCGATTGTTAATCTGGAATGGATTCAGAAAATATTTCGTGATACCAGTGCTCGCGGATATTCGGCAGAAGCGGTTACACACACCATTCTGCGCCGCATGCATGACTATGTGCATTACATTACGCCACAGTTTTCACGCACTCATATCAACTTCCAGCGTGTGCCCACTGTCGACACTTCTAATCCATTTATCGCACGTGAAATTCCAACATTGGATGAGAGTTTTGTAGTGATTCGTTTTAGGGATCCGCTGACAGCAGACTTTCCTTTTTTACTGAGTATGATTCATGATTCATTTATGTCCCGTCCCAATACCATCGTCGTTCCTGGTGGAAAAATGGGCATGGCGATAGAACTCATATTGACCCCATTGATTCTGGAAATTGTTGCAAAAAGTAGAGCGTAGTAATTTTTGACTGACCTCCGGTTAATTCATGGATCACGATAAGATGTGGATATTCATTTATCGGATTCTGAATTAATCAGTGTGAGTTAGAGATCCATTTCATACAAATTGCTTCAGTATGATCATGGGAGACTTGGTTAAAATCGTTACATGACTTCCTTACTATCAGATCTGAATCCACAGCAACTGGAAGCTATTACGCTACCGCATCAATCGGTATTAGTGTTGGCCGGCGCGGGCAGTGGAAAAACACGCGTGCTAACGACACGGATTGTTTATCTGATTCAATCGGGGAAAACCAGTCAGAACGGTATTCTGGCCGTTACTTTCACCAATAAAGCTGCCAAGGAAATGTTGACCCGTATTACCGCCATGCTGCCGATAAATACACGCGGCATGTGGATTGGGACATTTCATGGATTGTGTCACCGCATGCTGCGTACCCATTATCAGGATGCCGGCTTGGTGCAAACATTTCAGATTCTGGATTCCGCTGATCAACTGGCTTTAGTTAAGCGTATCTTGAAGAGCTTGTCGGCCGATGATAAGAAATTCCCGCCGCGCCAAGTGCAATGGTTTATCAATAATGCCAAAGAAGCCGGATTACGTGCAGCTTATGTTGTAGCGAAAGATGCTTTTTCACGCCATATGCTTGAATTTTATCAGGCTTATGAGCAGCAATGTAACAAGGAAGGTGCGGTAGATTTCCCCGAATTACTGCTGCGCAGTTACGAATTGCTGAGCCGCAATGAAATTTTGTGCAAGCATTATCAGGAACGTTTTAGTCATATCCTGGTGGACGAGTTTCAAGATACCAATCCATTGCAGTATAAATGGCTCAAATTGCTGGCGGGCGTGGGAACGAAAGATGCCGCGGCAGTCTTTGTCGTGGGTGATGACGACCAAAGTATTTATGCATTTCGCGGCGCTTATTCCGGCAATATGAGAGATTTTGAGCGTGATTTCGGCATCTCCAAAGTGATCAAGCTGGAACAAAATTACCGCTCGCACGGCAATATCCTCGATGCTGCTAACGCACTGATTGAAAACAATAGCGAACGTTTGGGGAAGAATCTTTGGACCGCCGAAGGGAAGGGCGAACTAGTACGTGTTTATAATGCACCGAATGATTTCGATGAGGCTGCATTTATCGTTGAGGAAGTCAAAACTTTGCATGCGGAAGGCATTACCTTGTCAGAGATGGCATTGCTTTATCGCTCCAATGCGCAATCCAGGGTTTTGGAACACAGTTTGTTTAATGCCGCCATATCGTATCGCGTTTACGGCGGCATGCGTTTCTTTGATCGCCAGGAAATCAAGCATGCGTTGGCTTACTTGCGCTTGATTGCCAATCCTGACGATGATAGTGCGTTATTGCGCGTGATCAATTTCCCGGCACGCGGGATTGGTGCACGCAGTTTGGAGCAATTGCTGGATGATGCGAAATTGCAAGGCGGAAGCTTGTGGGCTACGGCGCTGCAGAAATACGGCGGTGAAACAGCAATCGTGCAAGAATCACCCAAATCTTTAAAAGGCATTGCAGGATTTGTTCACTTGATCATGACGATGCGTCAAAGCTGCAGCACGTTACCATTGCCTCAAATTGTTGAACACATGCTGACGCACAGTGAATTACTAGCGCATTATGCCAAAGAGCGAGAAAGCGCAGAAAGATTGGAAAATCTGAATGAGTTGATTAACGCGGCAACCAGTTTTGTGCACGAAGCCGAAGATGACAGCCTTGCAGAATTTCTTGCACATGCTTCGCTGGAAGCCGGTGAGCATCAGGCGGGTAGCGGTCAGGATGCGTTGCAGCTGATGACGGTGCATGCTGCCAAAGGCCTGGAGTTTTATAGCGTATTTTTGAGTGGATTGGAAGAAGGGCTTTTTCCGCATGAAAACAGTCTGAATGAGATCAATGGCATTGCGGAAGAAAGACGGTTGATGTACGTGGCCATGACACGCGCGCGCCGCCGGTTATATATCAGTTTTGCACAAAGCCGTATGCTGCACGGCCAAACCCGCTATAACATCGCATCGCGTTTCCTGAATGAGATTCCGGAAAATTGTTTGAAATGGCTGCAATCAACACCTAAAGTTGACCAGAAACCATTCTATTCAAATACTGATAATAAAACCTCAACATCCATCTCAAGAGCTACAACTTACAGTCAGAAAAAATCTTCCAGCGGCACATGGAGAATCGGACAGAACGTGCTACATGCCAAATTTGGTGCGGGTATCATTACCAACTATGAAGGGAGCGGCAGTGAAGCGCGCGTCCAGGTTAATTTTGATCATGCCGGAACGAAATGGTTATTACTCGAGTACGCGAAATTGACTGTAGTTTAGTATGATAGCGCCAATTCTTGACTCATTTCTCTGATTTTCCTGCAGCTTGATGCTGCTGACGGTGTTCCTCGCTGCAAAAGAATTGCTCTTGATCTTCAATCGCCTCGTTTCTCGGAACAGATAAATTACACTGCGCGCACTGAATTGTTTCACTCAACTTAAGTGTTTTATTTTCTGTGTTATTGGGTTCTGCTTTGGTTTCATTTTCTTTTGTCGAGGATTCATCAACATTCGTCCAGTTTGTTTTTTGATTATCTGGTTCGGATGAGCCATTGTTGAAGCGCAGTGGTTCGGCCAGAAAAATGTCTTTGTAACTGACATAAATTGAAGTGAAAATAGTGGGGATCAGGATGACGAGCCCGAGACCATAAGGCATCAGGCTAAGAACAGTGAGCACAATCAGCGTAACGCCGTACAACTGGAACGGGATGAAGTTTTTCAGACAGGCAAAAAAACTTCTTTGCATCGCAACAATCGGTGGAACATTGTGGAATACCACCAACAAAGGTGAGAACCAGGAAGCCATCATCAGCGGAATGGAAAGGGTTAATGCAATCAGTGAAGAGGTGAGCATGTTGCTCATCACACCCATTAATTCGCTTTCGTCGACTCTTTTTCCATATAACAGCATGTCTGTCATCTGAGAGCCTCCGATCAACATCACCAGGCCAATGATCAGGATTTGCCCAATCAGATAGATACCGCCAATGGTAATGAGTGGTGCCGGGGTGGTTCTGAAAGCAATAAATAAGTGTTTCAACTCAATCGGTTTACCTTGTTCCATATCCTTGCAGCCCAACATGATTCCGGCCAGAAATATGGGTGAAATTAATGTAAAAATAAACTTTCCCAGCAAGGGTATGAACGACATTGCCATCGCAATCAACATCAAGGTAAAGCAAACAAATACCCAAGCCAGCGGCGCTTTGCGGAACAGGTAGAAGCCGCTTAAGATCCATTGCAATCCCTGTTTTCCGTGGACTTGATGCATTTCCATTGATGTTTCTCCAGTTAAGTTCGATAAACAGTTTTAATTATTATTTATATCCAGAGTTGTCGCAGTTTGTCTGGATCTGTCGCGTGATTTTTCAATATTTCTCTAAAATGAGCGGGATCTTTGGCATGTGTCAGTTCTCCCGGGCGTGGCAAATGGTAATCATAAAGCCGGGAAATCCAGAAACGTAGCGCACCTGCACTCAACATAGCAGGCCAGGCATCTTGCTCGGCACCGGATAATGGTCGAATCGTATGATAGGCTTCAATGAGTGAAAGTGTGAGCATTCTGTCCAAAATCTTTTCCTCAGTCATGCACCAATCGTTGGCAACAATTGCCAGATCATATAAAAAAGTATCATTGCAGGCGAAATAAAAATCGATAACACCGCCAATTTTCTGACCGGTAAACAAAATATTGTCCCGGAACAGATCAGCATGGATAACGCCACTGGGTAATGTCGTGGTTTGTTGCGCCAACTGAGCATCAAGTTCTGAGTTGAGTAACGATTTCTCATCTGCAGATAAGAACGGTGAAATCTCAGGCACTTTGGCTTGCCACCATGTTAATCCGCGTGGATTATTCATTTTCCCGGGATAGGATTTTCCGGATAAGTGCATTTGTGCCAGTACTCTACCAACTTCTGCACATTGTTCTGCGGTCGGGTGTGTTAATGATTGTCCCGGCAGGCAGGTAACGATTGTCGCCGGTTTGCCGTTCAGTTTACCTAATAGACTGTGATCCAACCTAGGAATCGGAGCCGGGCAAGGGATATTATGCTGCGATAAATGTGCCATCAAATTCAAATAATAAGGTAATTCGTGGTTCGTTAATTTCTCGAACAAGGTCAATACAAACTTGCCTTGCGTGGTCGTGACAAAATAATTGGTATTCTCAATACCTGAGGAGATACCTTGCAGATTGATAAGCTGACCAAGCGCGTAATCTTTTAACCAAGCCGTGAGCTGGCTATCAGTAACTGGTGTGAAAACAGACATGAGTTAACAGGATAAAAAAACGAAAAAGAAGTAAGCGCTGATGAATCTCATGGGATCACGTTTGGTTTCGTTTTGTATTAAAGTTAAAATTTAAACAGTTGCCACATGGGTGGACTGACATCAATACCCGCTTCACCCGCATGCGTGTGTGAACCTCTACCAGTATTTTTTTTCAGGTAGTAAGGCGGGCCGATACGTGGAATAACTTTGATCATGAGAAGCTCGCCATTGATTCGGTGTTCTTCAATGGTATCTTCTCCACGTTTTATAATGGTAACCTGTGTTTCCAGCTCAGGATCCGGTGGAATATCGGGTGGAAGTGGTGGCGGATCGGTCAAATCACGGGGTAATTCAGGAATTTCCGGCAATGGTATTAAATTATCCGGCTGTGAAGATTTTTTCGTCTGTTTCGGCTGCTCAGTTTGCGCCATGACAGGTATTGTAGAACTTAACAGCAGTATAAAGATAAGTTGGTACATTTTGGTTGCCGGTAGGTCAGGATTACTTTGTATTCTACCTAAAATCGTAGGCGACGGTTAAAGATTGAGCTGAATTTCTCTTTCAGCAGCAGTTGGTTCAAATCCACTGGTTTCATAATACTGAAAAATTGCGTTAACTACCTGACTGGGTTCATCAATGATCTGGATCAAGTTCATATCTTCCGCAGAAATAAAGCCTTCGGCGATTAATGTCTTCTGGAACCAGTCAAGTAATCCGCGCCAGAATTCCGAATAGACTAAGATAATGGGCATTTTCCGGGTTTTTCCGGTTTGCACCAGTGTCAACGCTTCCATTAATTCGTCCAATGTTCCAAAGCCCCCGGGTAACACTACGTAGGCAGTCGCAAATTTAACAAACATATATTTACGTGCAAAGAAATGCCGAAAGGTCTGACTGATATCCTGGTAAGCGTTACGATGCTGTTCGTGGGGTAATTGAATATTTAAACCGATGCTGGGTGATTTCCCAAAATAAGCGCCTTTATTCGCAGCTTCCATGATACCTGGCCCGCCACCGGAGATAACTGAGAAACCAGCATCAGAAAGTTGTTTGGCAATTTGCTCGGCTAATTTATAGTGTGGGCTGTCTGGGTTGGTACGCGCGCTGCCAAAAATACTGACAGCAGGTTGAATGGTATCAAGACGTTCTGTTCCTTCAACAAACTCTGCCATAATTCCAAACAGGCGCCATGACTCTTTTGCTGACCAAGGTTTATCCACAGATAGGTGAGTGGCCGGTTTATCTCGTAGGTTCATAGGAATTTGTAAATGAAAACATTGTTGCTGGTGGATGGTTCGTCTTATTTATATCGTGCTTTTCATGCATTACCTGATTTACGCAATCGTAACAACGAACCGACGGGTGCAATTCATGGTGTGCTCAATATGCTGCGGCGCTTACATAAGGACTACCAAGCGGATTATAGCGCGTGTGTGTTTGATGCAAAAGGTAAAACTTTCCGCGACGAACTCTATCCTGCGTATAAAGCGCATAGACCGGCTATGTCGCATGATCTGGCCATTCAAATTGAACCTTTGCATGCCTGCATCCGTGCAATGGGTTGGCCAATGTTGATTATTGATGGTGTGGAAGCCGACGATGTCATTGGCACCCTGGCAAAACAAGCTGCTGAAGCAGATATGCAGTGCATTATCTCAACCGGTGATAAAGATATTGCGCAATTGGTCAACGCAAAGATAACGCTGGTTAATACCATGAGCAATGAAGTACTCGATGAGGCAAGTGTGGTTGAAAAATTTGGCGTAGCGCCGGAACGTATGTTGGATTATCTGATGTTGGTAGGGGATACGTCTGACAACGTTCCTGGCGTGCATAAAGTGGGACCCAAAACTGCGGTCAAATGGCTGACGCAATATGGATCGCTGGACAACATCATTGCACATGCCGATGAATTCAAGGGAGCGATTGGCGACAATTTACGTAAGGCACTGGATTGGTTCGATATAGCGCGCCAGTTAATTACGATTAAATGCGATGTGGATCTGCCAGTCAGAATCACCGATCTTGCATCTAAACCTCAGGATACCGGGCAACTTATCCGGCTCTATGAACAACTGGACATGAGGGCGTCATTGCGCGAATTGCGCCAGCAAAGCAATACAAGTCAATCGGGATCAAGTGAGCCTAACGAAAATCGGACAGCGCTGGCAACGGATAACGGAAACAACAGTGCTGCTCAGACGCATTCAGGAACTTACCAGACTATCTTCACCGAAGGCGAGTTGAATGATTGGCTAATCCGGTTGGATGCTGCGCAACTGGTATCCGTGGATAGTGAAACGACCAGTTTAAATCCAATGCAAGCAAAGCTGGTGGGCATTTCATTTTGTATTGAAAGCCATCAGGCTGCGTATCTGCCCCTGGTGCACAGTTATACCGGCGTGCCGCAGCAACTGTCGCTTGATGAAGCATTGAATAAACTTAAACCATGGCTGGAGAATGCGGAAAAACCTAAATTGGGTCAGAATTTAAAATACGATAAGCATGTTTTTGCCAATCATGGCATTCAATTGAACGGTATTGTGCATGATACGCTGCTCCAGTCTTACGTTCTGGAATCCCATCGTCCGCATAATATGGATAATATGGCAATGCGTCATCTGGATATTAAAACAATCAGCTATGACGATGTTACCGGGAAAGGTGTGAATCGCATCGGTTTTGATGAAGTGGCGATTGATGTTGCCACCCAGTATGCAGCGGAAGATGCGGATATTACCTTACGACTGCATCAGGCTTTGTATCCCGCCATCCAAAGTGACGATCGGCTGAATTATATCTATCGTGAGATCGAAATGCCGATTCTGGATGTGTTGTTTGAAATTGAGCGTAACGGTGTTTTGCTGGACTATAAGCTATTGCAGAAGCAAAGCCATGAATTGGGTGAGAAATTATACGCTTTGGAGCAACAGGCTTATACAGTCGCCGGGCAGCCGTTTAATCTGAATTCACCTAAGCAGATACAGGAAATTCTGTTTACCCAACTGAAATTGCCTATCATCAAGAAAACACCTACCGGTGTTCCTTCTACCGATGAAGATGTCCTGCAGCAGCTTGCGTTGGATTATCCATTGCCTAAATTGTTGCTCGATTACCGTAGTCTTGCCAAATTAAAGTCGACGTATACCGATAAACTGCCGCTGATGATGGATCGAAATACCGGCCGGGTGCATACCAATTACGCACAAGCGGTTGCCGTGACAGGGCGTTTAGCCAGCTCAGATCCTAATATGCAGAATATTCCGGTGCGCACCAGCGAAGGCCGGAGAATTCGCGAAGCATTTATTGCGCCGCCTGGGCACCAGATTATTTCAGCCGATTATTCACAAATAGAATTACGCATTATGGCGCATATTTCTCAGGATGAGGGTCTTTTGAAGGCTTTCTCAGCCGGTGAGGATATTCATAAAGCGACTGCTGCAGAAGTATTTGGAATTCCGCTGGAGCAAGTGGATCAGGAGCAGCGCCGGTATGCCAAAGTAATTAATTTTGGTTTGATCTATGGCATGTCAGAATTTGGCCTGGCGGCACAATTAGGCATTGAGCGTAGTGCGGCACGTGCTTATATGGAACGATATTTTGCGCGGTACCCGGGAGTGGAAAGCTATATGCAGCATACCCGGGAAAAAGCCAGGCAACTGGGTTATGTCGAAACCGTGCTGGGGCGTAGATTATGGTTACCCGAGATTAATAATGCCAATGGAAATCGCCGCCAAGGCGCGGAGCGTGCTGCCATCAATGCACCGATGCAGGGAACCGCAGCAGATATTATCAAACTGGCGATGATTGCCGTGCGTAACTGGCTGTACAAGGAGCAGCTACGCAGCAAGCTGATTATGCAAGTACATGATGAGTTGGTTCTAGAAGTGCCGTATGATGAAATTGTGTTAGTAAAAAACGCGTTGCCGGAATATATGGGAAATGTTTTGCAGTTGGATGTGCCATTGTTGATAGAAGTTGGTGTCGGCGATAACTGGGAACAGGCACATTAGGTAAAATACGCCCGCAGATTATTGCAGGCGCTTTATTATTCGCGCGTTTCAACTTGCATTAAGGGTTCTGCTTGCATGTCGACAGCTTCTTTGATTCTTTTTCTCGGCCGTTTAGGTAAGATAATTTCTTCGGTAACCAATTCTACCTTTTCAGGTGGTGTTTCTATCATCACTAAACCGCTTTTTCTAAAATCCGGCAGTTCTTTAACTGCAATAGGTTCTGGTGATTTGGTTGCGGCGGTTAGTGGTGCTTGCTCATCAATAGTCATTGGAACGGACTGAATTTCAGCGAGTGTTTCAGCAGTTATTTTCTTGACGGAATGTTTTTTGGGCGACGCAACCGCTGGCTTCTCTTTGATTGGTATTATTTTCTCAACATTCGGCTGAAGATCCGCAGAAGAATTCTCGCTATCAATTGGGGTATCTGGAGATTCCTCAGCTACTAAATTTTTATCATCGATAGAATTTTTAGCATGCTCCGATTGATTTCGGTTCTTATTGCCGCGATGCCGACGTGCACGCCTGCGGTCGTCAGGTTTTACATTGGGGTTCTCAGGATTTTCTTGTTCAATAGCCGACAGATCCTCTGGTAGCATACTTATCGCGGAATCCGGTTCGGGTGGTTGAACAAATTTCTTTTTATTGTTTTTTCTTTCTGTTACCGCTGTGCGCTGATTCGGCTGTTCGGTTATTGTAATATCCTGATCATTGGCAATGCTGCCTGAGTCACTCGAATCGCTTTGTCTAGCTTGATTTGCAGAAACATCTTTAGTGCGTTCATTTCTGTTGCGTCCGCGACGGCTTCGTGAACGTCCGCGGTCCTGTGGTGCTTTAGTTCTGTCAATGTCAGCCTGTTTTTTTTCTTCAAGATCGGGTTTAATTTCTTCCGTATTGGCTGGCTTAAACCAACTGAAAAATTTATCCAGAAGCGATGAGTCACGCGATGAATTTTCTTCTCGGATGGGCGCTGGTTGCGCGAGTTTTATGCCTTGAACAGCAGCTTGAAGACGGACAGGCTTGTTTTTCTGTTCGATAGATACCTGATTGTTTTCCTCGGTATTTTTCTCTACCAGCTTATAACTGGCTATCGTTTCGTTTGAGTTTATTTCATCGTGACGTATGCGAGTGATGGTGTAGTTAGGGGTTTCGATATGGATATTGGGTATCAGAACGATATTAATTCTTTGTCGAACCTCGATATCATAGATCTCTCCACGCTTCTCGTTGAGCAGATATGTGGCTACATCGACCGGAAGTTGAACATGTAACGCACTCGTGTTTTCTTTCATGGCTTCTTCTTGGATGATTCTTAACACATGCAGTGCCGAGGAATCAGTTCCGCGAATAAATCCTGTTCCATTGCAACGTGAGCATGGAATATAGTTGCTTTCACCCAGCGAGGGACGCAGACGTTGACGTGATAATTCCAATAAGCCGAAACGCGAGATTTTTCCAACCTGAATACGCGCTCGGTCTTGGCGCAATGCTTCATGTAATCTGGCCTCGACTTCCCGCTGATTGCGTTGCACATCCATATCGATAAAGTCGATGACGACCAGTCCGCCCAAGTCACGTAATCTTAATTGACGTGCAATTTCATCCGCTGCTTCAAGATTGGTATTCAATGCAGTATGTTCAATATCCAATCCGCGGATGGCGCGGGCTGAGTTAACGTCAACCGATACCAGTGCTTCGGTATGATCAATAACAATTGCGCCACCTGAGGGTAGCGAAACCTGTCTTGAATAGGCTGTTTCTATCTGATGCTCAATTTGGAAGCGTGAGAATAACGGCACATCATCGTGATAAAATTTAAGACGATCTACATTGGCAGGCATGACATGCACCATGAATTGGCTGGCCTGCTCATAGATATCTCGGCTGTCGATTAAAATCTCGCCAATCTCTTGGCTGAAATAATCACGAATAGCACGTATCACTAGACTACTTTCTTGATAAATCAGGAAAACGCCATTCTGATTATTGGCTGCTTCTTCAATGGCATACCAAAGCTGTGTCAGGTAGTTCAAGTCCCATTGCAGCTCTTCTGTGCTTCGGCCGATTCCGGCAGTTCTGGCAATAATACTCATGCTTCCAGGCACTTCAAGCTTAGCGATGACTTCACGCAAGTCATTACGCTCTTCACCGGTTATGCGGCGAGATACACCGCCACTGTTTTGGTTATTAGGTATTAAAACCAAATATCGGCCAGCCAGTGAAATGTAAGTTGTTAGTGCAGCGCCTTTGGTTCCACGCTCATCTTTGTCAACTTGTACAATCAGTTCCTGACCTTCTTGTAGAAGGTCCTGGATACGGCCATTACTAGCCCCGGTGCTCTCATTGAGACAGGAGGGAGCAATTTCTTTAAATGGTAAGAAACCGTGACGCTCGCAGCCATAATCTACAAATGCAGCTTCTAGACTGGGTTCTATTCGTGTAATAACAGCTTTGTAGATATTGCTTTTGCGTTGTTCTTTACTGATTGACTCTATGTCAAGGTCAACCAATGTTTGACCATTCACAATTGCAACCCGCAACTCTTCAGGTTGAGTCGCATTAAATAACATTCGTTTCATTTACAAACCTTACGTGTTCTAATTATGGGTACACTATCCACAAATTCTTCAGATAGATTTTTTTGGTATACGCAGTTGTAATGACGAGGTTTGGGTCTAATAATTTTATTATAATATTTATTAATCAATTATATATTTCTTTTTAATAATGTATTCTAGTATGTTAATTTATTCTGAATGAAAGTTTTTGTAATGTAGAACAGAATAAAAGCCCATTTATTCTGTTCTACTACACAAGTTATAAGTTGTTTTAGCCCTCTTTAAGGTAACAGATTTTACATAAAGTTCCAAATGGAACTTTGTTTTATGTCAATTTTTGTTAATGCACTTTTCTTACTGGGTGCCTTGATTACTAATCAGTATCTTATAAAATAATATGTCATTTTTCGTTTCTAGTATATTAGTTTTTACAGAAAGAAACTTAAAATGAAATAGGCAAAATCTTTATATTTCTTCACAACAATCTGTAAACAAACTTGAAAGTTACGCATAAGATAAAAGAGTTATCTAATAATATTCAACCGCTTGCAGTGGTCATCAAAGAATGTATCGAAGAGGAAGGGAGCGATCAGCGGGTTGATAATTTTTTATTCAAACGATATAGGAATGTACCCAAAAGCCATCTGTATCAGCTATTAAGAAGCGGTCAAGTGCGTGTTAACGGGAAGCGAATAAACGCCAGCTATCGATTGCAATTGGGCGATATTGTCCGAATTCCACCGATTAGGATCACGGAAAAGAATTCTTCCCGGCAGACCGCAATTGCACCGTCCAACTTTTTTTCCTTCACGACATTGTATGAAGATGATGCGCTGCTAGTTATTGATAAACCTGGTGGACTGGCTGTTCATGGCGGGAGCGGCATCAGCTTTGGTGTGATTGAGCAATTGCGCGCACAAAATTCATCTTGGAAATTTCTGGAACTGGTGCACCGCCTGGATAGAGAAACATCCGGTGTTTTGTTGCTTGCAAAAAAACGCAGTGCGCTGGTTGAATTGCATCGTCAAATTCGTGAAGGTTTAATGGAAAAGCACTATCTGGTGATGGTGAGAGGGGACTGGTATAACGCCAAGCAACATGTCAAGCTAGCACTTAACAAGTATGTGACGGCAAGTGGTGAGCGGCGTGTTGCGGTATCAACTGATGAGCACGACGACAGCAAATCGAAGCTGTCTCATACGATATTCAAGCTGCAAAAATCTTGGAAAAATTTCAGTTTACTGGATGCCGAAATAAAAACCGGCCGCACACATCAAATTCGTGTTCATCTAGCGCATCTTGGGTTTCCAATTATTGGCGACGATAAATATGGTGATTTCGAGATCAACAAACAGCTGGCTAAAACGCGTGGACAGAACAAACTAACACGAATGTTTCTGCACGCGCATACCTTACAAATCACGCACCCCAATACGGGGGAACGGATGCAACTGCAAGCGCCTTTGTCCAAGGATCTGCAGATATTTATCGATGGCCTGGAAAATCCTTGATCGTTTAGTTTTCGGTTCGATTTAGTCGAAGTGGTATAATGCGCGGCTAATTATCTGGGTTGGTGGCGATTTGTTCGGTTTTAATCATAGTTTGCAAAACTTCCCAGACAGTTTCTACAATTTTTTTCTGTGCGACTTCGTTGGGGTGTATCCCATCAGCTTGAAAAAAATCGTGTTTGTCGCCAAAACCGGCCAGCAGGAATGGTATTAATTTGATTTGATAGTTTCCAGCCAATTGCGGAAAAATGGCTTGAAACTTTTGTGTATAGGACATGCCATAGTTGGGAGGTAATTGCATGCCGACGAGTAGAACTAGAGAATTGTTTTGTTGGCATATTTCAATGATAGTTGCCAAATTCTCATAGATGGATTTTATAGAAGCGCCGCGCAAACCATCGTTAGCGCCAAGCTCAAGAATAACAATCTCAGGACGATGTGTTTCCAGTGATTGTTTAATCCGATTGCGTCCCCCAAGTGTTGTTTCGCCGCTAATACTTGCGTTGATGATTTGATAATCAGCAAATTTAGACTGTAATCGTTGTGTGAGTAACGCAACCCAGCCAGCTTCGATGGGCATGCCATGACCGGCAGAAAGACTATCACCAAAAACCATTACCGTTTTGGGTGATGCCGCTGTAGCAGGAGCAATGAAAGTAAGAAGTAACGTCAGAATAATCAGGAAATTTTTCATGTCAGATAACTTTGTTAAACAACCCATTCTTTGGACTAAGGCACTCACCAAGCAGGTTAATACCGGCGACAAACAATTAACCATATTGCAGGATATTGATTTGCAGGTTAACGCCGGTGAAGCTGTTGCAATTATAGGCGCTTCCGGCTCGGGTAAATCTACTTTATTAGGATTGCTGGCAGGATTGGATTTACCGACTTCGGGGAAAGTTCACCTGGATGCGATTGATATTTTCACTCTGGATGAAGATAGCCGGGCTGCCTTGCGCGGCAAAATTCTGGGTTTTGTATTTCAGTCGTTTCAATTACTTCCTGCATTGACCGCGATTGAAAATGTGATGTTACCGCTTGAACTTTCTTCAGCCGGAAACGCTGAAACAACGGCGCGGAGATTACTGGAGCGGGTTGGGCTTTCAATGCGCTTGCATCATTATCCGAAACAATTATCCGGAGGCGAGCAACAGCGGGTTGCCATTGCACGTGCATTTGCAACAGATCCCAAATTATTATTGGCCGATGAACCTACGGGGAACCTCGATTCTGCTACCGGTATACAAATTATTGAACTCATGTTCGAACTCAATCGTGAACATGGTACAACATTGGTTTTGGTTACCCATGATGAAGCGCTGTCACGGCGCTGTTCGCGCCAAATCCGTTTGGCGGATGGCAAGCTTGTGAATAGTTACTAAAGCTAAGCATTGTTGATATTCACCCTATATTTTCGACAAGGTAATATTTCTCTCCATGAATCATTTTAAGCTGTCTTTCCGCATGCTGCGCCGTGACTGGCGTGCAGGCGAACTCAATGTATTGGTTCTGGCACTGGTTATCGCAGTCAGCGGAATGACCACCGTAGGTTTTTTTGCAGATCGGGTGGAGTTGGCACTTTCGCGTGAGAGCAATCAATTGCTGGGCGCGGATTTACTGGTTATTTCGAGTAAACCCTTACCCGAACACTATGCTGATGAGGCAAGCCGGCTTGGATTATCTGTCTCATCGCTGACTAAATTTCCCAGCATGATCTCCAATGGTGAGAACAATCTGTTGACAGAGATTAAAGCGGTTACGGAGGGTTATCCACTGCGCGGGCGTGTGCACCTAGCCAGCAGGTCATCAGAAACACCGGAAATTCAAGTGGCGGCCAGAATTCCACAACCGGGCACCATCTGGGTCGATGATAAAGTCATGACACGACTTGATCTTAAAGGTGGTGACACAGTAGATGTGGGCGATATCCAGTTAACGGTAACCGAACTGGTCGTGCGTGAGCCGGATCACTCGGTAGGATTCATCAATATGGGCGCGCGCGCCATGATCAACGCAGCCGATTTGCCAGATACCGGTTTAATTCAGGAAGGCAGCCGCGTTTCCTATCAGTTGCTCGTGGCGGGTGAAATAAAAGCGGTGCAGCAATTTCGTGATTGGGCGAAACCTCAGCTTACCAAGGCGCAGCGAATTGAAGGCATCCGGGATGCGCGTCCTGAGATTAAAGCAGCATTGGAACGTTCAGAAAAATTCTTAAGCCTGGCGGCCTTGGCCAGTGTCGTCCTGGCAGCGGCGGCAATTGCATTGGCTGTACGCCGGTTTACCCAGCGTCATCTGGATGGCTGCGCGGTGATGCGCAGCCTGGGAGCTAGTCAGAAACAGCTATTTTATCTGTACTTGTATTATTTTATTGTATTGGGCGTTATCGCCAGCAGTATTGGATGCTTGATTGGTTTTGCGGCCCAGGAGATTCTGACGCACTGGTTAACCGGTATTGTCGACACTGAATTACCCTGGCCCAATTGGCTGCCAGCGCTGCAAGGTCTGCTGGTAGGGTTGGTGCTGTTACTGGGTTTTGCATTACCACCTGTACTGAATTTGCGTAGCGTTCCGGCTTTGCGGGTATTGCGCAGAGATATCGGCTTATCTAATGCGCACAGCATAGCTGGCTATTTATTGGGATTAGTAGCCCTGTCGCTTTTGTTTATCTGGAAAGCGCAAGACCTGAAACTGGGTCTTTACATTGTCATTGGATTTGTCTCGGCCATTGCCATTTTTGGTTGTCTGGGCTGGTTACTGATCAGACTATTATCGAGCCTCCGGCATCAAGCCGGCGGGGCTTTGCGGTATGGTTTGGCCAGTATCAGCCGCCGTTCGGTTTCCAGCGTGTTGCAGGCAGTGGCATTGGGGTTGGGTTTAATGGCATTACTGGTGCTGACGCTGATTCAGGATGATTTGATCGACGATTGGCACACTAGCTTGCCACCCGATGCACCAAATCACTTTCTGGTTAATATTCAGCCGGATCAGTTGCAGCCACTGGAGGAATTTTTCCAGCAATATGGCATTGAACATCCGCCGGTGTTTCCGATGGTACGAGGCCGTTTGATCAAGATTAATGGGAAGGATGTATCACCGGAGGATTATGCAGATGATCCGCATGCGGAAAGGCATGTCCGGCGCGAATTCAATTTATCCTGGGCGAGTCAGCAAGCATTGGATAACCAAGTTGTTCAAGGCAAATGGTGGAATGCGGATAACAGCGAGGCGGTTATGTCGATTGAAGCGGGCATTGCTAAAACAATCGGTGTCAAGCTAGGTGATGAACTGACTTATGATATTGCGGGTAGTCCTTTTTCTGCCAAGATCACCAGCATGAGAAAAGTGGATTGGGATAGTTTCCGGGTTAATTTTTTTGTTGTCGTGCCACCCGGTTTGCTGGATAACTACCCGGTCAGTTATATCACCAGCTTTTATGTGCCGCCGGCAGAAATTGCCATGATGCATGAACTGGTCAGAACCTTCCCGAATATTCTGGTGGTCGATGTGGCAATCGTTATCAACCAGGTGCAGCAAATGATCGATCAGGTAACGCAGGCGATTGAATTTGTTTTTGTGTTTACCGTACTGGCCGGATTTTCCGTGTTGTATGCAGCGATTGCTTCCACGCAAGATGAACGCATCTATGAAGCGGCCATTTTCAGAGCACTCGGTGCCAGACGGGAACAATTGTCGCGTGCTTGGGCGGCGGAATTTGCGATATTGGGCGGATTGGCTGGATTGTTTGCGTCGGCCGGTGCCAGTGTGCTTGGTTATGTTATTGGTAAGCATGTCTTGCATCTCGACTACACGTTTAATCCCTGGATTTGGCTGGTTGGTACGTCAATCGGCGTGATCGGTGTTTTGGTGGCCGGTTTACTGGGTACGCGCTCAGCATTATCCAGCCCGCCGTTATTAACTTTACGCAAAATTGGCTAATCACGCTTCGTGACTTCGATGATTTCACCGGCATCGATACCTAATTCACAATCGCCCAAGCTCAAATCGCTGCCGCCACTGAGTTTGTATATTCATATTCCTTGGTGTCTGAAGAAGTGCCCTTATTGCGATTTTAATTCGCATGAAATTCGCGGGGAGGGCAGCCAAGCACCTGAGGAAGAATATGTTGCGGCGCTAATCCGGGATCTCGAGTTTGCTCTGCAAGAGGTTTGGGGTCGACGGCTCAGCAGCATATTTTTTGGCGGCGGCACGCCTAGCTTATTCAGTGCTAAGGCCATTGATGCAATCTTGACGGCAGTGCGCACATTATTTCCGCTGGAACATTTCGCCGAAGTTACACTGGAAGCCAATCCCGGAACATTCGAAGCGCAGAAATTTGCCGATTTTCATGCTGCAGGCATCAACCGCCTGTCGATCGGCGTACAAAGTTTTAATGCGCAGCATCTGAAAGCATTAGGACGTGTGCATGATGATCAGGAAGCCCATCGTGCGGTGGACATCGCACTGAAGAATTTCGACAATATCAATCTTGATCTGATGTATGCATTGCCCGGGCAAACCCTGGAAGAAGCGCAAGCTGATATTGAAATGGCGTGTTCTCTCGGCGTCACGCATATTTCCGCCTATCATTTGACGCTGGAGCCGAATACGCTGTTTCACCGCTTTCCACCCAATCTTCCCGATGATGAACAAGCAGCAGCGATGCAGGACATGATCGAGCAAACGACCGCAAGTCATCAGTATCGGAATTATGAGACTTCAGCCTTCGCACAGGCAGGGAAGGAGTCACGCCATAACATGAATTACTGGCTTTTTGGCGATTATCTCGGCATTGGTGCGGGCGCGCACAGCAAAATCAGTTTCGCCGATAAGATTGTGCGGCAGATGCGCACTAAGCAACCGAAGGAATATCTGGCCAAAGCCAATGCAGCAGAATCGTTAATCCAGACGCAGCAGATACTGACTCCCGCGGACCGGGGATTCGAATTTATGATGAACGCGCTACGGCTCTCCGGCGGATTTGAAACGGCTGTGTTTCAGGAACGCACTGGCCTATCGATTACCGCCGTTCAGAAGCAATTGGATGAAGCCGAACAACGCGGCTTGCTGGTACACGATCATCACCGTATTAAACCCACCATATTAGGCAGACGATTTCTCAACGATCTGCTGCAGCTTTTTTTGCCTGAAACCACAAACCCGGAATAATGCTTGTCAGCGATTCAGCGTGATTGTGCGCTAAAATCGCACACTTCTGATTTGAAGTTACTTGTACAAGGAGTCAATGCCGTGGCATACGTGAAGCCGGAAGAAATCGTTGAAAACATGTTGCAGGCGGGAGCTAAGAAAGCGGGTCTGCCGGTCAAGCAGTTGCTGATTCGTGGTTTTCTGGCAGGCGCTTTTCTCGGTTATGCCACCACACTGGCGATTCTAGCGGCAACGCAAACGGGCTGGGGTATCGCCGGTGCGCTGGTGTTTCCGGTTGGTTTTGTCATGATCGTTTTACTCGGACTGGAACTGGCAACCGGCAATTTCGCGCTGATTCCGATCGCCGTCAAAGACAAAAGAACGCCCTTCAACCATTTGCTCAAGAATTGGACCTGGGTGCTGACCGGTAATCTGATTGGTAGTGTCACGTATGCATATTTGTATTGCATCGTCGCGACCAAAATGGGAACCATCGACCCGGAAACCATCCCCGCGCTGCAACGAACGATCGCCATCGCAGAAACCAAAACACTGGAATACGCCAAGCTCGGTCTGGATGGTACAATCACCGCCTTTATCAGTGCAATGCTGTGTAATTGGATGGTGACATTGGGTGCCGTCATGGCATTCACCTCGACCGCAACCATCGGCAAAATCACCGCGATGTGGCTGCCGATCATGACCTTCTTCGGCTTAGGGTACGAACACGCCATCGTTAACATGTTCGTGATTCCCGCCGGTATGCTACTGGGCGCAAATATCACGCTGGCTGACTGGTGGTTATGGAATGGGCTGCCGGTGATTGCAGGGAATTTGTTTGGCGGGATGATTTTTACAGGATTTATGTTGTATTGGAGTTATAGAAAGGTGGATTGAATGATACGCATGGCTCAACGAGCTCATTTGCTGAACTTGCGATTCCCCGTGGTCTTGCCGCGGGGATAGGTGCAGGGCGCGCGGAGCAAAATTATTATCTTTTTCAAACCGCCTATCATTTCTACGTCGACCTGTTTAGCAAGATGGAATTAATAAGCGGAATGACGCCTCTTGCGGCTGGTAGGGAGAAATTTTGTGAATTTCTGATCATTTGTCCGAGATTCACAGAATTAACACAACTTAACAAACATTAATGTAACTATGTTAATCAGTATGTTACAATCATATAAAGGTTAATGAAGATATGTGAAATAGTATTGTATTTAACCTATTGTGTAACCCCGGTGTAACCCCGCATAGGCCAAAATATGGAAAATAAATTCAATTTCACTAAGAAAACCATAGACGCATTATCAACACCAGATCCCGGTAAGCGTGATACCTACCACGATATAAAAACAGCCGGGTTACAACTCCGCATCACTTCCACTGGTGTAAAATCCTTTTCAATTTACAAGCGCATCAGTGGCAGCAGCCCAGAGCGAATAACTCTTGGTCGTTATCCTGATATGACCATCGAGAAGGCGCGGCTGGAAGCTGCACGAATAGCCGGGGATATTGCAAGCGGTAAAAACCCCGCTGCGATCAAACGCGGCACCAGAGAGGAACTTACTTTTGCTGAATTATTTGGCGATTACATGGAGCAATATTCACGCCACAACAAAAAGACATGGCGGGAAGATGAATCACAGTACAGGCTGTATCTTGAAAAACCACTGGGTAAAAAGAAACTATCAGCTATTGACCGATCAAGCATTAAAAATATACACCTAAGCATTACCAGAGCAGGGCACCCGATCACGGCTAATCGTGTTAAGTCGCTAATATCGGGTATTTTTGGATGGGCGATATTAGAGGGACTATGGGAAACCAACCCCGCCTCAGGCATTAGACGCAATAAAGAAAAGAGCCGTGAAAGATTCATTCAGGGGGAAGAATTGCCGCGATTCTTTCAAGCACTGGCGGACGAGCCCAATCAAACAATCAGGGATTATGTATTGATGTCATTATTAACCGGTGCAAGGCGCTCAAATGTGCAGGCCATGCGCTGGCAAGATATCAGTTTTGACCGTCATGAATGGCGAATTGATGAAACGAAGAACGGCACCCCGCAGACTGTCACATTATCACCCGAGGCTGTCGAGATATTACAGAACAGGAGGCCTTCAAATGATGCTGTATTTGTTTTTCCCGGACGTGGCGAGTTAAGCCATTTAATGAATCCGGCGAGAGGCTGGCAGCGAATCCTAGAGCGTGCTGGAATCAACAATTTACGCATTCATGATCTAAGGCGCACCCTGGGAAGCTGGCAATGTAAAACAGGTGCTTCATTGGCGATCATTGGGAAGTCACTCAATCATAAAAACCAGAACACAACGGCGATTTATGCCCGGCTTGATCTTGATCCTGTTCGGGATTCGGTCAATAAGGCAACCAGCGCAATGATGCAAGCAGCAGGACTGAAGGATAGTGCTGATGTAATGAAGATCGGCAAAAACACGTAATGGTGAAAAATGGCAGACAACAATAATCGTTATGCGCAGATTTATGATCAGAAAGACAAAGTCAAAAACGACTTAAGAGATAATTACCAGAATTACGAAGATTTACTTGAGTATGCAACAAAAGCCGCGATTGAATTACACATAGCGAAATTTACCTATCAAGAATTTATAAACGCTTCATTTTTCCGGGAATTCGTTGTGGCTGAAGGATCTAAAGAAGGATTGGCGCAACTTGATAAACGAATGAAAGATAACCCTATTTACCAGGAATTCATGTATATGCAAGCTCATGAAACGAAGATGATTCGTTCATTTAGAGCGGGAGGGAACCGGCATAAAGAGGATAAGTATTATAAAGATTTTGTGACCAGTGACTGGGAAAAAGATCCCCAAAGATGGCCAAACATAGCGAAGGCTGTTGACTACTACTACGATGAATTAGTGAAAAAGCTAAAAAATGACCAGTCATCAAGAGAATTATATGATTGCCGTACGATTAAAGGATGGCTTAAAGAGCGCGCCAGCATAAAAGGATTTAGCACTAAATAGATTTTTTCTACAGTCTCCTAGGAGACGTTAGGAGGTCAATTATTTGCTCTGTATATTACCCAAAGATGTTGTTAGTTAATAACGTTTTTGGAGAATATATCAAATGCAATCTAAATCCGCGGTTTCAGCAATTATCAAGAATCAATCCACTGATCCATTATTCACCCCACCTGAAGCAGCCGAATATCTGGGCGTTAGTGTAGATACTTTGTCGGTATGGCGCTGTGTTGGTCGTTATAACATCCAATTTGTGAAAGTCGGACGGTTAGTGAAATATCGCAAATCTGCGCTTGATGCTTTTCTTGACCGTCGCACGCAAGGCGGGGAGGCTTAAACTATGCTACGAAATGAAAACGCCCTGCGGGAACAGGGCACTTTCGATATTGTTGGAAGTGAACGCCCGATTGTGGTTAGTTTTACCGGCGATCCAAACAAAGTAGGGAAAGGCGCATGGTTTGGCAAACCTTGGATTGCTGACAAGACACCGCTTCTTGATGGCAGTAACAACTACACCAGCTTTGCTACTTTCAAGCCCGATGACGAAGGCAGATACAGGCGGCAGAAAAAGCATTTTGTCGCATTGTATGCGGTCATGTTGGATGATGTTGGTGTCAAGGTTGATTTTGATCGCATCACGCTCGAACCAAGCTGGAAGATCGAGACTTCCTCGGGTAATTTTCAGATCGGTTTTATATTGGATGAGCCAATCATCGACCCGATTAAAGCTGACAACCTGCTTAATTCAATCATTGAAGCTGGGTTATGCGATCCGGGATCAAGTGGCGCGTGCGCAAGGCTTGG
>NZ_JAYUWI010000120.1:0-3462 GCF_043753625.1 Nitrosomonas sp.
ACGTCACCATATCCGCTAAATGCTGTGGCAATTCCTGAATAAGCATGGCTGCTTGTGTTGCACTCAGGTAACGTACCCGACGCTTTGCTTCACGATACAGCTTAATCACGGGTGGTTTATCAATCCATTCCCAATCTAAAGCAGATCGCCGCAAGATCGCACGAATTAGTGCCAATAAGCGATTAGCTGTTGCCGGGCTTGATTGCTGAAGCTTTAACTCGCCAATCTTTGCGATTATATCCCGAGTCAATTCATCCAAATACTTGCCTCTGAAGAACTGTTGGAGCCAGTTTATTTTAGCCACATCTTCATGATGTGGCTTTTTATATGGCTATGTCATCGTTAGTTAGTGGTAATCATGTAACCTAATGAATTTGAAACAAAATATCAATTATTGGTTTTTTGGTTAATGACTTGTTTATCAATGATAATTTGTGTTTGTTTACAGTGACCAACAATTAATGATGACATAGCCTTTTATATTGCGTCTCCATCAGCCATTTATAAGCCGCTTCATCCCAAGTCCGCTTTGGCTTATCCCCCAGTCTTGCAACCCGCCAGGATTCCGCTTTCAGCTTATCGTGGAATTCTTGCGCCTGGGTTTTATCTTCAGTTGCAGCAGAGCATCTAACTCGCTCGCCGCTTGGTGTGGTGAAACTAATCCACCACGTCTTACCACGTTTACAGAGTGACATTTGGTGCTGAGCTTTCCGGAAGGTGAGCGTTTATCCTTTTCTGACCTGAATGCCATTGAAGAGCGGTTTTGTGATGTTTTGGGTTTTAATGGTCATCAACGCATCAGCGTAATCCATGATGATACCAATAACCTGCACATGCACATCGCGATCAACAAGATACATCCTAGGAGCCTGTCGGATAGGAAAATCAGCAAGAGAAGTATTGAGAAAGAATTTCAACTGTGTCAGTTTGAAACTTTTTCAGTACATCTGAATATAAAGCCATACATTTGTTAACTCTATTTTTAGTTCAATTTCCATCTGAACAAAGGTTTTTTAGGTTTTTTTCTATCCTGTTGCCATTGCATACATCCGTTTGAAGTTATAAGCCATAGCAACCAGCTTCCACTCGCCCGCTACTGCTTGAATCCCTCGCATCAGGAACTGGCGAAAGCCTAATACCTGTTTGATAATGCCAAACACGGGTTCGACAGTGCATTTGCGTCTACCGTATAGTTCGCGTCCTGACTGTGTTTTAAGTTGGTACATCATCATAACCAAAGGATCGTCCGTCTGAGGTTTTGGGGCATCCGGTTGCAGCCGCTGTGCTATGGGCAGATGATGGGTATCACGTCCCAGCGCAATGAGTGGAGTGATGCCATGTTCAGCACAGGCCTTAACGTTGTTTTGGCTAAAATAACCATTATCGGCTAGCAAAGTATCGGCTTTGCCGAACTGGTTTTCCAGTGTGTTCAATGCTTCGAGCATCGGTTCGACGCGTTGCTTGTCATTGGTTTCCGTGGTCAGGCCGGTGGCGATAATGAGCATGCTCTCGATATCGACGGCCGCCTGACTGTTATAGCCTTGTATGAAACCATCCCCACTGGGCATGATACGTGATTGTTCATCGGTAAGATTGATTTGATCTTGGACGCAGGGGCCAGTTTCCGGTGCTTTGGGTTCCCGCCCGCGTGGTTTTTTTCCCGCTTTTTGTTGTGCTTCCCGGCGGGCAATCTTTTCCTCATAATCTTTCTGCGCCTGGTTGTCACGTGCCTGGACGCGCTCAGCTATTTTGGCTTTCGCAGCAGCCAAGGCTTCAAGACGTTGTTCGCGACGTACGATTTCAGCCGGTAAGTCAAAATCATGCTCAGATTCCTGCTCATCGGTTTGCTCTGCTTTGTTCAATAAAAACTGAACCTCTTCTCGTAACTGTGCTTCCAGCTTCTCAATGTGTCCGTGCGATAGCGCTTTGTGCTTTGATGCATTGGCTTTGATCTTGGTACCATCCAGCGATATGTTTCCCAATTTAAACAACTTCATCTCTTGGGCTATGGACAACACTTGCACAAACAATTCCTGCAATTCCAGCAAAAAGGTTTTGCGGAAATTTGCGATAGTGTCGTGATCCGGGTGCTGATTGGCCGCAAGAAAACGAAACGCCACCGAGTCATGCGTCGCCCGTTCAATCTTGCGGCTGGAAAATGTACCGGTTGCGTAGCCATAAACCAATAATGCCAACATCATGGAGGGATGATAGGCTTCCGAGCCTTTACCAGAATAATGGCTCGTCAATCTCGTCAAGTCCAACTGCTCAATGACTTCAATGATGAACCGTGACAAATGATTTTCCGGTAACCATTCATCTATCGACGGGGGGAGCAAGTACAGCTGATGGCGATCGCAGGGCTTGAAATGACTCATGTCGCTTTTCCAAAAATCCGATTTCAATTGAGCGCTATTTTAACAAATTGACCCTCCAAATGCTTTAAGTCCGACAGACTCCTAGAAACTTAACAATCCATAATCCCTACTATGATTACAAGAAAGTAGCCAAGCTTTGTGAGCAAATCGAACAAGAATATGGCTTAACAAAAGTTAATCATGAAGCCGTGAGTGATAAAGCTGCCAGAGTAGCGCAGGAAATTGAAGCCAGAACCGGTGTTGAGAGCTTGGTGGGCTGGATCAAGCGTGAGGCACTCACTGAAATCAAAGACGCGGATAACTGGCAGGACTTGCATAAAGTGCTAGCCAGGCATGGCCTTGAAATCAAGGAGCGTGGCAACGGATTTGTATTGGTCGCCAAAAATGGCGTGGCTGTTAAAGCCAGTTCTGTGGATCGTTCTCTATCTAAAGGGAATCTGATCCAGAGATTGGGTGCATTAGTTCCTAGTGATCAATCTGAGCAATCGTCACAACAAAACGCAAAACAATATCAGCCAAAACCATTACAAAACCGGATGGATACTTCAAAGCTTTATGCGCGATACCAACACGAGCAGACGGATAGCGCCAGACAGCGTTCAAGCCAGTGGGCAATATTGCGACAAAGCAGAGATCAACTCATTGAACGCGCCAAGCTAGAGGCAAAACTCAAGCGCAACATCATTAAAAGTATCAAAGCTGGGAGATTGGCCAAAAAAGCGCTGTATGCAACTGCACATCAGCAGTTCAAAACAACTATTCAAGTCATTAAAAGTGATTACCAGAAAGCCTACCAGCACTCTAAAACCAGTCATTTCAGAATGGGGTGGCTGGATTGGTTAGCAAAAGAAGCAAAAAATGGCAATGCTGAAGCATTGGCTGTTTTGCGATCCAGAAGAATCGGTCTATTTAAGGGCAACCAGGTATCGGCTAAGCAAAGCAATGATGATTCCATCGCTAATAGCCACTGCAAGGATGGTTTCATTAAGGCTATGTCATCGTTAGTTAGTGGTGCTCATATAACCCAATGAATTTGAAGAAAAATATCAATTATTGGTTTTTTTGTTAATGACTTGTTTATAAA
>NZ_JAYUWI010000121.1:0-10414 GCF_043753625.1 Nitrosomonas sp.
GCCAGTGAGACTATTGATCGCTGTATTGCCTGTGATACTGTTAGCCAGATCGTTGCCCGTGCCATTGACCGTCGCGATGCCTGTCAGTATCAGATTCTCCACATTCGCGGGTAATAGGTAAGCCAATCGGCTACTGACCGTATCAATGCCCTGGTTGAGGTTTTCAGTGACGACATCACCCACATTCTCAACAAAATAAGTGTCATTACCCAATCCACCGATCATGATATCGGCACCAGACCACCCCGTTAGGGTGTCATCACCGCCCCCACCGTTGAGCGTATCATTACCTGCCTGCCCATTTAACTGATTGGCCGCGCTGTTTCCTGTGATGACGTTATCCAGATCATTGCCTGTGCCATTGACCGCCGTGGTGCCTGTCAGTATCATATTTTCCACATTGACGGGTAATATGTAAGCCAGCCGGCTACTGACCGTATCCGTGCCTTCGTTGAAATTCTCAGTGACCACATCACCCACATTCTCAACAAAATAAGTGTCGTTACCCAATCCGCCGATCATCGTGTCTACGCCAGACCAGCCAGTGAGCATGTCGTCACCGCCCCCGCCATTCAGGGTATCGTTGCCTGCCTGTCCATTTAACTGATTGGCCACGCCATTGCCTAAGATGACGTTATTCAGATCGGCCGGTACCGTTGATCACCAATGTGCCGGTCAAGGTCAGATTCTCCACATGAGCTGGTAGTGTATACGTGATGTTGCTGTTGACTTTGTCCGTGCCCTCATTCAGGAATTCGGTACTGACATCGCCAATATTGTTCACAACAAAAGTATCATTCCCCAAGCCGCCGATTAGGGTATCGGCACCGCCAGCGCCATTGAGGATATCGTTACCAGCTCCGCCATCCAAGGCGTTATTCTGCCCGTTGCCCGTCAAAGTATCGTTGAAATTGCTGCCAATCAGATTATTGATATTAGTCAGAGTATCCAATCCTGCGCCAGCGGTATTTTGCTGGGTAGCGATAGCTAGGGAAACTGTAACTGGTGCGGTGGTGAAGGCATAGGTCACGGTATCGTTCGACACAGTACCAGCCAGCACATCATTGCCGGCCGTACTAACAAATAATTTACCTGCGTTAAATGCAGTGGCTGCAACGGTTAGAGGGGCGCTGACACTGGAACCGTGCGTATCAGTCGCTTTTACAATCAGCGCATAAGACCCACGATCACTGACACCCGGTGATCCTGTCAGCACGCCGGTTGTTGCGTCCATCAATATCCAGGCAGGCAAAGGATTGCCATTGGCCAGCGTGACGCTGTAACTTAAAGTGTCTCCGGCATCTTCATCACTAAAGGCTGCACTGACATTGTAACTCCCCCCCAGCGTGCCGGTTTGTACGGCTTGATCGACCAGAGCTGTGATAAGAGTCGGTGCATGATTACCGATATTGATATTGGATGAATCGATGACTGTTTCCTGAGTAATGGATGCCGTGATCGAGCCGATTTGTATCGGTACTGTATTATTAGAAGATTGTCGGAAGAGCACGTTACCGGTAAGCTCTCTTTGCTCACCGGCTGCTACGACAAATGGATTCCCACTCACCCCTCCAAATTCAATGGCCACATCAATGTTATTCTGATTGGTTGATGACGCCAGTATCTGGAATCTTTGACCTTCTGGTACGGAGAAATTAATAATATCACCTGCTTTGACAGTTCCTGTGAGAATCTGCAAGCTGCCAAAAGTATCATTTGCATCAGCTCCGGCAGAGCCGGATTCTGGAAGAAACACAATGCTCAGGTGATTTATTGGTGCTGTAAGTGAGGCAAAACTGAGTGTGTATCCGAATAGAGTAAAGAGTCCGGTATCCCAAGAGCCAGGTAAAATTCCTTCTCCTTGAAGATCCGCATCACTTTCCCCTACAACATATCGGCGTAGGTGATAAGTTGGGTTGTGTGTTACTGCGGTAGGAAGCTCACCATCGTTGGGCGGCTCTACAACGGCGGTGACTTGATTCCAAAACTGTGGAGAACTGCTAGGTTGATAATCCATAACCTCGCTGCTCGTACCTGGTACGGGATTTATATGTCTGGCACCAAAAGAATGGGCCGCTTCGTGCACAATAGTTTCAACAATATCTGCAACATCTGGATTGGCATCGGATCCATCCATGAACACCGCAGTAATGTCATTACTATCGTTATTGAATCGATCCAGACCTTCATAAGCCTGCCCTACAAGACGCACATCGCGTGTGGCAGTATTTCCATCATGATCAAAAGCTGGGAAAGCAGGGGAAAACCGAACGCTATGAAATGCTCCAAGCGTAGGTGCCGTGTCCGTTACTAATATTTTGATGCCACTTCGATCGAAAACATCTTGTACGCCTGAGACAATATCCGCCTTCTGAGGAGACGTGAAATTCCCCAGTGGCTCAGTACCAGGCTGATTGGCGACATATTGTTTTGAACCAAACCCAAACCAATCGTTCGCGATATAGAAATCGCGAGGTATTGGATTCGAAAAATCCAGAACAAGCGTAGAGACCAGCGCAATGTTTGTGCCATCAGCAAACGTTGCCCATTCCATATCAATGAGATTATCTTCAAACCCAGTGAGTTGATCGACAATTCGCACCTGTCCGTTTGGAAGCGGACTCCCATCTTTATCGACTTTAATAATTTCAACGCCACTATACGCTGTCGTAAGATATCTCGCGGTATCGACCCCTGTATCGCCATATAAAATATCATTGCCCGCACCTCCATTCAATGTATCATTTCCTATCCCGCCAAACAGAGTGTCGTCACTGCTTCCGCCGCGCAGTTCATCGTTACCCTCCAATCCTTGCAATTCAACCGGTTTAGTCAGTGTTGTATCAACAATTATATGATCATCATTGGCGCTGCCTGTTAAGGTGAGACCGTTAACGGGTTTTCCGTCAGAATCATAGCGCTGCGCATAAATACCCCAACCAGCTTGTCCACGAGACATCCAGGTCACCACGAAACCACCGTCAGCTAATGCAGCCACCGAAGGAAACGATTGACCGCCTACTGTATAGGTATTGACAAGGAATTCTGCACCTTGCATAACGCCGCTGGCATCATAGCGCTGGGCATAAATACCCGATAAAGCTAGCCAGGTCACCACAAAACCACCGTCATCTAATGCAGCCACCGAAGGCTGAAATTGATAGACTGCTGTATTATAGGTATTAACACGGAATTCTGTACCTTGCATGGCGCTGCTGGCATCATAGCGCTGGGCATAAATACCCGATGAAGCTATCCAGGTCACCACGAAACCACCGTCAGCTAATGCAGCCACCGAAGGCTGAAATTGATGGTCTACTGTATAGGTATTGACACGAAATTCTGTACCTTACATGGCGCCGCCGGCATCACAGCGCTTAGCATAAATACCCCAATCAGACCCATCTTGTCCAAAAGACGTCCAGGTCACCACGAAACCACCGCCAGCTAATGCAGCCGCCGAGGGAGTTATCTTGAATTCGCCATTGGCATTGACAAGGAATTCGCCAGTCCTGAGGATTGTAATATCTCCATCAGTAAAATGAGCACTCTCAATATTGGATAGGGTATCGGTGCCTTCGTCTCTATTAGCGCTATTAGTGTCACGCACCGTGACTTGGCCGTTTGTGTCGAGCGAAAACACATAATCAGCCTGATTGCCGAAAAAGAATGCTTCGTCATTACCAGCGCCACCTACAAGTGCATCATTACCTGCATCACCTACCAGGGTGTCATTTTCAGCGTTCCCAGTGAGTACATCATCGCCGATAGTGCCGGTGATAATCGCCAAAACACCAGAGTAAGACAGTTGTAACGTTGGCGATTGAACAACACCGGCTTGTGCTTCCAATACCCAGTCTCCGCCAAAATCAGCCGCACCGGTCAGATTGGTGGATGCCGCCACATTAGCTCCTGTCAGTATGGCCAATTCTTCAATGAATGCTTGCCCTTTTTATACCTTGCGCCACCTCGCAGCCATAGAGCAAGATGTCGCCATCGACACTCAAATGCGTACCAATTTCAGTCAACTGTGCTGCGTAATCAGCAAGGTTGCTATTGTTTAATACGCCAGAACCCAGTGTCAAAATTCCTGGTGCGCCGTGAGAGATAATATCAATGGCATCGAGATTCGTTTTACCTTGCAAAGCAGCAGTGATTTGCATCACGCCATCTTGCTCAGCATCTAGCAGAACAACTTCAGAATCAGTGGGTAGTTGTGAGATCAGTGTTTGATAATTTGAAACATCGGAATTGATGAAAACGACGCGATTTGACATGACTACCGGCCCCCCTTAGCACAGTGATTTTTATTGGTTTTAGGCGCTGAAGCGGCCAGCACCTAAAATAGTGAGAGAGCTTATCCTAAATCATAGTCAGCGTCAGTAGTCAGAACGAAGAAGATGGCGCTATGTCAGCAGGTTTCTGTGAGAAGCAGGTCAAATCGATAATTTACAATAAACAACCCGGTGGTAAGACCACGGGAAATCGCTAGTTCATTGGCAACAATCGCGATCTGGTCCCACGTTTATCTAAGCGAATTTGATCAGATTTATTGTGAACTGGCTCAGTGAGGGATTGATTATTCCTGATGTACTAGAAGCCCATTCAATATTGATACAGCACTTCGACGGAATAAAGGATACCCGAAATTCTTGTCCGGTTGCCCACTAGCAGGCCGTTGAAAAACTATCTGCGTTGCCGCTGCGGTGTTAAAAACAGGCTCAAAATGCTCATTGATTAAGCATAAACTGCGCTTTTTCGCCTGTTTTTGCCTTGCATCGGCTGCCTCGAATACGTTTTTCAACAACCTGCTAAATCAAATTCAGCTCAAAACACCTCAATCTTCTCCGGCTTGAACTTAACCGGCGTCAGCATTCCCTTGCGAGCCCGGTGTAACACGAACGGTTGTAGCTCTTCCCAATTTAGCACCCTTTGCAATGATTTATTGCCCGCGCCCGTTCCCTTAACCTGAAGCGACGAACCTTCCGATAGCACCGCCGTGGCAACCAACGACTCACTTTCATTTAGTCCAAGAATGATAACGCCCTTCCCGCTCGACAATTCCTTCATTTCGCTGATTGGAAATAACAACAACTTGCCGTTGCTGCCCAGTGCAGCAATCAGATTGCCATTAGCAACATTTGCCGGTGGCAGCAAAATATCCGCTTTGCTCAGCGTCATGAAAGCCTTACCCGCTTTTTGGCGGGACACCAAGTCTTTGAGCGTAGCAATAAAACCATATCCACCGGACGAGCTGAACAGATATTGGGTATCCGGCGCTGCGGCGCACATCACTGCCGCTTTCACCTTGGGGGGGATGTCCAACAAGGAAGCCAACGGCACACCGTCGCTGCGGCCACCAGGAATGTCCGTCGAGGACAAACTGTAGGCTCGACCCCCGCTGTCCAGCACCACAACCGGATAAGCTGTGCGTGTTTGCGCAATCGCCAGTAACTGATCGCCATCCTTAAATGACAGTGTGCCCATATCCACTTCATGACCTGTGCGTTGACGTATCCAGCCGTTCTTAGACAGAATGACTGTACAGGGTTCATCCGGCACCGATACCGTCTTGGCCACCACACGCTCCGCTGCTTCGATCAATGTGCGGCGGTCGTCGCCATATTTCTTCACGTCCGCTTCAATCTCGCCAATGATCATGTCGCGCATGGCCGCGTCATTGTTTAGCACAAACTTCAAACCTTCTTCTTCAGTTTTCAGTTCGTTCATTTCTTTTTCGATGCGAATGGCTTCGAGACGGGCCAACTGACGCAACCGAATTTCCAGAATGTCGTCTGCCTGAATTTCAGTAATCCCAAATTGCGACATCAAATCAGCTTTGGGGTCATCCGCTTCACGAATGACTTTGATGACTTCATCAATATTCAGCAGCACCACCATACGGCCTTCCAGGATATGCAGGCGCTTTTGCACCTGATCCAGCCTGGTCCGGCTGCGGCGAGTGACCGTGGTGGTACGGAATTGCGTCCACTCGGTCAGTAACTCCAGAATGTTCTTCTGGTTCGGTCTGCCATCTAAACCGATGGCGACCATATTGGCAGGGATCGTGGATTCCAGACTGGTATGTGCGAGCAACAGGGCGATGAATTGCTCTTGCGGCATGCGCGAGGAGCGCGGTTCCAGAACGATACGTACGGAAGCATCTTTGCCGGATTCGTCACGCACAGTTTCCAGCGCGTCAAGGAACAGTTGCTTCATCTGCTTCTGCTCGGCCGTCAATTCTTTCTTGCCTGTTTTTATCTGCGGATCGGCGTATTCCCCAATTTCTTCCAATACTTTTTTCACGGAAACACCTGGCGGCAATTCATACACCACCATGCGCCACTGGCCGCGGGCTTGTTGCTCTAGGGTCCAGCGGGCGCGCACACGGAAAATGCCCCGGCCTGTGGCATAAGCTTCACGTATATCCTTGGCACTGGAAATCAGTTGACCACCGCCTGGAAAATCCGGTCCCTGGATGTGCTGCAATACGTCATCAACACTGATCGACGGATTGTGCATCAGCGCAATCGCTGCATTGCCTACTTCACGCATGTTGTGCGGCAAGCATTCCGTCGCCATGCCGACCGCGATGCCGGATGCACCATTCAACAAAAGCATCGGGAGGCGTGCGGGCAAATCCACTGGTTCTTGTTCTGAACCGTCATAATTCGGACGGAAATCCACCGTTCCCGCATCCACTTCGGACAGCAGCAATTCAGCATATTTAGTCAGCCTGACTTCGGTATACCGCATGGCTGCCGGTGAATCGCCATCACGCGAACCAAAGTTACCCTGACCATCGACCAAGGGATAGCGCAATACAAAATCCTGCGCCATGCGCACCATCGCTTCATAGGAAGCCGAATCGCCATGCGGATGATACTTGCCGATCACATCACCGACCACGCGCGCCGATTTGACCGGTTTTGATCCTTGAATCAGACCCAGGCGATGCATCGCATAGAGAATGCGGCGCTGCACCGGCTTTTCGCCATCGGATACGGAGGGCAGCGCTCGCCCCTTGACCACACTGATGGCGTAGCGCAGATACACCTGATGCGTGTATTCCGCCAGATCGATGCTGCCGTCGTCGTTATCACTTCCGCCTGGAGAAGACTCGGGCGGTACGGGCGGCGACAGTTTGGTTTCCTGTGGCGTCATTTGCGCCGGTAGGGAGGAATCCGGCGCGTCAAATAGGTCCAAATTTTTCATTTTTCGTTAAATATCCGCTTCCACTTCGTTACCATGTATCGTAATCAATTCCTTGCGCTCGCTGGCATGTGACTTACCCATCAGGGTATCAAAGGTCCCCACTGCCTGTGCCACATCACCCAGGCCTATCCGCACCAGCCGGCGCGTGTCCGGGCATAAGGTGGTTTCCCAAAGCTGAACCGCATCCATTTCCCCCAGCCCCTTGAAACGCGAAATGGTCCAGCTGCCTTCCTTGATGCTTTCTTGGCGCAGGCGCGCTTCCAATATATTCAGCTCCACCTGATCTAAAGCGTACAGCTTGCGTGGCGGCTTGTTTTTGCCCTGTGCCGGAACATCCACCCGAAACAACGGGGGCTTGGCAATATACACGTGCCCGTGTTGAATAATCTTGGGAAAATGCCGGAAAAATAAAGTGAGCAATAGCGCCTGGATATGGCTGCCATCATCATCGGCATCGGACAGGATGATGATTTTTCCATAACGCAAGGCACTCATGTCCACATTGCTATCCAGTTTATGCGGATCAATTGCCAACGATACGGCAATATTGTGGATTTCCTGGTTAGCGAGAATCTGCGATTGATCGACTTCCCAACTGTTCATCCCTTTGCCGCGTAACGGCAACACTGCCTGAGTTTCTTTGTCACGCCCCGCCTTGGCCGATCCACCGGCGGAATCACCTTCCACCAAAAACAGCTCAGCGTTGAGGCCGGTCAGTTCTGAATCAGTGAGCTTGCCTGGCATCACCGCCACGCCGGAGCCTTTTCTGCGTTCCACTGTTTTAGCGGTTTTGCCGCGATCGATGGCATTCTTGATAGCCTGCTCGGCAATCTTCGTCGCTTCCGCTACATGCTCGTTCAGCCACAAATCCAGCGTATCTTTCATAGCTGCCGCGACCAGCTTAATCGCCTCGCGCGAAGATAATTTTTCTTTGGTTTGGCCAGAAAAGCTCGGATCCACCATTTTGAGTGCCAACACAAAGCGTAGCTTGGCCCAGACATCCTCGGCCGCCAGTTTTACGTTGCGCTGCATCAGCCCATGTTGCTCTGCGAAAGTACGCACACTGTTAAACACCGCATCCCGCAAACCGGCTTCGTGCGTCCCGCCTCCCAATGTCGGAATCAAATTGACATAGGATTCACCGCCGCCAGAACCAACAACCCATGCCATTGCCCATTGCACGCCTTCACCATCCGAGAAGGTCTCATTCGCAGCCAAATATTTTTCACCGCAGAATGCCGGCGCAATCGGTTCATCCTCAGCAATCATTTGATCGAGATACTGCGCGATCCCACCCTCAAAATGCCATTCTTTGACATCAAAATCAGTGGCAGTTTCAATATTGAGTAACACTTTAACGCCCGGCAGTAGCATCGCCTTGGCACGCAACAAGTGCTCCAGCTCTCCGCGATGCAGCGTTGGGGAATCAAAATACTTTGCATTCGGCCAGATGCGCAATGCCGTGCCGGTGTTACGCACGCCGCAAGTGCCGGTCACCGTTAATGGCTCGATGACTTCGCCGTCGGCAAAAACGATGCGGTGTTGCTTGCCTTCGCGTTTGACTTCCACTTCCAGGCGGGTGGAAAGCGCATTCGTCACTGAAACGCCCACGCCGTGCAGACCGCCGGTGAATTTGTAACTACTGTCCGCTTCGCCTTTGGCAAACTTGCCGCCGGAATGAATCACCTGGAACACAACCTGTATAGTTGGAATATTCTCTTCCGGATGCAGACCGACTGGAATACCGCGCCCATCATCCGCCACCGCGACTGAGCCATCGCGATAAAGCGTCACTTCAATAGACTTGGCATGCCCCGCCATCGCCTCGTCGACAGCATTATCGATGGCCTCAACCACCATGTGAGTCGGATCCGACGTACGGGTGTACATGCCCGGCCGCAACTGGATAGGTTCCAGCTTGCGTAAGACCCGAATCGAGGATTCATCGTAAGTTTGTTTTGTCATGATTATTAAGTTGGTTTACGCGGATTCCATTTCGGTACTCTCCTCTCCAATTCACCAACTCGGTGCACCAACGGAAGGACTGAGAGCACGCTATGTTTTAGCCGGGTTTGTGGTCGAGTTAAATCTGATTGAATGGACGGACAAACCATCGATTTATACAGCAAATTGACTTCGAATGTAAAATTGAGCTGCACTGATAGATCCAATTTGAACTGCTATCCCTCAGGATCTTCCATAAATTGAATTGTCAATACTCAAAAGCAAATTCAGATCATATTCCTTTCGTTCTTTGATAGGCACTCGAATCCCTGCAGAGATACTATATTAATCAATAATTTACAAATATAGTGTAATCTTATGCACAATAGAGAAAAAGAGCTTTGTAAATTGTCGCATTATTCTTTGTTTAAACAGATGGCAAAATGGCTCGATTAAGCTTTTCTCGAAGAACTACTGAGAGGTAAGACATTACATTAAATTTATCTATGAGGAAGGAAGTAAGTCAACTAATGCTCGTATTTTTGGTGATCCGGAAAAGATTCAGTGCTGGATATAATATTCAAAAAGATAAAAATCAGATTTATGCGATAAGATTTATTTTCTCTTCCCAGTTCCACACAAGAACACTCAAAATTAGCATCTAATCCGACAGGCAACCGACCCACCGCACCTGTCAAATAAGACATGAACTGCCGATTGCGCCTAATTATCTGGATCGTCAGTTCTCCATTGATCAGATAAATCAGGTGTATGTGGGCGATATCACTTATATTCATACCCTGGAAGGCTGGTTGTACCTGGCGGTCGTGATCGACTTGTTTTCCCGTCAGGTCGTGGGTTGGTCAATGGCCGCACATATGAAAACCCAGTTAGTCAACGATGCGCTCCAGATGGCTATTTGGAAACGTAAACCCGACAAAGGCTTGTTATGGCATACCGACGAGGTAGCCAATACGCCTCGGGAAGTCACCGGCAATTACTAAAGCAGCAGGGCATCCAGCAAAGCATGAGCCGGAAGGGCAATTGCTGGGACACTCAGTTTAATATGTCATGGAATGCCTGACTTGATTTGACCCGTGCTGGGATTGGCGAAGTGCCTTTGCATTGACCTGTCGATCTAGTCCAGGCATTCCCCGAGCGTTACTGGGCCCAATACTTGTGACCTAATAGGAGCTTTGTCTTGCACCGTGAGTGTCCTGTCCGGTAAGTGGGATTGGTAATGCGCCAATCTTGA
>NZ_JAYUWI010000122.1:0-30749 GCF_043753625.1 Nitrosomonas sp.
AAAACGACTCAACAATCGCCCCAGAAAATGTTTAAATTACAAAACACCCTACGAGATGTTTAGGTTAGCGCGTGGTGCACTTGCAGGTTGAATGTGGCCCCGGCATTGCTGACTGAAATGCCCGAGTTGCTATACTCGGCCCCATCCAAACGAAAACCATTGCTACCATCAAGACTCGATAGATCCATGTTAGCGTTAAATCCAGACGTTTTGCCAAACACCACGTAACTGGAGCCGGAATAGTAACCATTGTTATAAGCGTTCGGAGCACCGACAATCACATCATCAAATCCGTCACCGTTGACGTCTCCGGCATTGCTGACTACGCCCGACCCTGCCCCATCCAAACGAAAACCATTGCTGCCATTGAGACTGGATAAATTAATACTGAAAGTCATGATATCTATTCCTTATAAAAAGAGAAGAACACGTAGTGCTTTGGTACGCTACCGAGGTATTTCGCTATCATTACTTTCAATGACACGAAATATTCAATCCGGATTAATTCTAAAACCCGCCTATGGGCATTGGAACACAGACGTATCTGCGTATAGGAAAAATAAACTCACTTTTTTGCTAAATTTCATTATACGTAACCCAGATTTTTAGGAAAATATTCTGCTGAATGATCAAGGAATTATCTGATTTTTTTAACAGGCTGTTTAAAAACTATCTGCGTTGCCGCTGCGGTGTTAAAAGCAGGCTAAAAATGTTCATTTATTCAGCATAAACTACGCTTTTTCGCCTGCTTTTGCCTTTCATGCGAAAGGTGCCTAAATGAGGTTTGTTGTGGAATCTGTAGCGCCGATTACGATTCATGCTTTGTAGCGATGACTCTGAATAGCATGGAGTACTGAAAAAGGATTATTTCTAATCAACTACTTCGAACCCTGCATCGAGAATAGATTCTTTAAGCAGGGCAATGGTGGTACTAGTGGGATCGTACTGAACAATCGCTTGGGCGGAGTCGAGAGTAACCTCTGTTTGGAGTACACCGGGCAGGTTCTTTAGGATGGTTTTGATGCTGTTGACGCAACCCATGCAGGTCATGCCTTTTATTTTGATGGTGGTGGTTTGCATGATAATGCCATTTCCTTTAAATGATTTTTTAATGATTCGCTTTCCAACGCTTCAATAATAATGAATTGCTGACAACTGATACCGAACTCATGGCCATAGCCGCGCCGGCAATCACCGGGTTGAGCATGCCGATAGCGGCCAATGGAATACCGAGCGTATTATAGACAAAGGCAAAGAATAAATTCTGACGGATTTTCCGGAGTGTGGCGCGCGAGAGGGAAATGGCATCGGCAACACTCATCAGATCGTTGCGTATCAAGGTGATATCAGCGGCTTCGATGGCGACATCAGAACCGGCGCCAATAGCAAAACTGACATCTGCTGCTGCCAAGGCTGGCGCGTCATTGATGCCATCGCCGACCATGGCGGTAAATTTTCCACCAGCTTTCAGCTTCATGACTTCTGCGGCTTTATCTTGCGGTAAGACTTCAGCGCGATATTGCGTAATGCCGGTCCGTTTTGCAATGGCGGCAGCGGTCACGGCATTGTCGCCGGTTAGCATGACCACTTCAATGCCCATCGATTGCAGGCGTTCAATGGCTTTAAGAGAAGTATCCCGTAAGCGGTCTGCAATGGTCAGATAACCCAGGATCTGGGAATTGTTATCAGAAGTGGATGCAATGCCGATGACCGTTTTGCCTTCTGCCTGCAGAGCGGTGATTTGCTGTTCATCCACAGTGGCACCTTGTTGCGTTAGAAATTTAGGTGAGCCAAGCAGGTATTGGGTGCCATTCATGCGAGCTGTGATGCCGCTGCCGGTGATCGCCGAGAAATCATCAATGGATTGAAGTGGCAGTTGCATTTTTTGCGCGCTGTCCAGAACTGCCCGGGCCAACGGGTGTTCTGATCCTTGTTCCAGGGAAGCTGCAATTTGCAATAATTCCTGCGCGTTGATCGGTTCAATGGGGACAATGTCGGTGACTTCCGGTTTGCCTTCGGTGAGGGTGCCGGTCTTGTCGACAATGAGGGTTTGAATCTTCTCGGCATTTTCCAGTGCCGCTGCATTCTTGACCAGCACGCCCACCTGCGCGCCGCGTCCCGTGCCGACCATAATTGCGGTAGGTGTGGCGAGTCCCAGTGCGCAAGGGCAAGCGATGACTAACACGGCAACAGCATTGATCAGTGCGGAAACAAAGTCATGGGTGAGCCACCAGTTAATTCCCAGGGTCAAGACGCTGATCGCTACAACAATGGGGACGAATATGCCAGAAATTGTATCCGCCAGGCGCTGAATGGGTGCTTTGGAACCCTGTGCTTCTTCGACTAAATGAATGATGGCAGCCAGTTGGGTGTGTGCGCCAACACTGGTTGCACGGCATTTGAGCAGACCTTGTTGATTCAGCGTGGCGGCAAAGACTTTTGCGCCTACTTGTTTGCTGACGGGCAAGCTTTCCCCGGTTAGCATGGATTCGTTAATGCTGGATGTTCCTTCTATGACGACGCCGTCAACTGGAAGATTTTCGCCCGGACGCACGATGAAGATGTCGTTGACTTGCAGGCTGCTCGCTGGCACCTCGAGAATTTCACCATCACGCTCGATGCGGGCTGTTTTCGGCTGTAACCTGATCAGTGCTTCAATGGCCTCAGAAGTTTTTCCTTTGGCGTGTGCCTCCATCAATTTGCCCAGTAATACGAGAGTAATAATCGCTGCGCTGGCTTCAAAATAGACATGTTGATCCAGTAGTGCAAATGCGGTGACTGTGGCGCTGAAGAAATAGGCCAAGCTGGTGCCTAATGCAACGAGTACATCCATATTGGCACCGCCGCCGCGCAATGAATGCCAGCCGCCAATATAGAAACGCCGTCCAATCCAGAATTGCACCGGGGTTGCCAAGAGCCATTGCAACCACCGCGGCAGCATGTCCATATCATGACCTGAGAACATGGCACCCATTTGCAACACCAGCGGCAAAGTGAGGGCAGAGGAGATCCAGAATAAACGTAATTCCACCTGATAGGCTGCCAGACGCCGCGCTTTTTCTTCGGCGTGGTTGGATTCGCTGATTTCGCTGGCATCATACCCTGCATTAATTACCGCATCGATCAAGTTGTCGATCGTTGCCAACCCCGGGATGAAATTCACTTTGGCTGTTTCGGTAGCTACATTGACTGTGGCTGTGACACCGGGTAATTTATTCAGCGCTTTTTCGATATGTCCCGCACAGGCCGCGCAGGTCATTTTGTGTAATTGCAGTTGCACAGACTGTGGTGCAATATGAAATCCGGATTTTTCTATGGCACTAATTAGCGCGTCCGCTTTAATTTGGTTTTCATCATAATTGACATGTGCTTTTTCATTGGCAAAGTTGACAACTGCCTGCACACCGGCGAGTTTGTTCAGATTCTTTTCGATACGTGCCGCGCAGGCAGCGCATGTCATCCCTTCAATTGGAAGTTCAATTTTCTTGAGGACTGAAGAATTCAATTGTGTTTTCCAATGGATGAGGCATTTGCAAATGGCGGCGTCATGGCCGGTACAGGGTGAAATTTATAAAACATTCGGACAATTTTCTGGATGAGAATCTTTACTCGCGATCAAGCACTAACACGCCATCGATCAGCTTCACCTTATCGTCTTGTTGGAAGTTTGCCGCATCAGGTAGCGCAATAATTGCTTGTCTACCATCACTCATGGTGATACCGACTTGATATGGATTGTTTGGATTAGCTATATTGCCTCCGTGACCGGCAGGTATGCCGCTCATCATGTCTGGCTGATTGGTGCCATGTGGACGGATGATTTCCCTGGCGATTGTTCCAGCGACGATGCCGCTTGCGAGAGCATTCAGGTTATTTCCTTGCCCTATTTTATTAACGAAATCAACAATACCGCAATTAATGCATCCCGATGCAGGCGGCGGTTGCCGGGGTATGATTCCAGCATCTGTGCTCTTTATACTGATGCTGTTGCGCGGCGTGCTAATGGCGGTGCCGACACGATGAATGGTTCTTGGCGGTCTGCCGAGATCCGGCGGGCTTTCGGGAACGGGCTGAGGAGTCAGGTTCTGTGAGTTTGAAGGTGGCTGATTTCGATGATCTGCATCCGGGGATTGTGCGAATGTGATATCGACGGTAAACAAACTGGAAATACTGATAAACACAACAGCTAATTTTGCTAGATCAATAACATGAAGGTTATTTGACATCGCTGATCTCCTCGAAGATAGACATCCATACAATGGGTTACTTTTTAGAGTAAGAAGGATTGGGTTGGTTGCATTATAACGATTTCTATCTATCCTTGTTGGGGACAGGTATCAAATCGGTCAGTCTGTTTTTGTAGGAATATCTTTCTGTTCTAAAGTATCTTTTTGGGGAGGTGTTGACGCGTCAGATTGAATTTCTTGATCCTGTTTCTTTTTCATAAAAGCAGCAATGAATATACCTAACTCATAAAGCAGGCACAAAGGTACTGCCAGCATGAATTGTGAAACGACATCAGGCGGAGTAATGACGGCAGCAATGATAAATGCGCCGACAATTACATAGGGGCGGATTTCCTTAAGTTTCTCAATAGTAACTATGCCTGTCCTGACTAGAATGATGACAAATACCGGTACTTCAAAGGTGAGACCAAATGCGAGGAACATGGATAAAACAAAGCTCAGGTATTTGCTAATGTCTGTCATCACGGCGACGCCTTCCGGTGCAAAATAAGTAATGAACTCAAATACCAATGGCAACGCTGCAAAGTAGGCAAATGCCATACCGCAAAAGAACAAAAAGCTGCTGCCAAAGACCAAAGGCAGTGCCATACGTTTTTCATGCGAATAGAGTCCGGGTGCGACAAAAGCCCACATTTGATAAAAGGTGTGCGGTAATGTGATGACGAAAGCCATCATCATGGCGACTTGCATCGGTACAAAGAAAGGTGTCGCGACATCCGTGGCAATCATCTGGCCGCCTTGCGGCAGTTTCTCCAGCAGCGGTTGCGCCAACAAGGTGTAGAGTTCGCGCGCGTAAAAAGCACAAGGAAGAAAGCCTAGCATGAGCCCGCCCAGAATACGTATCATTCTGGTACGTAATTCCACCAAGTGTGATAGGAATGAGCCTTCAAGCATAGTGCTTGCTGTGGAACGTAGCATCAATAGACATCATATAAACAGTCGGACTGCTATTTTCTCTCGTTATCAAGGGAGCTATGGGGTGATTCATCGCTGCTTGAGGCCGGTTGTCCGGATTCTTCATGTAACTGTGATGCGGATAGGTTTACAGGCGAGTTATCTTCAGTTTTGACATCAGTAACGGTTGTTTTTAACTGATCAACGCCTTGTTGTACGGAATCTTCAATGGATTGAACCGTTTCCTGCACAGAAGATTGCATTTTCTTCAGTTCCTCCATACGCATTTCATTATGGATGTCGGTTCTAACGCTATACACGAAGTTTCGGCAGCGCCCGTATAAGTTTCCCACTGTACGCGCTACGGTGGGTAGTCGTTCAGGTCCAATCACGATCAACGCAACCATTGAGATAACCAGTAATTCCATAAAACTGATGTCAAACATGTTGTTTTGCTGATTGAAACTGTATTAATAAAGTCATTGGTCAGACCTGAGTATGCCTGGAAATTTCTCAGATTAATCGGATATCTACGTTCTAGTTTACGTTTTTTCCTTGATTTCTGCGTCTGTTATCTGGTTATTTACGCTAGTTGACTGTGGTACGCTGTTTTTGGTTTCAGTTGCTGATTTGTTGTCTTTGAAGGTATTCACGGAAGCTTCCTTGGTTGCCGTGACTTCTATCGCTGGCTCATGGATAGGGGCGGATTGCGCTAGGGTATTTTCAGTATCTGATTCTTTCATGCCTTCTTTGAATCCTTTTAAGGCACTTCCCAGATCGTTACCCAGATTGCGTAATTTCTTTGTACCGAATACCAGAACGACAATGACCAATACGATAATCCAATGCCAAATGCTGAATGTGCCCATTACTTTCTCCTTTTAAATGGAACAGTACTGACCTAACCGTGATGAATCATTCCGGGTAAGCGTTCCCGACCACCGATAATATGGAAATGCAAATGAAATACTTCCTGGCCACCTACACGGCCGGTATTGATAATGGTGCGGAAACCCTCTTCGCACCCTTGTTCTTTTGCCAATTTCTTTGCCAATAATAGCATTTTTCCTAATAAATTCTGATGATTATCTTGAACATCGGCGAGTGAATCAATATGCAGCTTAGGAATCAGCAAGAAATGAACAGGTGCAGCGGGGTTGATGTCATTAAAGGCAAGAATTTCTTCATCTTCATAGATTTTATTAGAAGGGATTTCTCTTTTTGCAATTTTGCAAAAAATACAATTATCCATGTTTTAATCCGTTGTTCGTGATGATTTTTCCTGTATACCCGATACACCTTCACGTCTTTCCAGTTCTTTCAAAACATCATCCGGCGTGAGTCCATGGTAGGCGAGTAATACTAGGCAATGAAACCACAAATCTGCTGTTTCATAAATAACCTGTTCTGCATTACCATCTTTCGAAGCCATCAATGTCTCAGCAGATTCTTCCGCTATTTTCTTGAGTATTTTATCTTGCCCGCCATGAAGCAGCTTGGCTACGTATGAACTGTTTGCATCGGCTGATTTACGTGATTCAATGATTTCTGCCAGGCGGCGAAGTATAGTTTCGTCAGTCATTTATTATAGATTTCTAATGGATCTTTAATAACAGGAGCTGCGATAACCCACTCATTATATTCCAGTTTCTGAAAGAAACAGTTGTGTCTGCCGGTATGGCAGGCAATCCCACCGATTTGTTCCACGATGAGAAGCAATACATCTTCATCACAATCCAAATAGATATCTTTTATTTTTTGAATATGACCAGATTCTTCACCTTTATGCCAAAGTTTTTTGCGCGAACGTGACCAGTATACTGCTTCACGTTTTTCTACCGTCAACTTAAGTGCATCCCGGTTCATCCACGCAACCATAAGAATTTTACCACTGTCCGCTTCCTGAGCGATCACCGGTATCAGTCCATCTTCAGACCAGTTGATTTTGCTAAGCCAGGTATCAGGCATAAATAAATTAGGACTTTTTAGAGTTATGTTACAAATTCCGCCAACAATTCTAACATTATAACCGTACTTCAATACCATGCTGTGCCATATACTGTTTGGCTTGCTGCACGGTAAATTCGCCATAGTGAAAGATACTAGCCGCTAATACAGCATCTGCATGTCCTTGCAGAATGCCTGCAACCAGATGATCCAGATTGCCCACGCCGCCGCTGGCAATAACCGGTATATCAATTGCATCTGAAACGGCGCGTGTCAAGGCTATATCAAAACCGTTACGTGTGCCATCCCGGTCCATGCTGGTGAGTAAAATTTCACCGGCTCCGAGGGATTGCATTTTTTTTGCCCACTCAATGGCATCAATGCCAGTTGCTTTGCGTCCGCCATGGGTAAAAACCTCCCAGCGCGGTGAATCCCCGGCTGAGCTAACTTGCTTGGCATCAATCGCCACAACGATGCATTGAGAACCGTAATGGTCGGAGGCATCGGCAACCAGTTGCGGATTCAGTACTGCCGATGTGTTGATGCTAACTTTGTCAGCACCGGCATTGAGTAACCGGCGAACGTCAGCAACCTGACGCACACCGCCGCCAACGGTTAACGGAATAAATACCTGTGCAGCGACTTCCTCAATGATATGCAGAATCAGATCGCGATTATCAGAGCTGGCTGTGATGTCCAGAAAAGTCAGTTCATCAGCGCCTTGTTCATCATAGCGGCGTGAAATTTCTACCGGATCACCTGCATCACGTAATTCAATAAAGTTAACGCCTTTAACAACACGTCCATTGGTCACATCCAGACATGGAATAATTCGTTTAGCGAGGCTCATCAGTTTTAAAAGCCGGTTGTGAGAATAAGGGGAGAATGAATTGTGCTGGTATTTAATTGCAAGGGCTTATTTTATGGAATACCGGTACTCTTACTCAGTTTGTCAGCCAATATCTGTGCTTCTTTGAAATCCAGCGAACCTTCATAGATAGCACGGCCGGTAATAGCGCCCATAATACCCTCTGATTCAATTTCGCACAGTATGTGTACATCATCAATATTGGTAATTCCGCCGCTGGCAATGATTGGTATGGTTAATTCTCTGGCCAATTCAACTGTGGCCTTGGCATTGATGCCGCTGAGCATGCCATCTCTGCCGATATCGGTGTAAATAATCGCTTCTACGCCGTAGCCTTCAAATTTTCTTGCCAGATCGACTACGTCATGCCCGGTTATTTTAGACCAGCCATCGACAGCAACCTTGTGATCTTTTGCATCCAATCCGACCATAATTTGACCCGGAAAGGCATTGCAAGCATCTTGCAAGAAACCGGGAATTTTAATGGCTGCAGTACCAATAATGATGTAGGTAATACCATTATCCAGATAACGTTCGATTGTATCGAGATCACGAATGCCGCCGCCCAGTTGAATTGGAATCTGGTTATTAATGGTTCGCACAATTTCACATATTGCCGCTTCATTTATTGGTTTGCCGGCAAATGCGCCGTTTAAATCGACAAGATGAAGTCTCCTTGCACCTTGGCTTAACCAATGTGTTGCCATCTCACTGGGTTCTTTGGAAAATACGGTGGCATCTTCCATAACGCCTTGTTTGAGTCGAACGCAGTGTCCATCTTTGAGATCTATTGCAGGAATAATCAGCATGGCTTAATCAGAGTTAATAGTTGATTAATAGAGTCAGTTTATTACTTTCTGGTTTTAGAAATGGGGTGTCCATTTTGCAAAATTACTTAATAAGGTTAAACCTGCCAATTGGCTTTTTTCTGGATGGAACTGTACAGCGAAAATATTATTTTTTGTTACAGCACAAGTAAATGGGAAAGGATAATTGCTTCGTGCTGCGACTGATGCGGAATCAGAGGTCTCGACATAATAACTATGTACAAAATAAAAACGCGCATCTTCTGCGATACCTTCCCATAAAGGGTGTTTGATAGCCTGATAAACTTGATTCCAGCCCATATGCGGTACTTTAAGTTTTTGTCCGTCTGCTGTCGTCATGGCCGTGGCAGGAAAGTGTACAACCTTGCCAGGCAGGATATTTAAGCCTTTCACATGCCCTTCCTCACTTTCTTCAAACAGCATTTGTAAGCCGATACAGATGCCAAGAAACGGTTTGTGAACAGCTGCTTCTATGACGGCTTCACGTAATCCACGAATTTCCAGCTCATGCATACAATTGCGCATGGCGCCTTGTCCTGGTACGACGACACGTTTGGCTTTCCGCACGACATCCGGATCGCTAGTGACTGCAATCGAGGCAGCCGGTGCAACATGTTCAAGTGCTTTCTGTACGGAACGTAAGTTCCCCATTCCATAATCAACAATTGCGATATCAGTCATACAATGATGTGGTTAAACAAGGTTACTTATAAAGTGCCTTTGGTGGATGGAATAATCCCGCTTGCCGCTGAATCATGTTCTATCGCTATGCGCAACGCACGCCCAAACGCTTTAAACACGGTCTCAGCCTGATGGTGCGCATTCTTTCCGGAGATATTGTCGATATGCAGCGTTATCAAGCCATGATTAGTGAATCCCTGAAAAAACTCACGGATGAGATCGACATCAAAATCACCAATACGCGCCCGGACAAAATCAACATTGAATACCAAACCGGGACGCCCGGATAGGTCTATGACTACACGTGACAATGCTTCATCAAGCGGTACGTAGGCATGCCCATAGCGGCGCAATCCTTTTTTGTCCCCCACTGTTTTGGTAAAGGCTTGGCCAAAAGTAATGCCAATATCTTCCACCGTGTGATGTGCATCGATATGCAAGTCACCTTTGGCAGCAATTTCAAGATCTATCATGCCATGGCGAGCAATCTGGTCGAGCATATGATCCAGAAAAGGCACGCCTGTTTCCAGAACAGATTTGCCTGTTCCATCCAAGTTCAGATTGATGCTGATCTGAGTTTCCAGCGTATTTCGTGTAACTTGTGCCCGGCGCATAGAATAAAATCTTTGATTAATATAAGGAATTTTAGTGGATTTTAAACTGATTCACTCAGTATGGTGTGTAATGTTGTGCAAAATTGAGAGTTTTCATCGGGTGTACCTACTGTTACACGCAAACAATTTTCTAATAATGGATGTGTGCCATCAAGATTCTTGATGAGTATCTTGCGTTGCTTAAGTGCCTGAAAGATTTGACTGGCTGCATGGATACGAAACAAAATAAAATTAGCGTTTGAAGGATATACCTCAATATTATCTATTGTACTAAGAAATGCTCTCATTTTTGTGCGTTCTGACTTGATCGCTTCCGCTTGCTCTGATAATACTGCGGTATGGTGCAATACCTTCTCTGCAATTAATTGTGTCATTATGCCAATATTATAAGGCAAACGCACCTTTTCCAGTTGCACTAACCATTCCGGCCGGCCGATTAATAGCCCCAGTCTTAGGCCAGCCAATCCTGACTTGGACAGTGTTCGCATTAACAATAAATTGGGATACTGGATTAGTTTATCCATAAAGCTTGCATCAGCAAATGCATGGTAAGCTTCATCGACAACAACGATACCAGAAGTTGCCTGAATGATACTTAGAATCGCTGCGGGATCAAATAAATTTCCGGTTGGATTATTAGGGTAGGCCAGGAAAATGACGGCAGGTTTATATTCTGCAATTGCAGCTAACATGGTTTTCAGATCAAGCGAGAAATCTTTTTGTAAAGGTATTCCAACATATTGAATGTTTGCGAATGCCGCGATCATCCGGAACATGACAAATGCAGGTTCAACGCTCATTAATACCGCACCAGGCTTAGCTAGTGCCATGGCAATGATCTGGATAATTTCATCCGAGCCATTACCTAGCAGGATATCCATATCATCGGAAATAACCAAGGCCTGACGTAGCGTTTCTTTAAGTTGAGTGGCACTTGCATCGGGATAGCGGTTCACCGGCGCATTTGCCGTTAATTGTGCAATTTCGTCACGTATCACGAGTGGTAACGGGTATGGGTTCTCCATAGCGTCCAACTTGATCATACCTGTTGCAGGCGGTACATGATAAGCGGAGAGCGCGAGAATTTCCGGACGGATAATTTGATCGGGATGATAAAAATTAGACATAGACGGCTAGTTTAACTCAATACAGGTTTTAAAGTTAAAATTGTCATTGGGAATCTGACTACACTGACGATGGTAAATTGTGCTGTTGTTCTTTTTAAGCTACCAACTCTTGGGCCAGTGTGAGAAATTCGCTTTGACACCCATGGACTTTTTCTTGCGCCGCTTTAGCTTCCAATTCATTGATTCCCAGACTTTCCATGAGTATTAATGTGTCGACATAGGGGCAACCATCAGTCAGTGCCGGATTTTGTAGTAACCGATTGGCAATGGCGATCAGTTTGACATAAGACGCATGTTTCCCAGAGTAATCCGGGAAATGTTGTTCAGCTACGGTAATTGCAATCTCTTCCGGAAAATTCCATGCTTTGATCAGATACATGCCAATCGTATCATGTGTGATACCGAAAACTTGTAATTGGAGTGAGCGTGCATCCTGTCCCGGGTAGCGAGTAACCAAATCATTCAGATAAGCGAATTCTTTAGGATAAAGATGCCCAAATAATAGATATCCAAAATTGTGGAATAACCCGCTGAGATAAATAAGTTCACAGTTTATAAGGTTTTTCTTTGTCATGATATGACAGAGTTCGCGGCATAATGCGGCGCATTCCAATGTTTGGCTCCAGACGCGAACACGGCCCAGTGCGCCATGATTGGGTAGCTTGAGACAACCCGATGAGACAATACTCATCGTAAGATTGAGCGCAGTATTAAAACCTAATACCAAAGATATGGCATGATGGACAGAGGTTATCCGGTTGCCGTAGCCAAAAATAGACATGCGGGCATACTTTAGAATAAAAGCCGCCAAACTAGGGTCTTTTTCAATTAAGCCGGTGAGTTGTTCCAGATTCGCATCGGGATTATTACGTAGCTTTAAAAGTTCGCGAGCAGTCTCTGGAAATGGGGGGATTTGCCCAGCTTGCTCTAGGATGCTTCGGAAGTTCTTGCTGAATTCCAGCTTGTTAAAAATTAACATTAATCCGATCTCAAGATTTTAGTTTAAGGTGTAGTGCTTGCTCAATTCTGCTTTTTGTGAGCTTTTGCACTAAAAGAAATTTCGTTGAAAAGCGATGGCTAAAACTATGAGAAAATTTGCCGAATTTGATATCGGCATTATTTTTTGTTTTCTTTACTAAAAATTTATAATAAACGACTCATATCGCCAACACTAAATCCGATAAGGGGTTCAGAAAAATCTTTTCCAAAAGCGATGACCTTAAACAATTCACCCATTTCAGCAGGGCTGATCAATTTTTGCAATTGACTGGACTGTGGCAAAAACCTGCTCGTATCTTCTGCGGGTATTTGCGCAAGAATTCCGGTAATGCCGCAATTAATCAAAAAATAAGCTTGGGTGGTATAACCTAAAAGCGGTAATCCGCTATCTTCCGCGGCCTGAGTGATTGCACTAAAATCAACATGGCTGGTGATATCTTGCAGGCCAGGCAGGTAAAATGGATCGCCATGCGCATAATGCCGGTAGTGGCACATCAATGTGCCTTGATTGCGCTGGGGATGATAGTACTCGCTACGACCAAAACCATAGTCAATCAATAGAATGACGCCATGTTGTAAGAGGCTTGTCAGGCTGCGCATAAAGTGACCAGCAGTAAGATTAATTTCGCTGACATAGGAATAGGCTAAGCGATTGTCCGGATTGACCTGAGGCAGTAACTGTCCAGCACTGTGACTGAGTTCTGCATGATTAATAGGGCGATCTTGCCAGACAAATTGATTGTTTTGCCAAGTAACGCCCCGCTCAAATAACTCATTACTATGCCACGTCACAATATGGACGGGCATTGCGTCCAGCACTTCATTGGCAAGAATAGTGCCAGTAAATTGAGCAGGTAATTGCTCCAGCCATTCAATTATCGGTACAAGGTGCGGTGCTTTATTGGCAAATAGCATTTGCTGCCGCTGCCGTAGTTCGGCGCTGACTTCAAGAATAAAATATTTTCCAGGTAAAGCATCGGATTTTTCCAATTCGAGCAGTAAGTCCAGTGCCAGTTTGCCGGATCCGGCACCAAATTCAAGAATGTCGGCGTGTTTAATTTGCTGGGAAATTTGCAGAACCTGTTGTGCCAGTGTGCGGCCAAACAATGAAGAAATCTCCGACGCCGTGACAAAATCACCCGCGCTGCCCAGTTTGGTTGCTCCGCTGCTGTAATAACCCATTCCGGGTGCATACAAAGCCAGATTCATAAACTGCTCGAATGGAATCCAGCCACCGGCAGCATGAATCTCATCGCGAATTAGTGTTTGGACAGCGTGACTGTGAGCCAGTGCGATTTCACTGGCAGGTGGCAAGGTGGCATGTAAAGACATAAGCAAGAATATTTCTTTGTGGTAAATTGCAAAAGTTGTCAACGGATTGGGGCATAGTTTAGCAGCACTTTGAAGGAGGCGTATGTGCAAGGGAAAGTGATATTGGTTACCGGCGGTGCAAAGCGGGTGGGAGCCGCCATCTGCCGCAGGCTGCATGCACAAGGTGCCAGATTGGTTGTGCATTACCGTTCTTCACTCGATGAAGCCAAAGCGCTGTACGATGAATTAATTCAGAAGCGTTCTGATTCAGTGGCTTTGGTGCAGGCAGATCTGCTAGACACAGAATTATTGCCCGAATTGATCGAAAAGGCAGCTAACCGGTTCGGGCAACTGGATGTGTTGATTAACAACGCTTCCAGCTTTTTTCCGACACTGCTTCAGCAATGCACGCTGGAAGATTGGGATGATCTGGTTGGCACCAATCTTAGGGCGCCACTGTTTTTATCCCAAGCGGCAGCTCCATTTCTGAAAGCGCAACGAGGCTGCATCGTGAATATCGTCGACATCCATACCGAACGGCCATTAAAGAACTATGTGATCTACAATGCTGCCAAAGGTGGGCTATTATCACTGACCAAGTCACTGGCCGTGGAATTGGCGCCAGAAGTGCGTGTCAATGGCGTTTCGCCGGGGCCGATTTTATGGCCGGAAGATGGGGAATGGGCCGACGAAGCAGCACGTCAACATATTATTGCCGGTACTCTGCTCAAACGCTGTGGCGAACCGGATGATATTGCCAAAACTGTACAGTTTCTGATCGCCGATGCGCCTTATATCACCGGGCAGATTATTGCTGTGGATGGCGGACGGAGTATTCATTTATAGTCAATGAAATAATACACAGGAAAGACTAAAAGCATGCCAGCACATGATAATGAATCCAATAAAAATGAAGAAGAGTTTGGAATTGAAGAAGAATTGGAAATTTCTATTCCTCTTAAGAATTTTAGCTATAGCAATACAATTATTGAGTAAGAAGTATATAAAGGATGTTTCGTCCAGGGTTTTAGATCTGTTGTCTGTTGAACAAATGGCATTAGATCAATTTAAGATTATCGAGAGAATGGGCGACCTTAGTTCCAGTGATAGGAAAAGTATCCTAAAAAATAAATATTATTTAGACGACGATTACGAAGACAACATGTTTATACTGGATTGGAGTTACTGTCGTTTCTTTGCGCCAGGAGCAATGGTATATCCAATCATAATTAAGAGGAGAATGATTTCTCTAAGACTTAAGTGTTTTGAAAAAGATTAAAGGGTTTTATTTGGTGCTTTCTTAACGTAGTTGATTGGCTTCAGAAACTAATAATTCATTCACCAAACGCATTTTTGATCCATTCAATTTCTTTTCCATTCGACCCCGATAACAATAGCGCATCAAAGCGGCAGAGCGGTTCGCTGTTTAATCCAGACAAATAGTGCCGTGCGGTACGTAATAGCTTGGCTTGCTTCGCCGTTGTGATACTGGCTGCAGCGCCGCCGAACGTCTCATTTGCTCGCATGCGGACTTCGATAAAAACCAGCGTGGTTCCGTCACGCATAATCAGATCAATTTCTCCAAAACGACAGTGATAGTTTCTTGCGATGAGCAGCAGATGTTGCCGTTGCAGATACGATACGGCTATTTGCTCAGCATCACTGCCTTTCATTTTCTGTGGTATTTTTTTGTACATCCAGAAGTTGGATTTTGCCTTGCTCAAATTGAGCAGCAACGGCTTCACGGATAAATTGATTGGGGGGTGCAAAGTGAATGTATCCAGTTACACCGTCAAAAGAAATTTCTTCAATGGATTGTGGCTGCAGTAGGTAGGTCATTAAGCGGAATGCATCAATACCCAAAGCGTAAAGACGTTCCATGTCGGCACTCTTGGCTTTACCGGTGTGGCGGTAGGCCATGACGGCAGGGTGATCGGGTTGTATTAACCAGGGCATATCGAGAAACTGGATGCCATTCAAGTCATTATTGAGCAGGAAGTTATCGGCGCCGGTAAAAATCTGTGATGTGGCATACACTGGCACATCCGGGTCAAGGTATGTCCGCAGCACTCGTGATTTGGCGGAATCCAGAGCTAGGAAAACCAAGTGATTGTTGCCTGCTGTCAGATTGCGAAATTGTTGCAGTCTGGCTGGATTATCGGAATAGCGGAATGATTCAGCAGTTTTGCCATTTTCATTTTGCCATCGTTGCATAAAAGCATTTTGCAGGCGTTTGGATAATGGGCCGTCATCGCCGATGACAATGGCATGGTTTCTGCCGCTATTCTGCGCCCACTTTGCGATTTGACTGGCCTCTGTTTCCATTTGCAGGCCAAATAAATAAAATTTGGGCGGCAATGGCGCAGTATTATCTATTGTATTCAATGCTAAAGTAGGTACTTTTAATAGGCTGCTGGAGGCCATGGCCGAAACACCATCGCGGGTAAGCGGCCCCACTACGAATACAGCGCCAGCAGTCACTGCTTGATGAAAAGTAACGAGAATGTCGAGCGGATCATCCGTAGTCGAATATACGCGGATGATCAATGGCAGCGATTGTCCGCGCATTGTGGCAGCTACAAAACCGTCTTTTACAATGTTCGCCGCCGCTCCAAATGACAGCGACTCTAGCGGTAATAACAGCGCAATATGTGGCACAAGTGGCGGTTCAGATGCGCTTACCGGTTGAGAATGTTCTTCTGGGTGAGTGGCCATTGCCATCGGGCTGCCGTATAGTGCAAAGATTACCACCAGAACAATTGACAAAAAACGTTGCATAGTGAGGATTATGCTGGAAAAGATTGCATTATATGTGGTTGCCACACCAATAGGAAATTTAAGCGATATCGGCTTGCGTGCACTGGACATACTGGCGAAAGTGGATGTGGTTGCGGCTGAGCATATACAAAATTCCAGACATTTATTGGCAGCACATTCCATCACGGCAAAGCTGATCAGCTTGCATCAGCACAATGAAATGGCAGTTACGGACAAAATATTAGCCCTATTGAATTCCGGAAAAAGTGTTGCCTTGGTGACTGACGCAGGTACGCCGGGTATTTCTGATCCCGGCGCAATTCTGGTTAAACGTGTGCGTGAACAAGGTTATCCGGTTATTCCGGTTCCAGGTGCTAATGCAGCAATCTGTGCGTTGTCTGCAGCCGGTATCATGAATCCTCATTTTTTATTTTATGGTTTTTTACCTGCTAAAACCGGGTTGCGCAAACGTGAATTAACCGCATTAAAATTGCAGCATTGCACGTTGATATTTTATGAAGCACCCCATCGTATTCTGGAGTGTGTGGCTGATATGATGGATATCTTTGGGTCACAACGCCAATTGACCATTGCCCGGGAATTAACCAAGTTATTTGAAACGATCCATACGGGCACACTGGAAGAAACACTTGCTTGGCTCCAGGCAGATACCAATCAGCAAAAAGGCGAATTTGTTTTGTTGCTATCCGGTGCGGAAATCCTGGATAAATCCGAGACCAGCGAACAGGCCCGACATACATTAAAGTGCTTGTTAGCTGAATTGCCATTAAAGCAGGCAGTTAAACTGGCTACAGAGATTACGGGCGAAAACAAAAATACACTTTATCAATTGGCGCTAGACTTGAAGGCAACAGGATATCCCGAATAGCCGAAATGGCTGCGCTATAATGCAACCAATCAAAATAACACCTGATAAAACGTGACCAGCATAACCATTACTCGGCCTGATGATTGGCATTTGCATTTGCGCGACGGCGAGCAGCTGCTCGCCGTGCTACCCCATACGGCAAAACAATTTGCGCGTGCCATTATTATGCCGAACCTTAAACCGCCGGTTGTAACCACTGATATGGCACTGGCGTATCACGCACGAATACGGGCAGCATTGCCGACTATGCTGCAATCCGGTTTTGAGCCATTGATGACGCTCTATCTAACGGACAATACGCCGCCAGCAGAAATCATCCGGGCAAAAGCAAGCGGGGTAGTGCAGGGTGTGAAATTGTATCCGGCGGGTGCTACGACGAATTCGGATGCCGGCGTGACCGATATCGCCAAATGCTATGCCGCCCTGGAAGCAATGGAGAAGAACAATCTGCCATTGTTGGTGCACGGTGAAGTGACGGATTCTGATGTGGATGTGTTTGATAGAGAGAAAGTTTTTATCGACCGGATACTTGCGCCGCTGACGCAGCGTTTCCCGGATTTACGCATTGTGTTTGAGCATGTCACCACCCGTGATGCCGTGGCATTTGTAAGCGAAGCATCCCGGCGGGTCGCGGCCACCATTACCGCACATCATCTATTGCTGAATCGCAATGCGATCTTTCAAGGGGGCATCCGTCCGCACTACTTTTGCTTGCCGGTATTGAAACGTGAGATTCATCGACAAGCTCTGCTGGAAGCAGCGATTAGCGGTAATCCAAAATTTTTTCTTGGCACGGATAGTGCGCCCCACTCGCAAGCAAATAAGGAAAATGCCTGTGGTTGTGCAGGGATTTTTACAGCGCATGCAGCCATTGAGTTATACGCGACAGCATTTGAGCAAGCCGGTGCGCTGGATAAGCTGGAAGCGTTTGCCAGCTTTTACGGCGCAGATTTCTACCAATTGCCGCGCAACACCGGCTATATCACACTCAAAAAAGAAAAATGGATTGTTCCGGGACAATTTGCGTTTGCAGGAGAGAAACTGATACCACTCTATGCCGAGACCAGTCTGGGCTGGAAAATGGGATAAGGTCAGATATTCTTCAACAAACAGAGTTGAGAATCGGCTACCAGTGCTTTAATGCCCGGTTCCAGCGATAAAGCAGCCAGGCAAAGCCGTTATAGATCAGCCGTGCGAGTGATCGGATGACGGGCAATTGAAACAACCTGGCTAACCAGCGCTGATTCGGTGTTTGCTGCCAAAGGTGGATAAATGCATCGGCACCAATATTGAGCTGGCCATTGCGGTCTTTGACATACAATCGTTCGCGTACTTGCTCTAGCGAACTTCCTACTTCTGAAACCGCATCCGGATTGTTATGTACATCTACCCATTCAATATCGTTAACCCCGCATTCCTGCATGCGTCTGCGTTGATCTTTGATTCCTGCATTGCAAACGGGGCAAGCGCTGTTGTAATACACTTTGCTGGGCATTTTGAAGTTTATTTTCCAGGAAACAAACCAGGAGTATAAACTTCCTGAGACTTAAATTTAAAATGCTTTTAGATCATGAAATATCCGATACATTTTTGGCGTGTAGTTTTGGGTACCGGCTGGTAGTTGTCTGTATGTCTTTCTGCTTATCCCCGCATTTCCCATATCCTAATAATTTGTAGGACCAATAGGCGCCTAAGCCAAATGCGATAGTTGCTAAGAGGACCGGATAAGGTGTGGATATCTCCAAATTCCAGAGCCACCATTCCAAGCCTGCTAATACAATAAAAATAACTGGGGCTATAACTAAGGGTAATGCATCGTTATCCAGAATCGTGTCGAATTTTTCTTGAATTAAACGACCAGAGTTGTGAAGAAAATTGGTGGTTCGCGACGAACGATTCTTTGCTCTTTGTGTGGTGATCTTTAAGCGTAATTTAGGCATTTATTTAATTATGACGAGTGGAGTTATAATAAATTTTTTGAATGAATCAGATCAAAACCTTGATCCGAAGTTTTTATTATTTATCGGTAAGCAGCCAGAAAAGTTTATAGCTTGAACAAACTTGGATCTGATGTGGATTACAGTGAAGGCCGGAATAAGAGAGTTCTAACCTATCTATCGGTTGATCGGTTTATAGTGTTCATCAGACCGACTATATTTACAAGAGCGCTACCGATAATTGGAATATCATCGGCGCACCTTTCGGTAATGGGCCTTATGCAGGCTGAACTTTAGATTCGATGATCACTTTTCATTGGATTCGTCGGTCAGCACCAGTTCGACAATTTTTTGTTTCGAAGATGCCAGCGGTTCAGTCGCGCCAATCCATTGCTTACGCACTTCTATTGGCTGATCCAAGACTTTTTTTGAGCCAGTCCAGTTTCATCTTCAACCGCCCGATTTCAGAATAGAGCCGATCGGAACTGACAGATGGATCGACAGGTTTCGGGCCGCGTTTCGCATCAAATAGGTTAGATGCCTGCTCTTGCAGCTCCTTCTTCCACAAACCAACTTGCGTCGGATGTACACCAAACTCCTGGCCTATTTCATTCACTGTCTTGATACCGCGCGGATCGCTTCAAGTGCAACCTTGGCCTTCAAATCACCCGTAAAATTCTTGCGCTTTGTTCCTGTCATCTCCTGTCCATTTTTCCAGCAGGGTACCATCTTAATTCACTGTCCGAAAATTCGGGTCCACTATATTCACAAACTTATCCACAGGAATTGTGGATAATCAATAAAATCCTATGACAAATAAGACGATAGCTCGAGAAAATATAGTTAATTCTTGGGAAGAAGCGAGCTCTATTTGAGAAAACACACCTAAAGTATAGCGAACTGCCAAGGAAGAATCGCTCAGATTATGTGTTGCCAGTTTTTAGCATATCAATACACATAATAACCTCAGTATACAATCAGAGATTTTCCCCATTTCTTGCTTTGCTAATGAATTACAGGATTCATTCGTGACAAATGTACAAGAAATAAAGGATTCTTTGACTATAGTATTGGAATAATCGGAAGATTAATATCTCAGCACGGGATTCTTAGCATCTATAAAGAATAGAAACGCAAGGTTCTGTAATTAAAATTCAGGTTGATGTTTGATCTCCCCCTAAATCAAAAAAATATCAGAGGAGTCTATAATGAAAATTCAAAAATTAGCAATTCTAGCAACTGTTGTAATGAGCATTTTTGCGGCACCTGCGTTTGCTAACATTGGCGATACTGCAACTTACAAGTTTGATTTACCTGCAACCGCATCGTTTAGTTCAGGTTATCCCGTTGTTGCCGAACTAACATTAACTGAAACAGCGAGTGGTGTTGTTGAATTTACGCTGACACCAAACTGGGCGTCCCCAGGTTTCACACATGCTGATTCGACAGTGAATCATCTCGAGTTTGTTTACCAAGGACCAGCTCTTACGGACGTAAATTTTTCACAGCCGACAGTTCATGGCGCTGATGTTAAAACATTTGCATACAATAGTGGATCCAATATGGACAGCGGCTACAAATCAGATGATCAATACATTGCGATTGACTGGTTTCCACATAACAAGGCTGATCGGTTTGATGATGATTTTTTAAACAGTAGTTGGACAATATCCGGTACAGGTATCGATATAACAGATTTCACCGGAACCATAGCTCACCATACTGCTGGCAAACCAGATCCAATTTTCGGGATAATATCTGTGGATCCCTATTCACTTACAAATCCTCATCCAACACCTTCGAATTGGGTAACCTCACCAGTTCCAGAACCAGAATCCTATGCGATGATGCTAGTTGGATTAGGCTTAATAGGGTTTTCATTACGTAATCAAAAAAGTAACAATACCAGTTTTTCCTCTTAGCATCTGCTGAAGGAGAAACGCTTAAAAGAGATCAATCCATCTTGAGATTGATCTCTTTTTTAACAGATGCTGTCTAGAATAAAGATTCTCTTCTTCATAAAAGATGGTTTTATTCGCCAAGCTTGAACGTAGTCTTTTATCTCTACAAGATATCTGCGACTAGCTGCCTCACTTTACTTCTGTAATTCCTATCAGCGGCTCAATTTTTGCATCGCAATGAGTAATCCAGCAGAATAGCTTGGGGAAACAACTATTGAGATTAACCAATGCGTATCGGTATTGATTTGGGTGGTACGAAAATAGAAGGTGTGGTGCTGGGTCATGACGGCCATGAATTGCTGAGAAAGCGCGTAGATACGCCGCAATCTGATGGCTATCAGGCCATTTTGCATAGAGTTGAGCAACTTGTTGGGGAGCTTGAAACTGGGATTGGAATGACATGTTCGATAGGAATCGGTACTCCCGGCGCTATTTCGGCGCTAACAGGCGCCATGAAGAATTCTAATACCGTCTGCTTGAATGGGCGGCCATTGCTTGAGGATTTGCAAACACTGCTGCATCGGCCGCTACGCATTGCCAATGATGCCAATTGCTTTACTTTGAGCGAAGCGCTGGATGGCGCGGGGAAAGACTATGGTGTAGTGTTCGGCGTGATTATGGGTACCGGTGTGGGTGGGGGTATCGTATTCAACGGGCAATTGCATCAAGGCCAGCAACATCTCGGCGGTGAGTGGGGCCATAATATTCTGGAGTTGGATGGGCCGGATTGTTACTGTGGCCAAAAGGGCTGTGTTGAAACGCTGATTTCCGGACCTGGATTAGCCACTGATTTTCATCGTCACGGCGGGGACAGTGCATTGCTAGCCAGAGATATCGTGACGCTGGCAGCACAAGGCGATGCTTTAGCGGAGGCTGCAATGCAACGTTTTTTTGATCGTTTTGGCCGCGCCATGGCAACGGTGGTAAATATCCTTGATCCAGATGTTATCGTGCTGGGTGGCGGACTTTCAAACGTGGAGAGACTCTATTCTGAAGGCCGGGAAAGGGTGGCTCATTATGCCTTTAATGATGAGTTCATGACCCCGATTCTGAAGAACATTCATGGTGACAGTTCCGGCGTGCGGGGTGCCGCGCAGTTGTGGCGCAGTGACGAAATCTAAATGAAATTCACGCAGCTTAATCGCACATTTGGTACAACGCAGCATTATTTATCTCTGATAAATCCATTCATTCAATAATAATCGCCCAGCAACAGTGATCTCCGATGCGACCATGCCCAGCGGCCCATGATTCTGCTGCAACAATTGATCCGCCGCCGCACCATGCAAATAAACCGCCAGCAACAGCGCCTGATCCGGATTCAAACCTTGTGCGATCAGTGCGCCGATCATACCCGCTAACACATCGCCGGTACCCGCGGTACTAAGTCCGGGATTGCCGCTGGTGTTCAGGTAGCGCTTTCCGTCCGGGAAACAACAAATGCTGCCAGCGCCTTTCAATACTGCGTAACAATTGAATTGCTGCGCGATTTGATGGACGGCATTCATGCGGTTGCTTTGTACAGCGGCGGTATCGGTATTCAATAGGCGGGCGGCTTCGGCGGGGTGCGGTGTCAAGATGGTGTGAGCGTTACGCTGGCTGAGTGTTATGCCCAAGTGAGGGTGCTGTGCAATCAGGTTGAGCGCATCGGCATCGAGAACCAGCGTCACGTCACTATTCAGTGCATTCTCCAGCCACGATAATGCTTCCGGTGTGTTACCCAGCCCTGGGCCGATCACCAGGCAATGTAATGTTTTTAACGTAAACAGCTCGGATGGGGAGCGCAGCATGAGTTCCGGTTGCGAGAAATCGACAGGCGGCACAGCTTGTGCCAGCAAGCCTAAATAGACGCGCCCTGCACCCAGATGTAATGCTGCTCGTCCTGCCAGCAACGCCGCGCCGACCATGCCGGTGGAGCCGCCGAGGATTGCAACGCTGCCGAAAGAACCTTTGTGGCTATTGGCAGAGCGGGGCGGTGGTAGCAGCGATTGCGCGAGTTTTTGATTGAGCAGCCAGGTGTGCGGTGCGAGTGGGGAGGCGAGTTGGACATCCAGCTCGCGCAGCAGAACAGTGCCGCAATATTCGGGCCCGAAATTGGTGAATAAACCGGGTTTGAGTCCAATAAATGTCACGGTAGTGGTGGCGCGGATTGCTGTGCCATAAATGCAGCCGTCGTCGCTGCCCAGGCCGGATGGAATATCCAGCGCCACGATGGGCACATTCAGTTGATTGACGGTATCCACCCATTTCCGGTATGTGCCCGCGATTGGCCGGTTCTGGGATTGATCCAGACCAATGCCAAACAGCCCGTCGATCACTGCACCCCAGTTTTGATCGCCGTCGGGAATGCCGGTAGAAATTTCACCACCGATATCGAACCAGGCTTGGATCGCCTGTTTGGCATCCGGCGGAACACGGTTGCGATCGCCAGTGAATACTACGGTGACCGCATTGCCCCATTCTTTTAGATAACGCGCCACAACAAAGGCATCGCCACCGTTATTGCCCGGGCCGGCGAGCACTAATACGTGATGGTTTGGGTTCTTGTGCAATTGGTCACGGACAATTTGCGCCGCGGCCAAGCCCGCTTTTTCCATTAAGCGGGGCGGTTTCGGCAGTATCGCGGCCTGATGCTCAATTTCGCGTATTTCGGCGGTTAAAAATACCGCATCGGCAATCGTCATAATTTTTAGTATCACTGGATGATCCACGATAAGTACATCTTCTCGTGTAAAATTGCAATCTTTAAATAATCGCTTATTTCCTCTGATGCTCCAATTTTGTGGTGGACGTGCGCTTTCTCCGTTTCGTCTGGAAAAATTATTCAAAGCAATTAATATACTGAACTTGCAAGTATCCGCGATCCATACGGAATACTGGCATTTTTGTTCGGTAACACGAAACCTGCAGAATGATGAGCTGGGTGCGCTGAAAAAGTTACTCAACAATGATCCGGCGCAGGAGAATAATCCGTATCCCGGCGAGTTTTTTTTAGTATTGCCACGCCCAGGAACCATTTCTTCCTGGTCGAGTAAAGCGACGGATATTGCACGCCACTGCGGATTAGCTGCAGTCGAGCGGATTGAACGGGGTATCGCGTTTTATATTCAATGTCATGCAAAACTTTCTGCAGCGGATAAGGCACGCCTTGCACCGCTCATTCATGATCGAATGACGGAAGCCGTATTTGGTTCATTCGATGATGCGGCCAAGTTATTTCAGCATTTTGCACCGAAGCCGCTTAACACCATTGACGTGATGAGCGGCGGTATCGAGGCGCTGCGGCAGGCGAACCAAGCCATGGGATTGGCGCTGTCGGCAGATGAAATTGAGTATCTGGCCTATCATTTTACGCAAGCTGCGCGCAATCCGACCGATGTCGAATTGATGATGTTTGCCCAGGCGAATTCCGAGCATTGCCGCCATAAAATATTTAATGCAGATTGGATTATGGATGGCAAATCGCAAGATAAATCGCTGTTTGCGATGATCCGCAACACGCATCAAACGCATCCGCAAGGCACGATTGTGGCGTATGCCGATAATTCCAGCGTCATCGAAGGGGCGGAGATAACGCGTTTTTATCCGGGAAACCAGCAGGTTTATGGTTACGCCCAAGAAAAAACACATTTGCTGATGAAAGTCGAAACACATAATCACCCGACCGCCATTTCTCCTTTTCCCGGCGCTGCAACCGGTGTCGGCGGAGAAATCCGCGATGAAGGTGCAACCGGCCGGGGCGCCAAACCCAAGGCCGGGTTATCCGGTTTTTCGGTATCTAATCTGAACATACCCGGTTATGCGCAACCGTGGGAATACGATCGTTCCAATCCCGATGGCCAGTCAACTTATGGCAAACCCGGTCGCATTGCTTCGGCGTTGCAGATCATGCTGGAAGGACCGATCGGCGGCGCGGCATTTAATAACGAGTTCGGACGGCCTAATCTGGCGGGCTATTTCCGTACATTCGAAGAGCGGGTTGCCGGGGAGATGCGCGGTTATCACAAACCGATCATGCTGGCCGGTGGCATCGGGCAAATTTCAGACGCGCACGTGCGCAAGGAAAAATTTCCGCCGGGTACCTTGCTGATTCAATTGGGCGGGCCGGGTATGCTAATTGGATTGGGTGGTGGCGCGGCTTCCAGCATGGATACCGGCACCAATCGGGAAGCGTTGGATTTTGACTCGGTGCAACGCGGCAATCCGGAAATGGAACGGCGTGCTCAGGAAGTGATTGACCGCTGCTGGCAGTTGGAAAGAACCGGTGCAGGCAATCCGATTTTATTCATTCATGATGTCGGTGCGGGTGGTTTATCCAATGCGTTTCCGGAATTGGTGCACGACTCCGGCCGAGGTGGGCGTTTCAATTTGCGCGATATTCCTTCCGAGGAATCCAGCATGTCGCCGATGCAGATCTGGAGTAACGAAGCACAGGAACGTTATGTACTGGCTATCAAACCGGAATCGCTAAGGCTATTTGAAAATATTTGTGAGCGCGAGCGTTGCCCATTTTCAGTCGTGGGCGAGGCAACCGCTGATGAACAATTGTTGGTCACTGATCAGGAATCAGCAATACCGCCTGTTGATATGGCTTTGTCGGTATTGCTGGGCAAACCGCCCAAAATGACCCGCAATGTTGTTCACGGCGGCAGAATACTCCCGGCACTTGATTGGTCTGGTACGGATTTGACGGAAGCCGCCTACCGGGTTTTGCGTTTGCCTGCGGTGGCTGACAAAACTTTTCTAATCACGATTGGTGACCGCAGTGTCGGCGGCATGACGGCGCGCGATCAGATGGTCGGCCCGTGGCAGATTCCGGTCGCAGATGTCGCGGTGACCAGCATGGGGTATCAGACTGATCTGGGTGAAGCTTTTGCTATTGGGGAGCGCACGCCGCTGGCGTTGATTGATCCTGCGGCGGCAGCGCGGATGGCGGTCGGCGAGGCGATCACCAATATCGCTGCCGCAGCGATTGCTGAGATCGGTAATATCAAGCTTTCAGCCAATTGGATGGCTGCGACGGGTCATCCGGGCGAAGATGCCGGGTTATACGATGCGGTTTATACCGTCGGCATGGAATTGTGCCCGCAACTGGGAATCAGCATCCCGGTGGGGAAAGATTCGATGTCGATGAAGACCGCCTGGGAAGAGACCGATCAAAAGACGCATGAGAAGATTCGCAAAGAAGTCACGGCACCCTTATCACTGATCATTTCCGCATTCTCCAGCGTCACCGATGTGCGCAAAACTTTAACGCCGCAATTACGCAACGATTGCGGTGACACCGAATTGATTCTGATTGATTTGGGGCATGGGCAGAATCGTTTGGGCGGTTCAGCGCTGGCGCAAGTGTATAAACAAGTCGGTAATGTCGCGCCAAATATCGACGGTGAAGCTGGGGTTACCAAACTCAAGGCATTGTTTACTGCTGTCCAAAGACTCAATCAGGGGAATAAAGTATTGGCCTATCATGACCGTTCCGATGGTGGTCTGTTTGCAACGCTGTGCGAAATGGCTTTTGCCGGACATACCGGAGTGACGGTTAATCTGGATCAGTTGTGTTTTGACGCGCAGTGTAGCGATATCGACGGATCTGAATTGCGGCCCGAGCAGTTGAGCGGCCGCTTCCTGGAACGTTTGTTTGCTGTGTTGTTTAATGAGGAATTGGGCGTCGTTCTGCAGATCAAAACCGCGCAGCGTCAGGAAGTCATGCAGATATTGACCGAAGCTGGATTGCGCGATGTCAGCTTTGTTATCGGACAGCTGAACGCAACCGATGAAATCCGCCTGATGCGCAATAATAAGCCGGTGCTGGCAGAAAAACGGATCGATTTGCAGCGCGCCTGGTCAGAAACCACGTATCAGATGCAAAAACTGCGCGACAATCCGGTCTGTGCGGAACAGGAATACGACCGCATTCTGGATGCCGCTGATCCCGGTCTGCAGGTTGCACTGCATTTTGATGCGAATGAAGATATTGCCGCGCCGAATATTCAAACCGGTGTACGTCCCCGCATGGCGATCTTGCGTGAGCAAGGTGTGAATGGCCATGTGGAAATGGCGGCGGCGTTTGACCGGGCAGGTTTTACCGCAATCGATGTGCATATGAGCGATATCATTGCGGGGCGTGTGTCGCTAAAAGATTTCAAAGGATTTGTCGCGTGCGGCGGATTTTCCTATGGCGATGTACTCGGTGCGGGCGAAGGCTGGGCCAAATCGATTTTATTCAATGCCCGCGCACGGTCTGAGTTTGAGGCGTTTTTTCAGCGCAACGATACGTTTGCGCTGGGTGTCTGCAATGGTTGTCAGATGATGAGCAATTTGCATGAAATCATTCCCGGCGCTGAGGCTTGGCCGCGTTTTAAGCGCAATGTATCGGAACAATTTGAAGCGCGTTTTGTGATGGTGGAAATACAGCAAAGCCCGTCGTTATTTTTTGATGGCATGGCAGGCAGCCGGATGCCGATCACGGTGGCACATGGTGAAGGCAGAGTTGAATTTTCTTCCGTTCAACCGGAGAATGCTGCTGCATTGGTGACGATGCGTTTTGTGGATAATCACGGGAGAATTACTGAGAATTATCCTTATAATCCGAATGGATCGCTTCAGGGAATAACCGGGTTAACCACGCCCGATGGACGTTTTAATGTATTGATGCCGCATCCGGAGCGAGTGTTCCGGGTATCGCAACACTCCTGGTATCCCAATGCACGCTCTGGCTCGACTGATGATGGTCCGTGGATGCGCCTGTTCAGAAATGCGCGTAAGTGGGTTGGATAAACAACAAGCTCAGGGCGAACGGTAATGTGTTAATCCCGTTCGTGATAGGCTTGTCGAACTTTGGATGAAGTCAACTGTGTTTTCTTAGGAATTGATCTATTAACAGGATGATCAGAAATGACAAATTTTAGTATAAGCCGACGCAACAGAATTTTGATCCTGGGCACATTGCTATTGAGTTTGTGCTGGAGTAATAGTTGGGCTGCTATTACACCGGCAAAAAAACCCGTGCCAAAGGATTGCGTACCATTGGGAAATTGGGTGATTCCAGGCTCCGGGCAGACCACACAACAGGATGTCATCTCGCGTGCAGCGAAAGCCTCGGTGGTGCTGCTGGGTGAAACGCACGTCAATGCCGATCATCACCGCTGGCAACTGCAAACCCTGGTTGCCTTGCATGCGGTGCGTCCGAATATGGTGATCGGGTTTGAAATGTTTCCGCGCCGGGTACAGGCGGTGCTGGATAAATGGGTCGCCGGTGAGTTAACGGAAAAAGAATTTCTGCGGGCGGCGGAATGGGACCGGGTTTGGAATACCGATGCCAATCTGTATCTGCCCTTATTTCATTTTGCGCGCATGAACCATATTCCCATGCGGGCTTTGAATATTGAATCGAATCTGCGGCGTCTGGTGTCGGAAAAGGGTTTTTATGGGGTTTCAATAGAGCAACGTGAAGGATTGACGCGGCCTGCCGAACCAAGCCAGGCCTATTTGGATTATTTATTTCCGATTTATAAGCAGCATGATCGCAAAGATAAGCAGAAAGGGGAAATGAATCAGGATGACCCGGATTTCAGGCGCTTTATTTCCGGGCAGCAATTGTGGGATCGCGCCATGGCGCAGATACTACACCGGGCTATAGCGGAATCTACCGGTTCAGAAAAACCATTGGTTGTCGGTGTGATGGGCGCAGGCCATGTGCTGCATGGTTTTGGTGTTACCCATCAGTTGCATGACTTGGGCGTTCAGAATGTTGCTGCGTTATTGCCGTGGGATAGCAATAAATCCTGCAAAAATCTCGTGAAAGGTGTGGCGGATGCCGTGTTTGGCGTTCTGCCCAATGCTTCCGAATCTTTTCAGCCACAATTCCAACGGCTGGGTATTCGCTTTGAAATGGGCAGGGGCGGGGCCGTGGTGTTGCAAGTTGAGAAAAATAGCATAGCTGCGGCTGCCAAGTTGCAGGATTCCGACGTGATTCTTGAAATGGCCGGGTTGCCACTTAAAAATACCGAGGATGTTGTCACCATCGTGAAACGTCAGGCGCCGGGAACCTGGTTGCCATTAAAAATCAAACGAGATGATCAAGAAATGCGAATCATCGCCAAGTTTCCATTACTCAAATATTAATCAACACTTCATTATCTTATGACAGGTCGCGTATTCATCAGAAATTTTCTCATTTTTTTATTCATCGGCAGCGTTGCGCAGCTTGCTATTGCAGCCCCCGTTAATTATAACGAGATTGATTACGATATGACGGTACGGATCGATCCCATCGCCCGTACCATCGAAGGCAAAAGCATCATCACGGTTAAAAATCCCAGGGAGGTTAACCTAGTGCTGGGACAGGCATTTGAAGTCACCGAAGCGCTATTTAATGGTAATTTGCTGGGTATCGGCCGTGAACAGACCAATCAGCCGCATCTTTGGAAGATCCCCTTTAATTTCAGTCAACAGCATCAGTTTGAGATTCATTGGCGGGGGAAATTGGCGCAACTGGACGACTCACTCGATCATCAGCAGACTTTGGGAAGACCGATTGCTGCCAGCGGTGAAGCCGGTACCTTCTTACCCGATGCATCCAACTGGTATCCACGTGTTGCAGATGGATTGGCGCGCTATAAAGTCAAATTGGAATTGCCTGCCGGTCAGCGTGGCCTAGTGGCCGGCCGGTTAATTGAAGAGCGTGAATCCGAACAAGGCTATCACGCCGCTTTTGAATTCCCACACCCAGCCGAAGGCATTGATTTGATGGCCGGGCCGTATGTGATTGAAACGCAGACGCACCAAAATATCAATAACCGGCCGATCCAACTGCGTACCTACTTCCACCCGCAAATCGGCAAACTATCGGGCGATTATCTGGAAGCCGTCAAGCGCTATCTGATCCTGTATGAGAAATGGATAGGCGAGTATCCGTACACCGAGTTCAGCATTGTCTCCAGTCCCACGCCGACCGGTTTTGGTATGCCGACATTAACCTATCTCGGCATCAATGTGCTGCAACTGCCGTTTATCCGCGATACCTCGCTCGGCCATGAAGTGCTGCACAACTGGTGGGGCGGCATATATTTCTTATTTCTTCACTCTTTCCCACTTTATCCAATAAACACCGGCATTACAGCTAGTTTCTAGGCTGCCTGAATTCCGCAAGGATTATTGTTTCTATCTGTTTTCTCCTGTTTTTCATGTATCATTTACGGAATATTTACGGAGAGGGCGAGAATGGCATCAATAAGGAAAAAGGGTTCTGGCTATGAGGCGGCTGTTGCGCGTAAGGGTGTGCGCAAGTCTGCAATGTTTCCAACAAAGATTGCCGCGCAAATGTGGGCCGCCGAAATCGAGAAGAAAATTATCCAGGGCGGTTTCTCTGGTGGCCATGGCAAAACCGTTGGGGATTTGTTGCAAAGATATGTTTCTACTGTTTCAGTTAATAAGCGTGGAGCGGTAGAGGAAGGCTATCGAGTTAATGGTATATGCAGGGAAGATATAGCCAAGGTACAGCTTGATGAATTAAAGCCCTGTCACATGGCTGAGTGGCGCGACAAAAGATTGGGATCAGTTGTCTCGGCAACCGTGCTGCGTGAATGGGGCATGTTATCCCATGCGTTTAATATCGCTATTAACGAATGGGGTTGGATGACAGAAAATCCGCTCAAAAAGGTAACCAAGCCAAAAACACCACAACCA
>NZ_JAYUWI010000123.1:0-10369 GCF_043753625.1 Nitrosomonas sp.
GAATAAAATTATCAATTAATAGTTTTTGGTTAGCGACTTGTTTATAAATGATAACTTGTGTTTATTTACAGTGACCAACAATTAACGATGACATAGCCTAATTTTTTAAGGTATTGTAGCGATGAGTAACCCGTACCAAAATCATCCAACTCAAAGTGAATGCCAATTTCTTTTAATTCACTCAAGGTCAAAATGACTTTCTCAATATTATCGACCAATATGCTCTCTGTCAGTTCCAGCTTGAGGCGTTTGGGATTGATACCATGCTGTTGCAAAGTAGATTTCACGGTTGCTGCAAAACCGTTGTTGTGGAATTCTTTAGCGCTGACATTTATTGATAAACTAAGCTCGCGGGTTAGTACACTCTGCTCCCAAGATTTCAATTGAGCACAGACGGTGTCTAATACCCATTGGCCAATAGCAATTATCAACGACTTATTTCCTTCAGTGATTGGAATGAATTGAGATGGCGTCATCATCCCTCGTTCAGGGTGAAACCAGCGAATCAGTGCTTCAGCACCAATTAGGTTATTCGAATCATCGACTTGAACTTGATAATATAACAGGAATTGATCTAACTTGAGCGCTTGGGCTAATTCGCGTTCAAGCGTTATCCGGTCGGTAATCTCTTGTTGCATCTTAGGGTCGAAGAAGCGCAGGGTATTGCGTCCGGATTCCTTAGATTGATACATCGCGATATCTGCTTGCTTCAGTAATTCATCCATTGGTAGGTCTTGGCCGCTGAACAATGTGATTCCAATGCTGGTGGTGATGTAGTATTCGCATGTTTTGAGCTGAAATAGCTTGCTCATCGCGGCGGTAATCTTTTCGGCTATTATCAGTGCGGTTGCTGCATGTTCAATAGGTTGATGGCTTAATCCAACCAGTAACACGACAAACTCATCGCCCCCTAAGCGCGCTACAGTATCACCGTCGTTTACACACTGAGTCAGGCGCTTTGCAACTTGATGCAACAGCAAGTCGCCCATGTCATGGCCGAGCATGTCATTCAGTGTTTTAAAGTGATCGAGGTCGAGAAATAGTAATGCGCAACCGTATCCGGTACGCGCACTTAAACGCATTGCAATGGTGAGCCGGTCAATAAATAGACGCCGGTTGGGAATCTGGGTGAGCAGATCGTAGAAAGCCAGATTCCTGATCTCTTCTGCCGCAGCATTAATCGAAGAGATGTCGGTTAAGGTGGCAACATAATTACTAATGCTGCCGGCTTGATCTTTTACCGTGCTAATACTGAGAAATTCTGGATACAATTGACCCGATTTGCGTCGGTTCCACACTTCACCAGACCATTTGCCAGTGTTACTGATGCGTCTCCACATTTCGGTATAAAAGCTTGCATCATGTCTGCCTGATTTGAATATATTTGTTTTCCTACCGACCACGTCTTCAGCAGAATAACCTGTAATTTCGGTAAAGGCACTATTCACCCTCAGAATTATGGTGTGGGCGTCAGTAATGAAAATGCCTTCTTGCGTTTCAAAAGCGGCAGCAGCAATCAGTAAGCTAGCTTCCATCGCTTTGCGTCCATTAATGTCAAATAGAACAGATCGAAATTTGTCCACCATTCCAGTATCATCTAGAATGGCTTTTGAATAAATAGCAATGTGTCTAGTCTCGCCATTAGCGGCAATTAAATTCAGTTCTATCTCATCGAAGAATCCAACATGGTGGCAATGATCTAGATAATTACGAAATTTTTCTTGGCTTTCTAGAGTCAGTAATTCTTCAAATCTCTTAAAACCCATTATTTCTTTCGCTGTATACCCCAGCCAATTGAGTTCTTGCTGGTTAATACTGAGGAAATGGCCAGATTTATCTAGTGTATGTAAGCCAAACGGTACCTTTTTGTATAGTGTTTTTAGCTTATTCTCAAGCGCATCAAATCTTGCATCAATGCCATCAATATCATCAATTCTTAGGGCAATACAATGCTCCTTTAATCTTGTCTTCGAGGGCCTAATAATATTATGCATTAGGGTATTCTTTGACGTTCAATCAAGTCGCTTTGTTACTATTCTGTTGTTGCAGAAAACTTTCCAGCACAACATCCCTCGCTTCATTGGACATTCTCACAGCATCCGCCGCAGACGTGGTTGCGCGTTTGGTGGCTTGAGCCGATTCTGCTACAGCTAGAGCGACGGATTCTTCCGAGTAAACAGTGGCAGCCGCTGCTGCGGCGGCAAATATAACCGAGTTATTGGCGGCTTCTCTAGCTGCTCTTGCGGATTTATTGGCGGAAAGTGCAGCCTGGGAGGCAGAATCCGCTGCGCGATTTGCGGCTTCACTGGCACAGGCAGTTAATGCTTTAAGCGAGACCAGAACTTCGTTATAGCTTCTATTGACCGAAGTAAAGTTTTGACGCAAAACACCGACTTCATCCTCAAGGGAGGCAAGCCTAGCAAAAATAATCTTTTCTGATTCTATAGTCATTCGATATCCAATTTGGATTATGGGTAGAAATTTTAAAGTTATTTGCAAATCTATTTTCTGTTTTATGGCATCCTCAGACGAGTCAAGCCAGACACGAAATCGTGGCCTGATGACACTAGCGGCATCAAGCAAACACATCGGCTGCCGTGCCCAACCAAAACCTGCGGTTAAGCTGCTAAGCGAATGCCGCTGGGAGATGCTTGGTGTTAGAAACTTGCCTTGATCACAGCAGTAGAACAAGCCAAATCGATGGAAAAGAGGTGCGCTGACTACATCAACTTGTACTTTGGAATCGAATTCGCTTGAAAAAATCGTACATCGGCTATAATGAAATTTTGTATGAAAATCATGGATATGACAACACCGCCATCCCACAAGCTTGATTTCAGTGTACACCCACTTGCAGACGATTGTTGAAGTATCTTTCTTGCCGGGATTTTTTTGAGGTGGTCACTTCAATCATTATATTTTAGATAAGTAATGAAGCAGTATTTAATTGATTCTAAATGGCAATTACCTGAATATCCGGTTCAATGGTTTTTAACATATTCTCAATCCCCCTCAATGTGCCTGATATGGAACTGGGACAAGTACCGCAGGCACCTTGGTAGTGGATACGCAAAGTATTGCCTTCGAGTCCTAAGATATGCAAATCACCGCCATCGTGCTGCAGGTACGGTCGTACTTCTTCATCCAGTAAGACATTGATTTTTTCCAGACGTAATTGATCTTCTGGGCTTAAATCAGCGAGAACACTACTGGCAGCGGCTACTGTTTCGGCAGATTGCGCCGAGGCAGCGGGTGCTGCCCGAATTGGATCGGCAATTTCACGCGCCAGGTCTTGCCAGTTGGCTTCTCCATCCTGAGTGACTGTGACCCAGTGATCGATATAAAAAACATTCGTAACATGATCGATATCAAATAATGCAGCAGCCAAGGGATCATCTTGAGCGGCTTCGGCATTATCGTACGATCGTGCAATTCCCCAGGTCAGGGGTTCTTTGAGAATAAATTTCAAAGCATTTTTGTTAGGCGTTCCTTCAATATCAGCAATTTTTGGCATTTTATTTTTTATCAATACTGAGTATGCAATTATTTTTCAGGAAAGTTGTTTGGGTATATATGACAGGATCACTGATGCGATCTAACTTAGTATACTACTGAATCAATTAGGATTTGCTCGATATCGCGTGCGCTGAATCATGATTTGCTTCAGTTGATGCGCTGGTTATCGAGTTGAGCGCGGCATGTAGGGTATGCCACGGTAAGATCGCACATTTAACGCGTGTTGGCAGGTCACGTATGCCAGAAAAAACCGTCAGGCGTCCAAGGTGATGCGGGTGTGTGGTATCCAATTTTCCAGTTGCTAATTCACGAAACTCATGAATAAGTGTTTCTGCGTCTAAACGAGATTTTCCCTTAACAGCTGCTGTCATCATCGAGGCGGAAGCCTTGCAAATTGCGCAGGACTCACCTTGGAAAGCAATGTCATTGATCTGATCATTTTCAAGTTGCAGGGTAATATCCAAACGATCGCCACATAAGGGATTATGCCCAACTGCTTGGTGGTTGGCGTGACCCAGCTTGCCATAATTACGTGGTTTTCTGTTATGGTCGAGAATGACTTCCTGATACAGTGAATTGGTATGCATTATAAAAAAACCTTTTGGACATTCTTAATGCCGGCGACTAAGGCATCCACTTCTGTTTTTTTATTGTAGAAGGCAAATGAAGCACGGGAAGTGGCTGGCACATTAAAACGCTGCATCACGGGCTGTGCACAATGGTGTCCGGTGCGAACGGCAATACCATCCTGATTTAGAATCGTACCGATATCATGCGGATGAATACCGTCGATCGTAAAAGAAAGCACGGCTGTCTTTTCTATCGCTGTGCCAATAATCCTGAGACCTGGAATATCGTTTAAGCATTCCGTCGCATAGTTAAGTAAGGATAACTCATATGCAGCGATACGCTCAATACCAATAGCCGTCAAGTAATCAACAGCAGCACCAAAGCCAATAGCGGCGGCAATAGGGGGGGTGCCTGCCTCAAATTTATGTGGAATAGTATTGTAGAGTGTTTCTTCAAAAGTGACGGAAGCAATCATGTCGCCGCCGCCTTTGAAGGGCTGCATGGATTCCAATAAAGCAGCCTTTCCATAGAGTATGCCTACACCGGTTGGGCCGCAAAGCTTATGCGCAGAAAAGGCATAAAAATCGCAATCGAGAGCTTGAACGTCAATGGTGATATGCGGTGCTGCTTGCGCACCATCAATCAGAACAGGAACGCCGTGTTGGTGAGCAAAATCAATCATGCGCTGGACGGGATTAATGGTGCCGAGTGCATTCGATACGTGAATTAGGCCAACAAACTTGGTGCGTTCGTTAAACAGCTTTTCATATTCATCAACTTCCAGTTCACCCCTGTCATTAATTGGAACGACACGAATTTTTGCACCCTTCTCATTGGCGAGAATTTGCCAGGGTACGATATTGGAATGATGTTCCAAAGTGGTCAGAATGATTTCATCGCCAGCTTTGATAAACTTACGTCCGTAGCCGTGCATGACCAGATTGATGGAATCGGTTGTGCCGCTGGTAAAGATAATTTCTCGATCTTCACGTGCGTTGACGAACTGTTGGAGTTTGCAACGCGCGGTGTGATACTCCATTGTGGCGACTTCGGACAGATAATGAACAGCACGATTGATATTCGCATGCTGCGTAGTCTGATAGCGTACCAAGCGATCAATAACTTGTTGTGGCATTTGACTGGATGCTGCATTGTCGAGATAGACAAGTGGCTTGCCGTCAATTTTAAGCTTCAGAATCGGAAAATCTGCGCGAATCTTTTCCATATCAAAGCCGGCTGAAATTTCAGGTTTCAAAGAGACTGTGGCTGGGTTCATGATTAGTTACTTTGAGTCTGATTAAGAACGGCCTGTTCCAATTGTTGCCTGAGCGAAGTGACAGGAACACGGCTGATGATTTCTGCGCCAAATGCGTAGGTTAATAGATTGCGTGAGGCTTTTGCTGATAAGCCGCGACTTTCCAAATAAAAAATTTCTTCTTGATCTAATTGTCCGACCGTTGCGCCATGCGCACATTTAACGTCATCGGCAAAAATTTCCAATTGAGGTTTTGTATCTACTTGTGCCGATTTGCTAAGTAACAAGTTGCGACTGGATTGCGATGAGTTCGTCTGCTGCGCATGAGGGCGTACGATGATTTTTCCATTAAACACAGCGTGCGCGGCATCATCGACAATACATTTATGTTGCTGGCGGCTGGTGCCGCTGGGTTTGGCATGATCAATGCAAGTATGCGTATCTGCAAGTTGACGATCTGAAATCAAAGTCAATCCATCAATGACACATTCTGCTGCCTCATCAGTTAACTGGACATTCAGGTTATAGCGAGAAATTTGCGATCCCAATGAGATGCTGGTTGATTGATAATTGCTTGCATGGGCGAGCGATACTGCACAGTTCGCCAAATGAAAAGCCTGTTTGCTTTCACGCTGAATTCGAATGTGTTTGGCGTGCGCATTGGCAGCCAAGCTGATTTCTGTTACCGAATTGGTGATGTAAGTTGCTTGTTGAAGCGCTACATAATCCTCAATAAGTGTTACATTGCTTCCTGCTTCGCCAATCAATAAACAGCGTGGATAACTAGTCACTTCAGTTTGAGTTGCAATAAACAACAAGTGAATTGGTTCGACAATAGCGATATTCTTTGGAACAATGATCAGTGCGCCATCGCGTAGGAAGGCTGTGTTTAATGCTGCAAATACGTTGTTGTCAAATTGGACGTATTGCCCTAAGTGAGATTCCAGAACCGATGAATGCGTTGTTACAAATGTTGACAAGTTGCCAATCACAAGTGCGGCAGGGTCAATAATCGTCGATAAGTTTTGGGAATAATGACCGTCAACAAACACCAAGCGGTTTTTTGCTTCCTTTAAGGTTAAGTGCTCAATGTCATGTACCTGTAGATTGCATTTCGATTGTGATGGTTGATAGGGTAGGTGGGCTAAGGGTGAAATATCCGTAAAGCGCCATTCTTCATCACGCCGGGTCGGCAATTTTTGCGAACTGACACGATCAATTGCTCGAGCGCGTAATTGATTCAACCAAGACAGTGATTCAGTCGATTTTATCGACCAAGATTTAAGCAGATAGTCAAGATAATCTGTGTTGGCTAGATCACTCATGCGATTATCCCAGCAACTGATTTATCTGTATTAACCCAATCATAACCACGTGTTTCCAGTTCCAATGCCAGCTCCTTCCCGCCTGTCATGACGATGCGGCCTGCCTGCATGACATGTACAAAATCAGGCACGATATAATCCAGCAAGCGTTGGTAATGCGTGACTAGGATCGTTGCATTGTTTTTATTGGCGATTTGATTGACTCCATTGGCCACTGTTTTAAGTGCGTCGATATCAAGTCCGGAATCTGTCTCATCCAGAATACTCAGCCTGGGTTCTAACAATGCCATTTGTAAAATTTCGTTACGCTTCTTCTCGCCGCCTGAAAAACCTTCGTTAACACTGCGATCCAAGAAATCAGGGTTCATTTCCAGCAATTTCATTTTTTCACGCACAAAATCATCAAATTCAAGAGGATCCAGTTCTTCTTTGCCACGTTTTGTTTGTACAGTATTGTAGGCGAGGCGAAGAAATTGTGTGTTAGCAACACCCGGAATTTCGATCGGATATTGGAAAGCCAGAAATAATCCGGCACGCGCGCGCTCTTCAGGAGGCAATTCTAATAAGTTATTGCCTTCAAATTGAACTGATCCGCCTGTGATTTCATAAGCTGAATGACCGGCTAACACTTTTGCAAAGGTACTTTTGCCTGAGCCATTTAAACCCATAATGGCATGTACTTCTCCACTCTTAACGGTAAGATCAATGCCTTTTAGAATCTCGGTACCGTTGATACTGGCGCACAATCCTTCAACAGAAAGTATGGTTTTGCTGTTTTCATCAATCATCCGACACTTCCCTCCAGTTTGAAGCTCAGAAGTTTCGTGGCCTCAACGGCAAATTCCATTGGCAGCTGCTGAAATACATCCTTGCAAAACCCGTTGATAATCATTGAAACCGCTTCTTCTGCATCTATACCGCGTTGCGAGAAGTAGAAAAGCTGATCTTCGCCGATTTTAGAAGTAGAAGCTTCATGCTCAACGATTGCGCTATTGTTCTGTACTTGTATGTATGGAAAGGTGTGTGCGCCCGATTGGTCGCCAATCAGCATGGAATCACATTGCGAATAGTTACGTGCACCCTCTGCAGTTGGAGTGATACGTACCAGACCGCGATAGCTACTGTTTGAATGGCCCGCTGAGATACCTTTGCTGACAATTGTGCTGCGTGTATTTTTTCCGAGATGAATCATTTTTGTACCAGTATCGGCTTGTTGATAATTGTTAGTGACTGCAACCGAATAAAATTCACCAACAGAATTATCTCCACGCAAAATACAAGACGGGTATTTCCAAGTAATTGCAGAACCGGTTTCCACCTGTGTCCAGGAAATTCTTGAGTTAACACCTTTTGCCAAGCCACGTTTGGTTACAAAATTGTATATCCCGCCCACACCATTTTCATCACCGGCATACCAGTTTTGAACTGTTGAATACTTAATATCCGCATTATCTAATGCGATCAATTCAACAACTGCTGCATGCAACTGATTTGTATCAAATCGGGGTGCGGTGCAACCCTCAAGGTAACAAACGGACGCGCCTTCTTCAGCAATGATCAAGGTTCGTTCAAATTGCCCGGAACCTTCCGTGTTAATACGGAAATAGGTGGATAAATCCATTGGACATTTAACACCTTTCGGTATGAAGCAGAAAGATCCATCGGTGAATACTGCAGAATTCAAAGCCGCAAAGTAGTTATCACCTACTGGAACTACAGATCCTAGATATTTTTGGATGAGCTCCGGGTGATTTTGTACTGCTTCCGAAATGGAACAGAAAATAATACCTACTTCAGCAAGTTTTTCCTTATAGGTAGTGGCCACTGAAACACTATCAAAGATGACATCAACAGCGACACCTGCAAGTGCTGCGCGTTCGTGCATGGGTACACCGAGCTTCTCAAATGTGCGCAGTAATTCAGGATCAACTTCATCCATACTGGCGAGTTTTTGCTTTGGTTTGGGTGCTGAATAGTAGCTGATTGATTGAAAATCAATTTTTGGATAATGAACATTCTGCCATTCTGGCTCAGTCATCGTTAGCCATTTCTGATAGGCTTTTAGGCGAAATGACAAAAGCCATTCGGGCTCATTCTTTTTAGTCGAAATTAATCGGATGATATCTTCGTTTAGTCCTTTGGGTGCGATATCGGATTCAATCTCAGTAACGAAGCCATGTTTATATGGTTGATTAACCAGATTTTGCAGTACTGCGCTCATTTGGTTTGTTCCTTTATTTTAGTATCTTTAGTTTTAAAACAGATATTTCAAATTGCTAAAAGTCAAGTCAGGTTTTTTGTAAAAAGAAAAAAATTCATTTGAAACTACCATGACCTTGAGTCAACTCTTAGTAGGTTCTTTCACGCTAAAACTATCGCCACAGCCACATGTGTTATCAGTATTAGGATTGATAAACTTGAACGAGCTATTGAGGCCTTCCTTGGTAAAGTCGATTCGAGAGCCATCTATATAGGGTAAGCTGCTTGTATCCACAACTACTTTTGTTTTATGGGATTCAAATAATTGATCATCTGATTTGATCTCATCCGCATAGTCGAATATATAAGAAAATCCTGAGCAGCCTGATTTTTTAATTCCAACTCGTAACGCAAGCCCTTTGCCTCGTTTTGCAAGTTGCTGTTGGATATGTTTTGCGGCATTTTCAGTTAAGGTAATTGGCATAATATTAATTCACTGCAATATTCTCAATTTGATTAAAATTATCAAGGTATTTATATGTCGTCTGCTCCATATGATCAGACGCGCTCTTTACATTCACTATCACAAAATGATTGGACACAAGCCTGATTAAATTGTTCAGTATAAGAACTTGTAAAGTCATCATGATGATATCTTCAAGAATCGAGATTTTTAACTGGCGGATACTCTATTTATGCAGCGCTTGTTTCACGCATATCAAGAAGCGGTACGATGGCATCGTTTTGTTGATTTATTTGATTGTCAACAAGCTCCTTAAGTGTTACATCACCAAGGTATTCAAAAATAAGATCGTTTAGTTTCGCCCATAAGTCGTGAGTCATACACTTTCCATCGTTATGGCAATTCTCTTTACCGCCACACTGTGTGGCATCAATAGGTTCATCCACAGCAAGAATAATGTCAGCTACCGATACTTTATCTAAATCTTTTGCAAGGCAGTAACCGCCACCAGGTCCACGCACACTATCCACGAGCTCGGATTGACGCAATTTTGCGAATAACTGCTCCAAATAAGATAGTGATATTTTTTGCCGCTGACTAATGTCTGCCAACGTCACGGGATGGCTGCTTTGTTGTAAAGCAAGATCCAATAATGCTGTTACCGCAAATCTGCCTTTTGTTGTTAATCTCATGATTGACTCCTTCTAAAAATCGGGTGGGTTGATTGTTAAAAATAAGTGCTTGCATGAATAATACCCGATTGATTTAGTCAACTATACAATACCTGATTGATTTGGTCAACTATGTGTTGATGTAGCGCCAGGGCAATCGGGCTTAAAGAGGCTTAAAAACAGAAACAAGATGAGGTATTAGCTTTATCATTTTGATTTCAAATGATAGAGAAACCGATAGCGTCAATTATCCATCACTTTTCAAGTATTGCAGATCCGAGAGTAGACAGGCAAAAGAAACACCAGTTACAGGATATATTTTTTATCGCCTTATGCGCTGTTATCTGTGGGGCGGACAATTGGGTGGCTA
>NZ_JAYUWI010000124.1:0-30628 GCF_043753625.1 Nitrosomonas sp.
CCTGGTCTATTCATCATTACAATTCAACTTTCGACCCGGAAAGGATTACAAAAAATGCTTGACGCGAACCATAGAATCTCACCACGAACGTAATCAATATATTACCGTTCGTCCTGAGCCTGTCGAAGGACTTAATCAGAGCTTCTTAGGAGCGATTCGATGGGGTTTTTCCGCAATGTGCCGCGGAGATTCCCATGCATTCAAGCGCTTTTAACTCGGTTATCGTAAAACCTGCTTTTTGTCTCGCCTCATAATCAAATGGACCGGACATCTGTCGTGTAAAGTATTGCCTAATCAATTCTCGAAAAGTCTGCTCTGAATCCAGTCCGCGTTGCTGACAAAAATATTTAAACCAGCGCGATCCGATCGCCACATGTTCGACTTCATCATGCAAAATGATCTCTAACACGGCGACCGTTTTTTCGTCACCAACCTGACGTAATCGTTTGATAATGCCGGGTGTCACATCCAATCCTCTGGCTTCCAGTACACGCGGCACCAGCGCCATGCGCACCATCGGATCAAACGCTGTGCGCTTAGCCATATCCCACAAACCATTATGTGCCGTGAATTCTCCATAGTCAGTGCCCAGCTCATTCAAGCGCGTGCGCAACAATTGAAAATGATAAGCTTCCTCTTCCGCCACTTTTATCCAATCACTGTAGAACTGTTCAGGTAGATCACGGAAACGATACACGGCATCCCAGGCGAGATTTATGGCATTGAATTCGATATGCGCCATTGCATGGACCAGTGCGGAAAGACCTTCTTTGGTACCCAGGCCGCGTTTGGGTACCTTATCGGGTGCCACCAGAACAGGTCTGTCCGGATGTCCAGGCTCGCCAATCGGCTCAGGGCTGTCTTTGCAGTCTAAGGACAATAAGCCGTCACGCCATGCTTGTGCCGTTTGCTGGGCCAAACGCAATTTTTCTTCGATTTCGCAGGTAATCAGGCAGTGCTGGGCAGTTTCAAATAGAGATTTCATAAGCCTGATAGGGTTAGAATAATTTTATGGCCCCATTCTCCCGTGTTTCCCACCGAAAAGCGAATGAACCGATTGTCGTGCTGAATGCGAGGTTTAAAAAAACAGAAACTGACCTTAGATGAGAGGATTATTGTATTCTTGCGGTGTCTCTATTCATCAGCTAAATACCCCCATGCATAACATACCGAATAATGATTCGATACTTCATGTTCCGTTGCCGGAAGGACAACCCATATTGCGCGTGGTGCCAAGGCCATCGGATACCAATTATGCCGGCGATATTTTTGGCGGCTGGATTATGTCGCAAGTGGATACGGCGGGCAGCATTCCGGCCATCCGTCGCGCGCGTGGGCGGGTTGCAACGGTGGCCGTCAATTCCTTTGTATTCAAGCAACCCGTTTTTGTCGGCGATATCGTTAGCCTCTATGCCGAAATTATTAAAGTGGGTCATACTTCGATTACCGTCGATGTATCGGTATACGCGCAGCGTGGCGTGCGGGAAGGCGGGAAAGAGATTTGTATCAAAGTCACCGAGGCCGTACTGACTTACGTTGCCATTGATGATAACCGGCGGCCTAAAGTGGTGCCGCAGGAATAATTGGATTGGATGAAAGCTTAGCTGTGCTGAAAAGCATCAGTCTCCTAGCCTAACCAGTACGTCGCTTGGGGCGTGAAGTCAGGCTGGAAGGCTTTTCAATCAGGCGGCCGGAGGCGTATTTGTGTAACACGCTGGCGATAAACGTTTGGTACGGAATGCCTTCTTCCAGCGCTCGTGCCTGAATATCCATTAGATCGGGTGAAGATAAACGAATATTGATTCGCTTATCCTTAGTGAAAGTGGCGCTAGCCGCTGCTTTGAATTTGGCCAGATTTTCCTTCGAAGGTGAAGTTGACTTGAGTTCGCCTTTTTCAGAAGCAGCCAGAATATCTTCTTCATAGGTATCAAGTTTTTTCATCAGAATTGTTCCTTAACAAGTATTCTCGGGTAGCCTTTCTGCTCGGAATTGCGGTTTTCAGAAAGAAGTAATCTGTTTCTTCAACGTAGGGTACCAAGTAAACATAACCATCGAGTGCCACAACGAGAATAAACTGATTGGGATATTTCTCTGGATTGGGGTGATGCAACTCATCCAGCAAACCGTCGGCTTCGATAGCCAGCACTATTTCCTCGAATGAAATGCCGCGATCTTTTTTTAACACCTCATTCTTGTCGTGATTCCAACGAAATGGTTTCATAGGGATAGTTTATATTGGTGTGTGCCTAATGTCACCTATTTGTGTAGGATAGCAGCTAGGAAATCTGAATCCAAGTGATCGAAGCCGTGCTGACTAATAACAACCGATGGTCAAAAGTGATGTCATAGGAATGGTCGGATTCGTTGAGAGCAAATTGGACGCTTATTAAACCGTTGCTACCCATTTCTTAACCCGCAATCGCTTGCCAAATCGAGAGTGTCCCTGTAAGTTAACGAGCTGTCATTTCATAACAGGCCAGAAAGATGCTGAATCTACCCCAACGCACGCATATTTACCAGAATCACCATTTCGACAGCACGCGCTGGGATTATTTCGAATCGCGCGCTGATGATATCGTCATCGCAACATCCTACAAAGCCGGCACGACGTGGACGCAAGCGATTGTTGCGCATCTGCTCTTTCCGGACGGTGATTTCCCGGCACCGCCTGCGCAAATGTCGCCGTGGCTGGACATGCGGATTATTCCGCTCGAAGTGGTTCTGAACAACTTGAGGTCGCAACAGCATCGCCGCTTTATCAAGACACATTTGCCGCTCGATGGTGTGCCTTATAATGAAAAGATCAAATACCTCTATATCGCCCGCGATGCGCGTGATGTTTTCATGTCGCTGTGGAATCACTATACCGGCATGAAGGAAGAAATATTAATGCTTATGAATATGCTGCCCGGGCGCGTGGGAGATGAGCTCCCGCCGCCACCGGATGATATTCATACCTTCTGGCGGAATTGGATAACCCGTGGCTCGTTTGCATGGGAAGCCGACGGCTGGCCGTACTGGTCGCATCTTTCCAATGTTCAATCCTGGTGGAATTTCCGCCACCTGCCCAACATTCAGTTGTTCCACTACAGCGACATGCTTGCGGATACCGAGCGTGAAGTTCGCCGCATTGCTACATTTCTGGAGATCGATGTGCCCGAGCATGCATGGGACGGCATCATCAAGGCGATATCCTTTGCAGAGATGAAGCGCCAGGGTGAGTTGTATGCACCAGGGGGCGGTCGGCTCTGGAAGGGCGGAGCGGAGACCTTTATGCACAAAGGCACCAATAACCGTTGGCGCGACGTACTCTCAGACGATGAGCTAGCGCTCTATGATGTCGCTTGTACGCGTGCGTTGGCCCCTGATTGTCGCGAATGGCTTGAAAATGGTGGAGCGATCTGACGGAGTTTTGTTGGGTTGTACGAGTATGCACACGTTTAAGAATCGCATTGCACAGGATTTTCACTCGACGATAAAAGCTATATCTTCTACTTTGCTAAGCTGGATTGGGAGCGTGTTGTTTCCTTAGTTGAGTGCATTGTTCACAATCGCATGTGAGATCGTGAAACTTCACTATAAGAATGATGCGGTCCCATAAGAGCATTGCCCAATAGTTGAAGTTATGGACTTCTGGGAACTTCGCGAATTTGTAATCAAAAACGCCTGGATACTGACCGTATGTTGGATTGTCGGACAGACAGATAAGAAATTCCTTGGGCGGTGGGCAATCGGGTGAGACTATTTCAAGATCGTTCAGTACCCACTCTGGGAGAACTTCGTTGAAGTGGTGGAAGTAGAGGCCACGAATAATCTTCCACGCAACTCTGTGAACTCGGTTGCCTTCAAAGCGCTTTGCAATCAGGTTTTTAGGAAGAGCGATGCCACTCGGTTTGTGTTCGAATTCTTGAAGTACTTTGTGGACAAGGCCACGCTTAATTCCCTCTTCATATTTGGCGAATACCTTCTTCAATAGCGCATTTCCAGCGTATGAGCTTTGTGCAAACGGAGCCATTGTGTTGACAAAATAATCCTCGTCGGATTGGTACGCCTGATTGCAGGCTGCATGGACCGGGATGGTGCGCAAGTTTGGACTGTGTGTTTTTCGTACACTGTCGGCATAAAACTGTTTCGGTGGTACATGATCGTTACTGACTGGTGGAAGTAGTGGTTTCCCACAGAGATAACAAAGTGATGGTCGAATGTTCATTGTTTGTATTCGTGTTGAACAATAGATTGAGTGTCACTGCTTGCCGGTCTTACATGTTGCCTCATTAACAGGCATTTCATTCACAACTGCTCCTTTTTTGTAGCTGATGCAGCCTTTACCAGAAGCATATTTGACACTACCTCCGATGATGACCTTGCCACCGATCGTGTGAAGATGGTTAAGAGTACCCTCGACTTCGACATTTCCGTCTAAGTTATTCACTGTGCCGTTGACTGTGCCAGTCAAGCGAAGAAGAGCTCCCTTATGAACTTCTATGTCGCCGTTCGAGATTCCGCTGAGGTGAAGTTGACCACCTTTCAGGATGGTCGCTCCTGCAATAATTCCACTCTCTGAGATGGAAGAACGTACTGTCAAGTGCCCCTTGATTCCTTTGTTTATTTGAGTGCCAGCACAGTCGCCGTATGCTTTCCCATTAATGATGTTGCATGCGGCATGGACTGTTGTCCCTGCGGCGAAAAATCCAATCGCAGCGAAGGCCAAGATTCTCCGTGCTATCGCTTGATTCACTATGAATTTCATCATTTTTCCCATAACTTTCAATCTGACATCTATTAAGGTAGTGTGTCGATTTAGACATGGATTGTTAAATCTGTAAATGTGATGAGTCAATTGCCACTTTCCTATCTAATCTCCATTAGTCTCAAAAACTGTAAATGACATTTTGGAACGTTGCAATAACCAAACAATCGGCAATTTCTGATTAGGACTTTCACTCATTCGATCCAACAACCGGTGCTTATTCTTACCGGTAACTACCAGCACAATCTGTTCACTTTCCGCTAGTAGTTTCAACGAAAGACTCACCCGCGGCGATGGCGCAATCGGCGGCGCGATAGCGACGCAATGATGCCTAGAGAGTAAATCAGGATTCATCCCCGGAAACAACGAAGCAATATGTCCATCTTCTCCCAGCCCCAATACCGTCAAACTCAATGGAAGCGGCAGCTTATCCAGTCGATGGTGAGTTTCTTTGATAGCATCAAAAGGGTTGTCGTGCTGAGTTTTTAGACCCACGAAACGAGTGGTTGCGGGAAGGTGACTCATCAGGTGCTGTTTTGCCAAATGCTCGTTGGATTGTTCATCAGTAACATCAACCCAACGCTCATCAGACAGCGTGACAGTGATTCGATCCCAAGGCAGCTTACATTTCGCCAGTGCGGGCAGGTAATAGCGCGGGGTGTTGCCGCCGGGGACGACCAGTGTGGCTTGGGGTTTATGGGCTAGCGTATTTTGTAGCGTGGCTACGGCGAAGTCGGCAAAGGCCTGACTTAGTTGTTCGATATTCGGGAAGACATGGCGTTGCATCGGGAAGCTGATGCGCTTACGCGACTAACCCGCGCAAATCCGGAACGATCTCGATATGCGCGGGGAAAGGATTCGGATCGCCGGGATAGACGCGGCCCAGGAAAGCGGTGTTGTTGGCTTGTGCGCCTTCCAGGTCGGCCATGGCATCACCGATCATCAGCACCGATTCGGGGCTGAGTGCATGCGCGGATAAAATTTCTGCGATGATGGTTGGTTTGAGTGCCGGTGCGCCGCGCACTTCGGTGAAATAAGGCGTTAACCCGCGGCGTTCGACGATGACTTTGAGTTCCGTTTCCGGGGTACCGGAGGCGACAAATAATGGAATTTTCCCGGATTGCTGATGGATGAGTTCGACTGCGCCGGGCACGGCTTCGGCAGCGATGACGGCTTCCACCACCAGTTCCGAAAAGCGGATATCCAGTTGTTTTTCTTCCGCTTCTGTTAGCGGTGGTTTGTTGAGAAAGTGTTCCTGAAAGTGACGGAATTTTCGGTAGCGCGACATGCCGCCGTTCTGGTTGTGAAATTGCACTACTGCTGCGACGATGTCTTCGCCGTAAGGACGGTAAAGTTCCGCGAACGCCTGGGTTTTGATTTTTCCGGATTCCACGACGACGCCGTCAAAATCGAAAATGATCGCTTGCCAGCCGGAATTTTTCATGATTAGGCGCGGTTGTCCGAGGTGGCGGGGGTGGCGTCGTCGTTTTCATCGCCGTGATGCAGGTCTTGGTGAATTTCCCGCAGGCAATCCAGTATGCCTTGCCCCAGATCGACATGCTCATTCAGAACCAGTTTGCGGCCAACGCGGGGTTGAAACGCGTAGGGCGTAATTTCGTAGTGGTGCACGGTGTTGGCTTCGTCAAAATGTAATTCAACCGGCCACGGCAGGATTTCCGAGATCATTGTCATGACCTCTTTGATGCGCAATCTTTCCTGGCCGGTCAGAATCATGTGACGGTTGGCAAATTCCGGCGCCAATATTTGTACGCTCATGCGCGCGGCATCTTCCACATGGATATATTCCCGCATGGCGTCGCCACTGCCTTTGTAGGTAATGGAGTGATGGGCGACAGCTTCGTGCAGCATGCGATAGATGCCGTTGCGTTTATCTGAGCGCCGGCCATACAACGAGCCGTAGCGCAGAATGCTGTAATCCAGACCGTAGCGCTCATGGTAGGTTTCGGTGAAACGTTCCGCTGCCTGCTTGCTGGCGCGATAAAAAGAGCCGGATTCGGAATAGACATAAATGCTGCTGGCGAACACAAAACGGCGGGCTCCGGCAATGCGCGCGGCTTCCAGAGCATGCATGTTGCCCAGTACATTGATGGTTGCAGTGGGAATGGGGTTGTCGTTGGCTTCATCAATATCGGCAATTGCGGCAAAGTTATACACGACGGATGTTCCCTTGGCAGCCTCGATCACTTGGTCGAGATTCATAATATCGCCAAGGATCATTTCCTGATTACTTTTAAGATAGGGCGACGGGCTGCGGTCAAATAACCGTACCCGGTAACCTGCGGCCGATAATGCGTCGGCGACATGGCTGCCCAAAAAACCGCTGGCGCCAAATACAACAATCTTTTCATTCACCATAGTGTTATCCGTTATTGATTAGATCTGCTTTGATTAAACCCTGCAGTAGGTTCTCAGCTGCTTCAATTTCCATCAGTTGACGTGATTCCCGGGCAAGAGAGCCGATATGCGACGTCAGGATGACATTGCCGCTTTCGATTAATGGGCCATGATAGGGTTCCTGCTCGAAAACATCCAAGGCGGCGGCGCTGACTTTGCCCGCTTGTAAGGCTGCCAAAAGTGCATTTTCATCGACTAATCCACCGCGCGCGGCATTGATGACAATCGCTTCAGGTTTCATGGTCGCGAATGCCTCGGCATTCAGCAGATGATGCGTTTCCGATCCATAAGGCAGATGCAGCGTGATAATGTCCGCAGTGGGCAGCAATTGTTCCAGGGATATCAATGCGACATCCGCAGGCACCTGACTTGCATACGGGTCGTGCGCGATCACTGTGGCTTCAAATGCTTGGCACAGGCGTGCAACACGACGCCCGATATGTCCCATGCCGATGATGCCGACGGTTTGCGCAGCGAGCAGGCGTCCTTGTGTGCGTGGCCATTCGTCTTTGCGTACCGATTGATCAATCTGACGGATTTGCCGCAGCAGGGCCAATATCAATCCCATCGTCAGTTCAGCCACGGCCTGCGCGGGTGCTTCCGGCGTGTTAAAAACCGTAATACCATGCTTTTTTGCCGCTGCCAGGTCGACACTATCCAATCCGGCACCGCAGCGCGAGATGACTTTCAGATTTTTGGCAGACTGAAATACGCGCTCGGTCAGTGGTTCAATCCCGGCGATCAGGCCGGTTGCGCCTTCCTGCAGTAATTCAATAATCTCATCCTCGGTGAGTTTGCGCCGGTGCGGATTGGTGGTTATTTGCATGCCGTTTTGCAGGAGTTGCTGAATCGGCGGGTTATTGTCAATGTCGAAAGAAGAAGTGGAGATGGCAAATGAACTCATGATGTTTTAAGTGTTGCGCGGATACTTTGTAAGTGAGTGCGGCAGATGGAATCCAGAATGCGAATATCCAGACCATAGCCGAGAAAATTAAAACCGGCTTGAATGCGTTGTTGCAGTGCTTCCGGATCTGGTTCGATGACATGAATGCCGCCGGGTTTGTTGGCGCGGCGGCCAGCTTCCAGAACTTGTGCGATGGCAGCCTGCACATCCGGATGATTGAGATCGCCAAGGCGTCCCATCGAACCGGATAAATCATACGGGCCGATGATATAGGCATCGATACCTGGCACAGCCAGAATGCTATCAATGGCTTTGACCGCATCGACATGTTCGATCATCACGACGATCACCGCATTTTCATCCAGCCATTGCCGGTAAGCCTGGAAACTGTTGCCATAGCCCTGAGCGCGCGCCAGGCCGACGCCGCGTTGCCCGCGTGGCGGGTAATACACACCTTCGACGGCGGCTTTGGCGTCAGCGGCGGATTTGATCATCGGAACCATCACGCCGGTTGCACCGGCATCCATGACGCGTTTGATCTGATCGGGGTGATTTGAGGTCAGGCGCACGATGGCCGGGCATTGTTTGCCATCCAGCACCTGGATGATGGATTGCACTTCGCTGAGTTCCAGTACGCTGTGTTCCATGTCCAGCACCAGCCAGTCGAATCCCGCCGCCGCCATGATTTCGGCAATCGATGGATGCCCCAGTGTGACCCATGAGCCAATGGTTAATTCGGATCGGCTCAATCTTGATTTTAGTGACATAATTATTCCTAGTAGCGGGTGAGCAGTGGATCTGATTCCATCAGTTTCTCGACACGTGCGAGATCCGCGGTGGTATCCACCGCCTGGGTATTATATTCGGTGTGCACCATTTTAACCTGGAAGCCATGTTCGAGCAGGCGCAGCATGTCGACTGATTCCAATTGCTCAAGCGGTGTGGGTGTTAACTGGGTGTATTGGAACAGAGTGGCACGGCGAAACGGGATAATACATACTTGCTTATACGCGGCGGTATCGGCAAAGCCGGTTTTGGCTAATGTCGGGATCGGGCGGCGCGACATGTACAGGGCGTCGCCTTGTTGATTCATCACTACTTTGATGGTGTTGACGTCCAGATAATCAGCCTCGTGATCAATTTTGTGCACCAGATTGACACAACCCAATTGCGGATCATGTTTAAACGGTGCCACGGCGGTATCAATCATGTTCGGGTGTGTCATCGGTTCGTCACCCTGCACCATGACGATCAGATCCGCTTCCAGTTGGGTAACAGCTTCGGCTACGCGATCGCTGGCGCGTTCGTGTGTATCGGCAGTCATAATCACCTGCGCGCCAAAACCTTCCGCGATTTGCCGGATTTCTTCATCGCAGGTTGCAATGTAGGTGGCATCGAGCGATTTGCTCATGGCGACGCGCTTATAGATATGTTCAATCATTGGGCGGCCCAATATTTTTGCGATGGGTTTGCCGGGGAAACGTGATGAGCCCATGCGGGCAGGTATTATAGCGATTGTTCTCATTGAATTGTCGTTTGGTTGATTAATGTTTGCGCGTATAAAAAGCTAAACTCAAAAGTTACTTGCTGATTATCAGGTTTTTCTTGTTTCTTGAGCAATACTTATTGTTAAATTTAACGGTTTTCTTGCATGCTGTGATTTTATCCCGGAGGGATATGGCCACGTTGCTGGTAATTGAATAATTGCAAGAGTAGAATGAGCGCGCTTCAAAGAGTCTTCTGTTTAAACTGGAAAAAATAATAGAGATGCTGCAAATCCTGAATATTTCTGAAATCCTGTCATGGCTATGAAAGCCCTTTTCTTTCTTCGACATTATAACGATATTGATCATGTTACTCCGGTCATTTACAAGTGGATTGGATCGGGTCACCAATGTGATGTGGTACTGATTGGTTCAACGCAATTCCGTCGTGATTTTCGCATTAAATATTTAAGCCAACTCGAGGGTGTGCGTGTCGCGCATATGAAGGAGCTGTTTCCGCTGGCTGAGTATTTAAAATGGCGCTTGCAAATGCTGATGTTGACGCGCAATGTCCGGCGCATAAAAATTCTTGGCCGATTGGCGGAAAAACTTGCCGATCGTTTTGATGAAAAACAGCGCGAACCGTTGTGGCGGTATACCGCTGAATTCCTATTGAACAGATGCTTTGGTGATGCGGGCAAGGGGGTTGTGGCTTTTGACTGGATTGAACGGAATTCGGTGATTTGTTTGGAATGGGTTGAAGTGGTGGTAGCGATGGCAAAAGAAAGAGGTCTCGGCACGGTTTCCTTGCCGCATGGCGACAGCCCGCATGCCAGTCAATTGATTCGCCGTGGTGAAAGACACTTGCAACCCGACATCACGTTTTCGGCAGCTAAGATATTTGATCGGGTGGTGGTGCCTAACGAGTTATGCTCCATTCGTTTCCGTCCGTTTCTGGAAGGCAATAAACTTGCCGTATTAGGCTCACCGCGATATTGTGAAGAGTGGCTAAAAATACTTGTTGGATTGATGCCGTCTTCACCACTCATCCGCTCGGATAGCCGACTTAAAATTGTCATGTTCCTAAGAAAATCCAACTTTACGACATTTTGGGAAGAAGTCGGGGAAGTGGTTCATATGATTGCCGAGTTTCCCGGTGTGGAATTGATCATCAAACCGCATACGCGGAGCGGTTGGAAGCAATCACTAACCAAAGACAGTTCGATCAAGCAATTGCCGAATGTACGTGTTGCAAGCGATGATGCGCATTCGGTGCACTTGATGAATTGGTCTGATGTGATTATCGATTTGGCTACATCGGTGATATTCGAAGCCGTCAGGGCAAAAAAGCCGGTATTGGCAGCGGATTATTTAATCGCAGCCCGCTCGGCTGTGGCTTATTACATGCCGGAAACAGAGATGAAGTGCCGCGATGATGTGTATGAAAAAATCAATTATTTTTTAACTAATGGTTGTGATTCTTTCTATATTGAAGAACATCGGCAGCGCTTTTTAAAGGAAATGCTAGATTTTCCGGATGCCGATGTACTGCCCCGTTATGTCGCGCTACTTGAGCAATCTGCGTGTTGAGCCACGCTACTTTTCCCCGTCTGATAAGAATCAGGGCTTACCTCCATAACCCGAAGAAGGGATCATGATGCTGGCCAAAGATATATTAAACGAGTTGATTGTGGCAGCATATAAACTAAAAGGCGGGTATGCAGATTTACAGGTTAGAGATCAGCGCATTTTAATTTCAGTTGATCATCTGCGCACACTTAATCGTGCAAGAACTTATTCGATCAAAGAGCCGGATACGCTGGATTGGCTAGATAGCTTTGAACCTAACTCATGCTATTTTGATATTGGCGCCAATATCGGCCAATATTCTTTATATCCGGCCAAGAAATATGGTGACAAAATTCAAGTGTATGCGTTTGAACCACAAAGTAATAATTACTACGCGCTGAACAAAAATATTTATATTAATAACCTCAAAGAAAATATTTTATCGTATTGTGTTGCGGTTTCGGGGAAAAGTGAGTTTTCCAGATTGTATATACCCAAATTTATTCCGGGGGGGAATCGATCGCAATTTGGAAAAGAAGAAGACATTGAGAACTTGAAAATGTCCGCTACGCACATCCAAGGAATGTTTGGTGTGACGTTAGATGATTTATACAGTAAGTGGGGATTCCCCTATCCGAATTATATCAAGATCGATGTCGATGGCATCGAAATTTCCATTCTCAAAGGCGCAGAGTCTGTATTGGCGCATCCTGCGTTGCGGTCTGTCATTATCGAGTTAGGTGCGGATGAGGAACAAGCGAAAGCGATCGCTTTAATGAAACAAGCCGGTCTTGAAGTGAAGCAGCGATCAACCCGGAACTGGGGGGAGGCGTATCTGATCTTTGAGCGGATTTAACCTGCCAGTGCTTATTTGCATCTCTTCATGTTTTTGACGTAATCGGACGATTCAAGAACGTTTACCTACAATTTATGAATACACCCATTGCGCCATCTGCGCCATCCGTTGATGTCATCATACCTGTCTATAATGCGCCAGAGTTGACAAAGCGGTGTATTGATTCAGCTGTCACTGTTCTGGGCCAGTCAATTCGGACTATTTATATTCAAGACGATGCATCAGACACAGAGACTTGTGCGATGCTCGATCATTTGTATTACCAGCACCTTCATGTTTATCACGCGCCCGAGAATCAGGGGTTTGGCAAATCGGTCAATGACGCGATGGCACGCTCGGATGCCGATTTGGTGCTCGTGCTTAATTCGGATACCGAAATTCACGAAAATTTCTTGCCATTATTGTGCGAAGCTTTTGCAGCTGATTCAGAATTGGCAGTCATCAGTCCAGTACAAGATAATTTTTCCAAGTCTAAACTGGAGTGCTATCAACGGCGACCGGGCGGTTATATTGCTACGTATCGCTTTCAGGGGTATGCCTTTTTAATCCGGCGCGCACTATTTGTCGCAACAGGTGGATTTGATGCGCAATTTGGCCGAGGCTATTTTGAGGATACAGACTTGGGACGCCGATTGATTCAGCAAGGATGGCGTATGGGTGTGCATCCGGATGCATGCATCTACCATGCTGGCGGCGCATCGTTTGGACGTGGCCGGTCGTATCGGTTATTGGCGCAACGTAACCGTGCATTATATCTTTCGCGGTATCCTGAAGCACGCCGCAATATTCTGCTGGTTTCTGGTGCTCACACATTGGCTGATTTATCCGCGCAGCTAACAGATTCGATTGAACAGATATTGCGGCAAGGCGGGGGTATTCATTGGCTGACACTCTTGCCATTACCTCAGTTATCTTGTCTGCAGATGCGGAACGGTCCAGCAAGCATCAAAATGATAATCAAATTGATGCTGCGTGGCCGGTCTCGAGCGGATAAGCGCATATCTGCGGTGTGGATTTTGCCAGGTATACCCGTATTGTTGCGGATTCTATTGGCACTTTTTGTGCGTGTGCGCAAACTGGAAATGTGGAAATGGGAAGCGGGGCAGCTTGAATCTGCCGAACGTTTGTCTGACTCGTGGCAGAATTTATCAGCGAAGCCCGTTCTGAAGCAAGAGATTACTAAACAGAATTCAGAATAATTGCAATGTCCAAACTATTCAGATTTAAAATGGCTTATTAAAAACGTCAATTTATTGGTACTATGCCAGCTAATATTACACGTCAAGAATTCTTTATCAGGGTTACGCTGGTTTTTATCTGTCTGGGATTTTGGAAAGGTGGATTGAATCTTTTTTCTTTTCCATTGTTAGGAATAGCATGGCTGCTGGATGGCGGTCTGCATAAATTTAATCAAACCATTAGAGAACCATTTGTACAAGCAATTCTTATTTTATGTACACTTTTACTTTTAGGTTTGCTATGGAGTGAGTTACCAGAAGATGGCCGGATGAAATGGGTGAAATACTATTTTTTATTGATCTTTATTCCATTTTATTCTCTTTTGAATAAAGAACGCCTACCGTGGGTGATAGGTGCACTTTTAACGAATTATTTTAGCGTTCTTGCCATAGGTGTTTATTACTGGTTTGTTATGGGAGACCAAGGTGTTCCGCCACTGAAAATGTCTTATTTGAGTTTCTCGGCTATGCTCGGGATAGGGGTTATTGTGGCCATTTATCTGGCTTGCTTGAGCTCATCAGTAAAATTAAGAGTAGTGTCGTGTTCTGTCGCACTTATATTATTATTGGTTCAATTTCATCAGAATAGCAGAGTTCTTCTGCTTGCAACACTAATAGCTGTCACAGTTTTAATTTACTTGCGCTATAAGATGGAAATTAGAAAACTCGGAGGTATCTTTGTAGCTGTGTTTATGATTACTATAGTTCTTGCATCTAGCAGCTCCGTTTTTCAGGATAGGTGGACTAGGATAAAAAGCGATATCGAGTTATTACAACAAGGTGACTACCGCTCTAGTTTGGGATATCGGCTCGCTATATGGGATGTGGGTTTGCATGGCATTGCTGAGCGTCCATTATTGGGTCATGGAACAGGTGCGCCAGAACGTTATTTCGAGCGCACAATTGTGACGTATAAAAATGGTATTTATAAGAATCTGCCGGAATTTCAGGAAACCTCCCACTATCATAATGACTGGATTGAAATTGGTATGCACATTGGTATTCTGGGGATATTGGCTTTGCTGCTTCTTTACTGGAATTGGTATCAAATATTTAAGAAAAATCAGTTAGGCATACTGGGAGCTGGTTTACTAAGTTATATTTTTTTAGCTGGGCTTACTGATACTTTTATAATCTTTAGTAAGATTCCAATCTTATTACTGATGATTACTGCGATTGCTGTGAGCTGGCGGAGATTTAATCTGAATAATCATTATCAAAGAACTGCTTGATGCGCGTCTGTTTTATATCGCATTCTGCTGGTAGATATGGTGCGGAGCTGGCTTTGCTAGAATTGTTGCAAGGTTTGGTTAAGTTGGGGGTCAGGTGTCTGGTTCTGGTACCCAAAGAAGGCCCCATCCTGAGCGAGCTTGATCGCATGAATATCGAATGGCGGATAATACATTATCCGAAGTGGACATCAAGATCGTTACTCACACGTATTGCAAAATCTCTAATTAGCCTGGTAATTGCCGTTCGGATGGTGCAGATACTTGTGCAATGGCGCTGTGATGTTGTCTATACCAATACTTCAGTTATCTGTGCTGGTACATTCGCGGCATGGTTTGCACGTAAACCCCATGTGTGGCATCTGCATGAATCCAGCCGTCAAAAGTCTAAGACTGAATCTAAGGTGGAAGAATATTGGATGTTGCACTTGATGCAACATTTGTCAAAGTATATTGTCGTTGTTTCCAATGCTGTAAAAAATGATTACATGCGCTATATGGAGTCAGGAAAAATACGCTTGATATACCAGGCAGTAACGTTGTGTGACGAAAATGAGAAAACAGATGATTTGTACCATGACAGATGTTTTTTTCAGTGTGTTATCGTGGCGTCTTTGAATCCATGGAAAGGTCAACGTGAAGCAATAACTGCATTATCTGAGGTGGTTCGTCGAGGAATTAATGCCCGTCTGCTAGTGGTTGGGGATGGTAAGGAGCGTTTCCTAACAACACTGCAGCGGCAAGTAAAAGATTGCAATTTGGAGCAGTACGTAGAATTTATAGGGTACGTGGAAAATCCTATGAAATTTATCCGAATGGCAGATGTTGTTTTAATTTGTTCGTACTGGGAACCTTTCGGGCGAGTGACCGTAGAAGCAATGCTTTCCGGTAAACCTGTGATAGGGACAAATGGTGGCGCTACGGCTGAATTAGTTAATGATGGCGTGACGGGATTACTTTATGATCCTGGTGACTATAATGAGCTTGCCAATAAAATACAATATTTATATGAGAATCCGGAAAAAGGATTAAAGTTGGGCTCAGCCGCCCGTATTTGGGCAGTAGATCGCTTCACTCAGGAACGATATGCTAAGGAAGTATTTGATCTCTTGAACGAGGTATTGAAAAAAGTATAATTACACCGCTCACTTTCTTTATAAAAAGCTCGCGTTAAGCTATGTGGTTTTATACTCATTGGGAGAAAGGAGTAATTGATATACGGTTCCCAGCTATAGATAATTCGGGTATTTGAATTTGGCAGCGGTTACGGTTTTCGGCTTATTGGTTTGCAAGAGCTGTTGGTACTGATGGGTGTGTTATTTGCAGTGACGCTGATGCAATGAATCGTGAACGTGCAGAAAAGTATCTTTCCGCTGCTGCTTTATGGCAATGTATAGAATTCTGTGTGGATAGAGCGCAGGATGTTTTTGCGGACTGATGGTCTATTGATATTTGTTATAACGATGTGGATAAAGGCTATTATCTGGAGATCTGCCGAATGGCCAAGCATCGGATACGTCCCGGCGGGCTATATATTGCTGACAATGTGTTGTGGCATGGCCGTGTAGCCATAAAGAATTGTCAGGATGTCGAGTATGACTCAACAGAGGCGATTGTAGAACATAATCGGCCGATTTTTACTGACCTGGATTTTGATACATTTATTAATCCAACGCGCGATGGTGTCATCGTTGCGAGAAAGAAATAATACGAGCTATATTAAAGAAATGGTAACAAACTGCTCGGATCTTTCGGCAGTATAATTCTCATGGCAGTTTGATAGATTAATTGGTATAGTTAATATATCTCAATTGAAATAGAGCGGGCTGTTACAGCGCGCTTGTTGTTGTAATCCATATTTTTCAAGGAAACAGTAATATGCAAATTCATGTTTATGATACTTATGTTAAAGCTAAAGATGGACATACGATGCATTTCGATGTATTTACAGCTGTAAAGGATGATCAAAAAGCCGTTGAATATGCAAAGCAATGGCTTTCTACAATTGGCGAAGGAGACGCAACGGTCACCAGTAAGGAATGTAGCTTCTGTCATAGCCAGAGCGCACCTGAAAATGTGACCGATGAGATCAATAAGAATGGTTTCTACATCTACAAGATGGAGGGTTGTTAATCATTGTTTGCTGATTGTAAGAAATTTAGATTGAAGATGCTGCATCTTGATTCTGACCATTAACTGAAATCGTATCGACCATCATATTCAAGGTTTCCGAAATGAAGCATAAATTTAGAAAATTAATAATAGCTGGTGCTGTTTTTGCGTTGTGTAACTCGGTTCAAGCCGCAGAGCCCAAATTGATTGGTGAACACGGTGACTGGACGGCCTATATGTTTATGGAAAACAATAACAAAGTTTGCTATATGGTGAGTAAACCCAAGAAATCAGAAGGGAGTTACTCAAAGCGTGGCGATGTGTTTGCTTTAGTTACGCACCGTCCTGCTGAGAAAAGTAAAAATGTTTTTAGTTATATTGCCGGTTATGCATACAAACCTGGCACTGAGGCGACAGTAACAGTAGATAATCAAAGTTTTCGTCTTTTTACTCAGGATGACTCAGCTTGGGCTTCTGATGAAGCAACCGATAATAAAATAACGGATGGTATAAAGCGCGGGAATTCATTGGTAATCAAGGGTGCATCAGCGCGTGGTACGGAAACAACCGATACTTTCGGATTGAGTGGATCATCAGCAGCACATAAGGCAATTTCATCTGAATGTGGCGTGAAATAAGTTAATTTTCTGGGTTTGTACGGAATCTCGAATTTTCCTTGAGTCAATAATAACTGGAAAGTCTATGAGTGATAGGATAGTTATTTATCAGAAGCCTACTTGCAGTAAATGTAGGGCGACATTATCTTTGCTTAAAGAGAGGGGTGAGGAATTTGAATCAATTAATTATTATAAGACTCCCTTAACAGCAGAGAGAATGCGAGAATTGATTCAGAAGCTTGATATACCGGTACGTGATCTTTTACGAAAAGACGAGCCATCGGCGGGAAACTTAAGTGCGGCGACGGACGATGAAATCATCAAAGCGATGGTGGAGAATCCAGATTTGATTCAACGTCCCATCGTCGTGCGTGGTAGCAAAGCCAGATTATGCCGACCACCTGAGAATGTCATGGAATTGCTCAAGTAGCAAGTAGAGAAGAGAGTGTAGAAAAACTATGTCCTTAATAAACGTTAAAGGCTCCGTACAACGTAGCTAAAAAATGTACGGAACCCTACTTGATTACTGTGTGGTACTCTTATACAGCAGTTTCTTTCGGTATATCCGATGAAGTGGAGTCCTGCGCGGGCCGAGTTAGATTTTTACTGTTACCACTGCGAGTAGGTAACTTTTCACGGATACGTGCTGATTTTCCTGCGCGATCTCTAAGATAATAAAGTTTCGCGCGGCAAACCGCACCTCTCCGTTTGATTTCTATGCTTGCTATCAATGGCGAATATGTTTGAAAAGTACGTTCTACGCCTTCTCCGCTTGAAATTTTACGAACTGTAAATGCTGAATTAAGGCCACGATTACGTTTGGCTATCACAACACCTTCGTAAGCCTGCACACGTTTACGATCGCCTTCAACAACACTGACATTAACAATTACTGTATCTCCTGGGGAGAAATTAGGTATTTCTTTGTTAAGGCGTTTTATTTCTTCTGCTTCCAATTGTTCAATTAAGTTCATGTCTTCTTCCCCTATTTGCCGATCTTACCTAGATTTACAGGATTGTTTGAATTCTTCCAAAAGTTCTTCTTCTTCAACTGTCATGCCATGTGCAAATTTTAACTCAAATAAATCAGGCCGTTTTAACCATGTTTTGCCGAGTGCTTGTTGTAAGCGCCAACGACGAATATATGCATGGTTGCCTGACATTAGTACTTCTGGTACATGGCTGCCTTTATATATCTCAGGGCGAGTATAGTGCGGGCAGTCCAATAGTCCATCAGCAAACGAGTCCTGATTTGCGGATTCCGGGTCGCCCAATGTACCTGGAATTTGTCTAACGATACAATCAATTAATACCATTGCAGCCAACTCACCGCCTGAAACAACATAATCACCAATAGAAATTTCCATATCTACTTGACGCATGATTAGGCGTTCATCTATGCCTTCATACCGTCCGCAGAGCAGTATTAACCCCGGGAGTGTGCTGAGCTGTTTGGCCGTTTCGTGATCAAGCCGTTTTCCCTGTGGTGTCAGATAGGCTGTCTGAGTTTTTTCGATACCCAATGCATTTTGTCTTGCCTTAGCCTGAGTGATGGCATCTTCTAATGGCTGTGCCATCATGACCATTCCAGGTCCTCCGCCATAAGGATTATCATCTACTGTACGATAATTGTCGTGGGTAAAGTCGCGCGGATTCCAAGTGTTCAGTCGAAAGATAGCCTTTCTATTCGCCTTTCCTGTTACGCCATATTGCGTAATGGCATTGAACATTTCTGGGAATAATGTGATGACATCGCATTCAAACGCCATTGCTTGTCACCTTAATAGTCTATATCCCAGTCAACTATGATCCGAGCAAGCTTTAAATCAACTTTTATGATAATTTGTTCGATAAAAGGGATGAGTGTTTCTTTTCCTCCTTGATCCATATGCTGTACACGTAATACATCATTCGCGCCCGTTTCAAACAAACCTACCACCTTGCCAAGCACTTTATCTTTTAAATTAACCACTTCAGTACCAACTAAATCTGACCAATAGTAGCCGTTGTCTCCGTCTTCTGGTAAATCGGGAAATTGTTTACGCTGAACTGCTATTTGCATTCCTTTGAGTTTCAAAGCTTGTGTGCGGCCAGTGCATTCCTTGAATTTTGCGTTTAGTATGGTACCGTTAACATGTCCAGTGTCAACTTGCATTTCTTGCCATTCATCATTTTCTTTTCTCAGCCACCATGATGGATATTCCAGTAATCCGTCAATGTGCTCAGTGTAAGGATTTATTTTCACCCAACCATAAATTCCAAAAGGGCCGATAATATGACCCATTATCGCCATCGGTATTGCTGATTTATCTGTTTTAGCTATTTGCTGGAACTTCTTTGTTGGTAACAAATTGTTTGACCAGCCGGGTTGCTGTTGTTGATAGCTGCGCACCCTGGGATTGCCAATAAGCGACCCGATCCAGTTGAACTCGCAATGATTCTTCGCCACCGGTAGCCCTTGGGTTATAGAAACCAACGCGCTCTATAAACCGGCCATCACGTGCGTAGCGGGAATTTGCGACAACCATATTAAAAAACGGACGTTTTTTTGCACCACCTCTTGCCAATCTAATAATAACCATATTTTTGCCTATAAGCCTGTCTATAATTATGAAGCTTGAATTGAAATAACTTTTAATTTTACAGTAGTTTCTGTAATTCTGACAAGTGATAAAATAACCATAGTCATTACGGCTACAAGCTTTTAGTCGACGGAATTAATAAACGCTTTAAGTATACGCTTCTACAGTGGGATTGATAAATTGCTTCCAAAGTTTTCTAAAGATTTTATTATTCATGAATCAAGCCAGTGTGTTTCGTGCGGCTTATGTTTGCCGCACTGCCCAACTTATCGATTGCTGAAATCAGAAGCAGATTCTCCGCGTGGGCGCATTGCTTTGATGAATGGGGTTGTTAATGGACGTATTCCTTTGAATGCGCGATTTATTCTACATATGGATCGTTGTTTAACGTGCCGGGCTTGCGAAGCCGTTTGTCCGAATAATGTTCCCTATGGTCAGTTGATTGATGAAACGCGTGCGCTGATTGCGGATCAGTCAGAGTCTGTGGTAGCCATTCAAAAGTCAGGTGCGCGCAGTGTGCTGGAAAAGCTAATACTTACCCGGCCTACGCGCTTAGATCGTTTGCGTCGTTTGTTCTATTTCATACAGAAAAGCGGTTGGGTGCGATGGCTACAAAAACTGAATCGACTAGAGAAAAATAAATTATTTAAATTTATTGCGCAACTTCCTTTGATTAAGTTTCCCCATATAGCGACTGTGGATGGGAAACGTACTTCGGGTAATCTTTGGCAGAAAACTTATCCTGCGGAAGGCGAGAAGCGTGGTGAAGTCGGTTTGTTTTTGGGATGTGTAGCACGGATAACGGATGTTGCAACATTAAATTCGAGTATTTATGTGTTAAATCGTTTGGGCTATACCGTCCATGTTCCACCGGATCAAACTTGCTGTGGTGCCCTGCATCAGCATAGTGGCGCGCTGAAGCAAGCGGCTTCATTGGCGCAACAAAATAAATCAGTTTTTTCCGGGCTTAAGGTGAATACAATTATCAGTACTGCATCGGGATGTGGCATACAGTTGCTTGAGTCCGGAGTGACGACTGAGCATACTCAGATCGTAGACATCAATCGATTTTTGATTGCAGCTGAAGGATGGAAAAGTGTGGAAATAGCGTCATTGCCACAAAAAATTCTGGTGCATGACCCATGCAGCTTGCGTAATATATTGAGAGATCAAGTATATCCGCACAAATTGATTGAACGTATCCCTGGTGCACAAGTAGTGTCTTTACTAGGTAATGATCAATGCTGTGGTGCTGCGGGGACTTATTTCATAGATCAGCAGGAAATTGCGGATGGATTACTGGAATCCAAGCTATCTGCCGCGATAGATAGCGGCGCTCGATATCTAGTGACTTCTAACATTGGTTGCGCAATGCATATAGCTAATGGATTATATGAGAAAGGAATAGACATAGAAGTGTTGCACCCAGTTACCTTGCTGGCAAGGCAAATGGGTTTGGAGTTATAATAAAAGCCAGTTTTTGTTGGGCGCAGGCAGGTTGAAATTTAAGAATACCTGAATATATACATATCGACCTATAATGGATGCTAAATTTTATAGGTTTACGAAGTGAAGACTATGATTAATATTGATAAGCTTATCATTGGTTTTGATGGTGCCTTGCGTACTCTGCTGACACCAGCGCAAACTTTGCGGTCTGTTCCCGGTAGTGAATTGCCGGAAGTTGAATTGACGGACATGGAGAAACGGCTATCGTGTGCATTAATGCGTGTGAATCATGTGGGTGAAGTCTGCGCGCAGGCGTTGTATCAAGGACAGGGATTAACGGCGCGTAATGAGACAGTGCAGCAAACATTGATGCAGGCTGCACGTGAAGAAACAGAGCATTTGGCTTGGACGGAGCGCCGTATCGCCGAACTGGACGGACGTAAAAGCTTACTCAATCCACTCTGGTATGGCGGATCTTTTGCCATTGGTGTTGTGGCGGGAATGCTGGGAGATAAATGGAATTTAGGATTCCTGGCTGAGACGGAACACCAAGTCGGGGCGCATCTGGCCGGTCATTTGCAGCTTCTCCCGCATAAAGATGAGAAAAGCCGTGCCATTGTGACGCAAATGAAAATTGATGAAGACAGTCATGCGACTATGGCATTGTCATATGGTGGTGCGGAACTGCCGCTGCCGGTAAAGTTCACGATGAAACTTGGATCAAAAGTAATGACCCAAACAGCATATTGGGTTTGAGTGTGATTAAATATTTATAATTTATTGGGCAATAAACAGGAATCAGAGCGATCAAGTGATATGTGAAGAAAAATTTTCTCAATGAAAAATATTAATCTAACACACCATTTTTTAATTGCTATGCCAGCAATGGTGGATTCTGTATTTTCCAAGACTCTGACATATATTTGTGAGCACAATGAACAAGGCGCGATCGGTATCGTTATTAACCGACCCACTGATCTGACGCTGTTCAATCTTTTTAAACAGCTCGGTATTCCGCAGACTGAATCTCTTGCAGAATCACAGCCTGTACTTTTTGGTGGGCCTGTACAATTAGACTGCGGCTTTGTGTTACATCATCCGGTAGGGAAATGGCAATCTACCCTTGTTGTCAATCAAGAAGTAGGGCTCACTACGTCACTGGATATCTTAAAAGCCATAGCGAATGCCGAGGGACCCGATCAAGTGCTGATTGCGATGGGCTATGCTGGCTGGGCTGCGGGTCAAATTGAGCATGAATTAGGACAGAATGCATGGTTAACAGTCCCAGCATCGGCAGATGTGTTATTTGATACGCCATCCGAAGAAAGGCTACCCGCTGCAATGCAATTACTGGGCATTACTAATTGTGCGAGTCTATCCAATGAAATTGGGCATGCATAGATATCATTGCGGATGACAGAAAATTTCGTGGATGCGCAGTCAGAGTATCAGTCACTTGAGCAGCTTCCACAGGGGGCTATATTAGCCTTTGATTTTGGGAAGAGTCGTATTGGCGTGGCAATTGGGAATAACACGCTGGGTATAGCGCGACCCCTCGTGACGATCGATAGCGAAGTGACAGAGCGGCGCTTTGCTATGATTGCTCAATTGATCGAAACCTGGCAGCCGGTTTTGTTAGTGGTTGGCTTGCCCATGAATAGTGATGGGACGGCGCATGAGCTGACACAGTTAAGCCAGCGCTTTGCGCGACGTTTGGCAGGGCGTTTTAACCTCAAAATCATCTTGAAAGATGAACGCTATACGAGCCAAACGGCCAGTGCCGCGTTACGTGAAGCGGGTATTACTGGAAGAAAACAAAAATTAGTGCTGGATCAAGTAGCCGCACAACAAATACTTCAATCATTTTTTGACGAACAGCATGCAATTACCAGACGCTGAGATTTTATTCAAAAGTCTCGCAAAAAAAATACGATCTGATAGGGGTAAGGATTCTGCGCTTGTGGGTATTCACACAGGTGGCGTGTGGCTGGCAGAACGTCTGCATCAGGAGCTAGGGACTACACAGCCGCTAGGGACCCTGGATGTGTCTTTTTACCGCGATGATTTCGATAAAATCGGTTTGCATTCACAGGTTAAGCCATCGGAAATCCCTTTTGAGGTGGAGGGGGCGCATATTATATTGGTTGATGATGTGCTGCATACTGGAAGAACAATTCGTGCAGCAATCAATGAATTATTTGATTACGGTCGGCCTGCTTCTATTAGTTTGGCGACTTTGATTGACCGGGGCGGTAGGGAATTGCCGATTGCTGCACAATATACCGGCATAACGCTTGAATTGCCAGCCGATAAAATGTTGGAATTGAAACGGGAAGAGAGCGGAAAGTTAAGTTTAAATTTGTATGATAAGAGCCTCCCAGAATGATCAACAGGAACCCACAGTTGGATGAGAATGGTGTGCTGCAGCATTTGTTGACAACGGAGGGACTACCAGCTTCCATTTTACTGCATATATTGGATACCGCCGAATCATTTGTGGGGGTCACCGAACGTGATGTCAAAAAAATTCCATTATTGCGTGGAAAATCGATATTCAATCTTTTTTTTGAACCCAGTACACGCACACGAACGACATTTGAAATTGCGGCCAAACGTTTGTCGGCAGATGTCATCAATCTCAATATTGCAGTTTCTGCGCAATCCAAGGGCGAAACACTGCTGGATACCGTCAACAATCTTTCCGCAATGAATGCGGATATGTTCATTGTGCGGCATGCACAGAGCGGCGCTGCGCATCTAATTGCTAAGCATGTCCGGTCAGATATTCATGTGATTAATGCGGGCGATGGGAGTCATGCACACCCAACACAAGCTTTGCTGGATATGTTTACAATCCGGCGCTACAAGCATGATTTTCATGACTTGCGTGTGGCTATTGTCGGCGACATTCTGCATTCCCGAGTGGCGCGCTCTCAGATTCATGCATTGACGACACTGGGCGTGCCGGAAGTCCGCGTGATTGCACCTAAAACTTTGTTGCCAAGAATGGTGGAGCGTCTGGGTGTCCACGTCTATCACGATATGGCTAAAGGACTGAAAGATGTTGATGTGGTGATGATGTTGCGTTTGCAAAATGAACGTATGAAAGGCGCGAATTTACCCAGCCCGGAGGAATTTTTTAAATACTATGGCCTTACTTCGGAGAAATTATCCCTCGCCCGGCGTGACGCGATCGTTATGCACCCTGGCCCGATGAATCGCGGTGTGGAGATTGACTCTGCGGTCGCGGATGGCAAACAGTCGGTAATTTTGCCTCAAGTTACATTCGGTATAGCGGTGCGGATGGCTGTGATGTCAATTCTGGCCGGCAATCAGGTCTAAAGGCTGTCATTATGAAAATTCATATTAAAAATGGACGGCTGATTGACCCAAAGCAGGGCATTGATTCTGTTCAGGATATTTTTATTGCGAAAGGTAAAATCATTGCAATAGGTGTGGCTCCTGATGAATTTCAGCCCAGTCGTGTTATTGATGCTAACTCGTTAATCGTGTGCCCGGGTTTGGTTGATTTGTCTGTGCGCTTGCGTGAGCCTGGATTGGAGTATAAAGCGACACTTGAATCTGAAATGGAGGCGGCGGTTGCCGGAGGGGTAACAAGTTTTGCCTGTCCGCCGGATACGGACCCTCCGTTAGATGAGCCGGGTCTGGTAGAAATGCTGAAACATCGTGCCAAGAATCTTAATCAGGCGCATGTTTATCCCATCGGTGCGCTCACTCAGGGATTACGCGGTGAACGTTTGACCGAAATGGCTGAATTAAACGATGCGGGATGTGTTGTCTTTGGCCAGCCGGATGGCTTGTTACCTAATTTGCGGGTGCTCATGCAGGCAATGCGGTATGCCTCTACATTTGGCTTTAGCGTGTGGCTCCGTCCACAAGAAATTAGCTTGACCAATGACGGTGTTGCACATGATGGCGAAGTGGCAACACGGCTGGGTCTGCCCACAGTTCCTGTCTGTGCGGAGACAATAGCCATATCTAATATTATTTTGTTGGCCAAAGAAACAGGGGTCAGAGTGCATTTGTGCCGGATTTCCAGTGCGGAAGGGTTAACAATGGTTCGCGCCGCTAAGCAACAGGGTTTGCCGATGACTTGTGATGTAACAATTAATCATCTGCATTTATCTGATATGGATATTGGTTTTTTTGATTCGAATTGTCATTTGATGCCGCCATTGCGTGATTTGAGTGATCGCAATGCGCTGCGCAATGGCTTATTAGATGGTACGATTGATGCGATTTGTTCTGATCACGCGCCGGTAGATGAGGATGCCAAATTGCTGCCATTTGGTCAGTCTGAGATTGGTGCAACAGGCGTGGAACTATTGCTGCCATTAACTTTAAAATGGGGTAATGAAATGCGCTTGCCTTTGCTTAAAGTTTTGGCAAAAATTACATCTGATCCATCAGGAATACTGGGAATTGATGCGGGGCATCTATCTGTCGGAAGTGCCGCAGATATCTGTATTTTTGATCCTGATTATTATTGGAAAGTGACGGCATCAGCTATCTTGAGTCAAGGGAAAAACACGCCTTTTATGGGTATGGAGTTACCGGGTGGTGTTAAATATACTCTGGTGAATGGTCATATTGTTTATGAACGCTGAACGACGGGATATCTTGTTTATCCATAAGAAATAACACGATGCAATTTATTTAACTGATTAATTGGAGCAACATGTCAAACCCATTACTTGATTTTTCTGGACTGCCTCGTTTTGCGGAAATAAAGGATGAGCATATTACGCCAGCTATCAATTTTCTGCTGAAAGAGAATCGTACGGTAGTTGAAAAAGTACGTGGAGATAATCATATACCTACCTGGCAAAATTTTGTACAACCCATGGTAGATGCGAGTGAACGGTTGTCGCGCGCTTGGGGGCAGGTATCGCATTTAAATGCGGTGATGAACAGCCCGCAGCTACGGGAAATCTATAATGAGAATCTTCCGATGATTACTCAGTTTTATGCCGAATTGTCTCAAGATTTGCTGTTATTTGAAAAATTTAAGCAGTTACGTGGAAGTGAGGAATTCGATCAACTGACTTCAGCGCGAAAAAGAATTATAGATAATGAATTGAGAGATTTTCGTTTAGGTGGTGCGGAATTGCCATCGGATAAAAAACAGCGATTCTTACAAATCCAAGAAGAGCTATCGAGCTTATCTTCAAAATTTAATGATAATTTGTTGGATGCTACGAATGCTTATTCTTTATTCATCGAGGATGCAGAAACTGTAGCGGGTATCCCGACTGATGTATTACAGGCAGCTAAGGAATTAGCCGAAGCAGATTCCAGAACAGGCTGGAAATTTACCTTGCATATGCCGTCGTATCTTCCGGTGCTGCAATATGCTGATAATCGGGATTTTCGGGGAAAAATGTACCGTGCTTATGTCACGCGTGCCAGCGAGTTTGATGTTCAGGCTGGGCTGAATAAAGACAATATGCTGCTCATTAACAAGATACTAGCGTTGCGCCAGGAGGAGGCACAAATGCTGGGTTATGAGAATTATGCTGAAGTTTCGTTGGCAACAAAAATGGCGACTTCTCCGCAGCAGGTTCTGGATTTTCTCGGAAAGTTAGCGGCTAAAGCAAAACCATACGCTGAGCGGGATCTACAAGCACTCCGGCAATTTGCAGCAGAGAAGCTGGATCTGGCAGAGCTTGAAGCTTGGGATTTAACTTATGCCAGTGAAAAATTGCGTGAAGAACGCTATGCATTTTCTGATCAGGAAATCAAACAATATTTCCCAGAGGATAAAGTGCTGGCCGGGATGTTTGAGCTGGTGGATAAGCTATATGGCATTCGTATCGTTTCTGCAGCGGCTTCATGCAATATTCAGTGCTGGCACCCAGATGTAAAGTTTTTTGATATATATGATGCCAATGAACAATTAATCGGCCAATTTTATTTGGATCTCTACGCACGCCCTACTAAACGGGGGGGGGGCTGGATGGATGACGCCATTACACGTCGGCAAATTGAAAATCAGCAAACAGGAGGTCATGCTATACAAATACCTGTTGCATACCTCACTTGTAATTTCTCAGCACCTGTAACTATTAATCAACAGAGCCGGCTGGCTTTATTTACGCATAATGAAGTGATTGTGTTATTCCATGAGTTTGGTCATGGTTTGCATCACTTGCTGACACAAGTTGAAGATTTGGGTGTGTCAGGCATTAACGGTGTTGAATGGGATGCAGTAGAGCTGCCCAGTCAGTTTATGGAGAATTTTTGTTGGGAATGGGATGTGCTTGCTGGAATGACGCAGCATATTGATACAGGCGAATCGCTACCAAGAGCCTTATTTGATAAGATGCTGAAAGCCAAGAATTTCCAGAGTGGATTGCAGATGTTGCGACAGATTGAGTTTGCACTTTTTGATATGTATGTGCATTTTGATTTCAAGCCAGATGGTGTCAAGACTGTGTTACAGTTACTGAGTGATATCCGCAGAGATGTTGCTGTGATTATTCCACCTGACTTTAATCGTTTTCCAAATAGTTTTGCGCATATTTTTGCGGGAGGCTATGCGGCAGGCTATTACAGTTATAAGTGGGCTGAAGTATTGTCAGCAGACGCCTATAGTTTGTTTGAAGAAACTGCTTCCGATGGTGTTGTCAATGCAGCGACCGGTTCGCATTTCCTTGAAGAAATTCTTGCAGTCGGAGGGAGCCGTTCGGCATTGGAGTCGTTTATCGCATTTCGGGGGCGTGAGCCAGAGTTAGATGCGTTACTGTGCCATAATGGAATGGAAACAGCCTAAACGGGAAGAACTTTAAGTTATTTTTTCGGAATGAATAATCTCATAAAGTACCCAGAGTATTTGTCGTATATTTAAGACTTGATTTTTGATTTATTAAAGGCTTTTAAATCGCGTGTAGTATCAATTTATAGTTGCTCTGGGAAAATAACAGTTTGTGACGGCGCGTATTGAACCATTTTTATAAATGTGGCAAGATCCATTGAATTTTTACTAAAATAAATAAGAACATGATTAATATTATCCGTTCCAAAGTTACTGCTTGTCTGGTGTTAGTTTTATTTTTAACTGGTTGTGCTTCAACGAAAACGAATAACCAGAATGGCCCTTATGATCCTCTAGAACCCATGAATCGCGCCGTTTTTAATTTTAATGAGATGGTGTATGATAATGTTTTTGATCCGGTTGCCAGGGGTTATAAGAAGGTTACCCCAGATCCTGTCGAATTAGTTGTTGGAAATTTTTTCTCCAATCTAAACGATGTGGTGGTGATAACTAACTCTGTTCTTCAATTGAATTACAAGAGCGCACTTGCCAGTAGTGCACGATTATTGATTAATACCACTTTTGGTATATTTGGTTTGATCGATATTGCCAGTGATATCAGTGCAGCAAGTGATATTAATCTTAATAAACGAAATGAAGATTTCGGTCAGACATTGGGACACTATGGTGTCGGCAGCGGGGCCTATATCGTACTGCCTTTGTTGGGGCCAAGTTCTGCACGTGATACGTTTGGACTCGCAGTTGATAGTTTCTTTATGGATCCAGTTACACAAGGGGTAACAGGGGTTTTTATGAAAGATGTTGATTATATTAATGCGGCGGCTCTTCGTTTGCCAGTTGCTACTGTAAGGACGATCAATGCGCGTGCACAGTTTCTTGATGACGATAAAACTCTTGAAGAGGCTGCATTGGATAAGTACGAATTCACGCGTGACGCCTATTTACAAAGACGTACAAGCTTAGTGAACAATAGTAGTGAGGCAAAATAAAAAATACGGAAGCTGATTTTGGTCTTCAGCTATTGCTGACTTTTGAAGTAACCGGACATAGCATTTCCTTATTATAGGCATTGTTATTAGCCGATTAAATAAAGCACATTGATTGATGGAAATTTTCCTAAATCAATGTGCATATTTTTTTATCAATTCAGATAAAGAAAGTGAGAATAGATGAAAAGATTCCAATGTAATATATGCGGATTTGTTTATGATGAATCAACTGGTGATTCAGAGCACGATATTAAAGCAGGTACGCGATGGAAAGATATTCCGGAGATGGACCTGCCATGAGTGCGGAGTGAGTAAAACTGATTTTGAAATGGTGGGGATCTGATGATTAATCCGGTGGTTATTGTAGGAAGTGGATTGGCCGGTTATGCTGTGGCGCGTGAGCTACGCAAACTGAATACCGAGATTCCAATCATTATGGTATCTGCCGATCACGGAGGCTTTTATTCCAAACCTATGTTGTCAAATGCTTTATCATCTGGTAAAACTCCTGAATCTATTTTGAATAGCGATGCTGTTCAGATGGCATCACAACTAAAAATTTCCATCCGACCTCATTGCCGTGTGGCGGCTATTGATCAACCTGGATGTGCAGTGATATTAGCTGGTGGTGAAAAAATATTCTACGATCAGCTGGTTTTAGCATTAGGCGCTGATCAAGTGAGTTTGCCATTATCGGGAGATGGTGTGGCAGAAATATTAACTGTTAACGATCTCGATGATTATAAGAAGTTTCGTGATGCGCTGGCTGGGAAAAAAAGAGTCAGTATTATTGGTGCAGGTTTGATAGGCTGTGAATTTGCCAATGATCTGGCAACTAATGGTTACCATGTGGATGTGATAGATATTAGCGCTCAACCGCTGGGGCGTCTTTTGCCGCCTGCGGGTGGTGTTTTTATACAGCAGAAGCTGGAAGCATCGGGTGTGGTTTTCCATTTAAATGCTACAACACAATCGGTTGATCAAGTGCAAGAACGTTTATGCGTAACGTTTGCTAACGGTGTCTCGATCGAAACCGATATTGTGTTGTCAGCTGTAGGATTGCATCCGCGCACACAACTTGCAGCAGCAGCGGGTATTCAGGTTAATCGAGGTATTCTGGTTAATCGCTTGCTACAAACTCAGTTTAGTAATATTTATGCTTTGGGTGATTGTGCGGAAGTTGAAGGGAAAGTATTACCTTTTGTGATGCCGATTACGCACGCAGCTCGAGCTTTAGCGGCAACACTCTCTGGTAATCCAACCCCGGTCCTGTACCCGGCGATGCCTGTAATCGTAAAAACACCGGCATGCCCAACAGTAGTTTCACCGCCGGATTTTAGTATCAAGAGTGAGTGGTATGTAGATGCTGATAAAGATGGTGTAAAAGCACTTTGTCGGGATGAAAACGGAAATTTATTAGGGTATGCATTATTGGGCGCGGCGACTAAGGAAAAAAATAGTCTTACAACTCAGTTGCCTCCAGTATTGATGTGAAAAGTATTTTCTGTTTCTGACGATCAGTTTTCTAATTGGCTATTAATATAGGCTATGTCATCGTTAGTTAGTGGTGGTAATGTAACCCAATGAATTGGAATAAAATTATCAATTAATGGTTTTTGGTTAGCGACTTGTTTATAA
>NZ_JAYUWI010000125.1:0-3412 GCF_043753625.1 Nitrosomonas sp.
TTTAAAGTCAAGTCATTTGTCATAAAATCTCCTACCCTTTCTAAGGGTTCTATATCCAAAAATCCAAAATTTTCCCTTTACTCACAACGATTAATTGAAATTTTAAGATCACATTCTAAATAAATTTAATGCTCCCGCCAAATTCAGTAACTGAGTATAAATTCTACTAGACCTATACCCAGTCATGCAAAACATTGTTACAAGGTGTAGTTGCGTATTATGCTTAATAAACCCTCAGCAGTAAATGGTTTAGTCAAATAATCGTCGGACCCCGCCATTCTGCCACGAGCTTTATCAAATAGACCATCCTTACTGGATAACATAATCACTGGAATCGATTGATAGATAGGATTTTTCTTTATTAGCATACAAGCTTGATATCCATCCAGACGCGGCATCGTTATGTCTACAAAAATAATATCAGGCTGGTTATCAACAATTTTAGACATTGCCTCAAACCCGTCTTCTGCCAGAATCACTTCACACCCAGAAGGCCGCAGAAATAATTCAGCACTCCTTCGGATCGTATTGCTATCATCAATAATCATGACCTTGAAACCTTTCAATACACCGGTATTATCCATGTACACCCATGTAATTCTTCAGGTTAGATATGAATTTCATTTTTTCCAGAACGCAGGTGTAAATATAACTAATACTGTAAAGAACTCTAGTCTACCTAGCAACATGGCAAAACTACATATCCATATTTGAGAATCTGTTAGCGATGCATAGGTCGTTGCGGGGCCAATTTCACCAAGACCCGGACCTAGATTATTAATACAAGCCACTGCTGCAGAAAAGGCTGTAATAACATCCAACCCACTAAATGTGAGCGCAAGGGTTATCAACACAATACTTGCAGCATAAATAAACAAAAATCCAAGTACTGCGAGAATAATTCGATTTGCCACCACACTTCTACCCACTTTGGCTGGAATAACCGCACTGGGATGCATGATCATAATCATTTCACGATACACCTGCTGATACAAAATTCGAGCTCGTATCATTTTAATACCACCGCCGGTAGAACCTGAAGAGGTACAAAATCCAGATAAAAATAACATCCATAATGGAACAAACATAGGCCATAAGCTGTAATCTGTATTGCTATATCCAGTAGTGGTTGCAACGGAAACGATATTGAAAGCAGCGTAGCGTAATGCTACCAGCGGATCCGTGTAAACATCAGCGAACCACAAATAGGACGCTAATCCAATACAACTGGATAAAACGATCATTACATACCAGCCGACTTCAGAATCATAACGATAGGGAACCAAACTTTTTGCCCGCCAGGCAAGAAAATGTGTCGCAAAATTTATTCCTGCAATCAGCATAAATAGAATCGCGACCGATTCTATGAGTGGTGAATCCCAATAACCATAGCTCGCATCATGAGAAGAAAAACCACCTAAGCCCAGCGTCGTAAACGCATGCATCACGGCATCAAACCAATCCATACCCGCCCATCGGTACGCTATGATACATGCCAATGTTAGACTCGCATAAATTGTCCACAGCCCCTTGGCAGTCTCCGCGATACGCGGAGTGAGCTTGTTCTCCTTCATAGGTCCGGGTATCTCGGCATTGAGCAATTGCCGGCCCCCTACCCCCAATAATGGCAGAATCGCTACTGCCAGAACGATCAAACCCATCCCTCCGAGCCAAACCATTTCACCGCGCCATAAATTGATAGATGGGGGCAATGCATCCAAGCTCGACAACACAGTGCCGCCTGTTGCCGTTAATCCTGAGGCAGCTTCAAAATAGGCCATACTGAGGCTAAGATCAGGAAGGTAAAATAATAGCGGTAGCATAGCAAAGGCTGGCAACACTGACCAAACCAGCACCACAAGCAAAAAACCATCTCTTGTCTGTAATTCACGTTTATAGCGACGTGTCGCCAACCACATCAGCAAACCACAACCCATAGTAATCAAAATAGATTTTTCGAAGACAAATAGCGCGCCATCGTTGAGCCACAGTGCCAAACCCAGCGGAAGCAGCATTGTGAGTCCGAATATCAGAACCATCTTACCCAGGACATTAACAACAACAAAAAGCCGACTCATGCTATCTCTTGTTTACAGAAAACCAACATTGACTTGAAACAATTTTTCCACTTCGCGGATCATCTTTCTATTGATCACAAATAAGATCACATGATCCTCTTGTTCGATGATCGTGTCATGATGTGCAATAATGACTCGTATATTGTTATCCGAATGATGCAACGCCTTTTCATGCTCCGCACCCAGATTCTCACCAAATGCCCCATCAGATTTAGGTAACCCTCTTACGATAGCGCCAATTGTGGCGCCTTTGGGGAGTTTTATTTCTTCCACTTTTCGTCCTACTACATGAGATGATCTGGCATCACCATGTACCACCAATTCCAGTGCCTCCGCTGCGCCACGGCGTAAGCTATGTACCGCAGCCACGTCGCCATGCCGCACATAAGCGAGTAATGAGCCAATCGTAACTTGCGCCGGTGAAATAGCAATATCAATGCGACTGCCTTGGACCAAGTCAACATAGGAACGACGGTTAATCAGCGCAATCACCTTGTGCGCCCCCATGCGTTTTGCCAACAACGCTGACATAATATTATTTTCTTCATCATTCGTCAGTGCACAAAACATATCCATCTCGGCAATATTCTCACTTTCCAGCAATGTTTCGTCTGTTGCGTCACCATGCAATACCAGTGCACTACTCAGTTCCGCTGCCAAACGTTCACTCGCTTGATAATTATGTTCAATAATTTTGACCTGATAATCTTTTTCTAGTGTTTCAGCGAGGCGTTTGCCTATTTTCCCCCCGCCAGCAATCATCACATGCTTAACGGGTTTATCCATTTTCCGTAATTCTCGCATCACGGTTCGGATATCTTCAGTAGCCGCAATAAAAAACACCTCATCTTCTGCCTCGATGACGGTATCGCCTTCGGGAATAATCGGCCGGTCTTTCCGGAAAATGGCTGCCACGCGCGAATCCACATTAGGAACATGCTTACGCAATTCCTGTAGTTGCTGCCCGACAAGCGACCCGCCTTGTAATGCACGCACAGCCACCAAACTCACCTTCCCTGACGCAAAATCAAGCACCTGCAAAGCTTCAGGAAACTCTATCAATTTTTCAATATATTCCGTCAGAATCTGCTCTGGAGAAATAGCAAAATCCACACAGAAATTCTCAGTAGAAAAAATATCCGGGTGCGCCAAATATTCAGTCGATCGAATACGTGCAATCTTAGTGGGTGTGTTAAACAAGGAAGCGGCAAGCTTACAAGCCACTAAGTTCGTTTCGTCGTGCTCGGTAACTGCCAGAATCATATCCGCATCATGAGCTCCGGCATTCTCTAATACAGATGGGTGCGATGCATTGCCAACAACTGTCCGCAAAT